>CAYLXD010000115.1:0-5921 GCA_964387515.1 uncultured Pirellulales bacterium | reverse complement strand
CTCGGTTCCCCGCCTGACCAGATTCACGGGCTCGGTCTGCATGGGACCCGGCCGATAATGTTAGTAATTGATTATTTACTGGGCTCCGATACGCCTGTAGTATAGCAGCCGCGTCAAAAAATTCCATAAAAACATTGCAAACCGCCAATTTTCTGTTGACTATTGACTATTGAATTCCCAAATACAATAATCAGCAGCCAATAACCGGTAACTCGTAACCAATAGTAATGAGGGTTTTTGCTATGAGAGTCAGAATTGAAGACACATGCACTGCCTGCGGATTATGTGTCGACACCTGCCCTGATGTCTTTGAGATGGGCTCGGATATGGCCGAGGTAACCGTCGATGAGGTCCCCGCGGAGTTCGAGGAAGCCGTCCAGCAGGCCGCCGACGAGTGCCCCGTCGAAGCAATCATCGTCGAATAGCTCTATATATATGATTTCACTACATTTAGCCCACGTGCTTGTCTGCGATAAGCAGACGTGGGGGATGGTGTACCGATAGGGTTTGTTACTTTGACAGCTCTCTGCTTCTGTCACGCGCTTTTTTGATGGCCTTTGCTATCAATGGGCTGAATTGACCGTCCATCAGCACTTTAAGTGCGGCCTCGGTCGTCCCGCCGGGCGAAGTAACCTTTCGTCGAAGCTCGCCGAGGCCTTCGTTGTTTTTATCCGCTTCTGCGGCCAGCAGGGCGGCCCCCTTCGCGGTCTGCAGAACCAAATCTTTCGCGACGTTATTATTTAGCCCTAATTCGCCCGCCGCTTTTATCATTTCCTCCATCAGCAGAAAATAGTAAGCGGGCCCGCTCCCTGATACTGCTGTAACCGCATCTATCAAATTCTCATCGTCAACGACGATAGCCTTCCCAACCGCGGAGAATATGGCCTTTGCCGCCTCCAGCATCGGCTTTGCCTTGGCGGTAGCAAATAGTGCACTCGCCCCTTCACCGATTAGAGCGGGTGTATTCGGCATCACGCGAACTATCGCCACATCCCCCAAAACAGCGGCGATATTGGCGGTCTTTACACCGGCTGCGATTGATATAACCAGCTTATCGCCGCCGATTGCGTCTTTTATACTTTCCAGCGCCTCAGCCATATTTTGCGGCTTGACGCTCAAAACGACAATATCTACCTTGCCTGCAAGCTCGCCGTTATTTTTAACAGGCTTGACATTATATCTCTCAGCGAGCTGTTTTAACCGCTCCGCCCTGACATCACTTATAAAGATACACTCAGGTCTGTATACCCCTGCTGTTATTATGCCCCTTATCAGGGCTTCAGCCATATTACCGCTGCCAACAAAGCCGATTGTCTCCACCTCTTTCTCCTTGCCAACGTTGTTCTGCAGTATATATTACCAAAAACCGTCTTTCCTTAATATAAAACCTGCTGTACGCGGGCACAATATAAAAACAACTCGAGTACGAAAAAGCTATTCTTTGAGAAAAGTATGGAACCAAAACGCACTTGTTCCGACTTTATTATAGGTTATGGCAAAGAGCCGTGAGCAAATATATGATGAGCTGCTCGTTCTAAAGTCCCAGCAGGGTGATAGAGAGGCATTTGGGCTGCTTGTTGACAGATGGCAAAAACGCCTCTGGCGTTACGCCTTTCAGGTAACCGGCTCTGAGTCGGCCGCCTGGGACGTCGTTCAGGAAACCTGGCTCGCTGTTGTAAAGGGTATCAGGAAACTCGGCGACGTAGCTGTCTTCCACAGATGGGCCTTTAGAATCCTGAATAATAAATGTATGGACTGGCTGCGTAAACGACATCAGCAAAACAGGCTTGATAGCGAACTTTCTAAGCGGGCGCAGAATGAATCCGGCGTAAGGCAAAACATCAATGAAAAAACTGAACTGTTGTGTGCATCCATTATGAAACTATCATCTGAACAGCGGGCACTGCTAATGCTGCGTTACCACGAGGACTTTGATATAAACCAGATTGCTGAAATTCTTGGTATTCCTGAAGGAACTGTGAAATCGAGAACTCATCGCACAATAAAGCTGTTGCGGCAGCTAATGGGGCATCAGCAAAATGAATAATTTGGAAGACGAATTGAAAAAAGCATTTAAGAGTGAACTTGGTTTTGAACCAGGTAAAGGTGAATCCGAACAAAAGGAGATAGGCCAAATGAAATTAATTTTTGAAAGATTCGTAAAGGACACACGGCAGGCAAGATTGGTTTTTTGGATATTCTTTCTGCTCAGCGTCGGTATGATGGCTGGAGGTTATATTGGTTTGCGCTCAGCCGCAGATACCAAAGGGATGCTTTCCTGGGTGCTTTTCTTTATGATTGGCTTCAATTCCACAATCCTGATGAAACTGTGGTATTGGGTGGTTGACACAAAACTTAATGTCCTGAAAGAAATTAAAGAGCTGCAGCTTCAAATTGCTGAATCGACCGGCAAAAGCTCGCCCGCTGAAAATTAACTTCGTGTCCTTGATTCCGCCGGAAATTTTGGTAGATTGAATACAAAATTATCATTACGGAGAGCAACAATGCAAAAACAGGTCAACTTTGAGCAGGCTATAAAGAACAAATATCCCGAACAGGTGGTAATCACCATTGCTAAGGACAAAGACGGCAAAGCCAATCCCGTTACGCTCGGCTGGACAATGATTGTCTCTGGCGAGCCGCCGATGATGGCGATTGCCGTCTACAAGGGTCATTACACCGTCAAATGCATCCGGCACTCGAAGTGTTTTACCATTGCCTTCCCATCAGCGGATATGGCCGATGCCGCTCTGTTCTTCGGCTCAAAGTCCGGCCGCGATACCGACAAATTCACTGAGTTCGATTGCAAAACCGAGCCTGCTAAAAAGATTGATTCGCTCCTGCTGACCGACGCCGTCGCAAATTTCGAATGCACGCTCGAATCGCAGACCACCGCCGGCGACCATATTATCTTTGTCGGAAAGGTCGTCGCTGCTCATACAAACGCAGAATCCAAAAAGCGATTATACTCTATCGCTCCCGGCCACAAATTAGGCCCGGCTTCGTAAACTGGTAATAGTGTTCTTTTTGACAGACACAGGTTTGTCCAGTATAATGAGCCTATGATTTCGGAACAGGACAAGGCTGCAATAGCAGAAATTGCTCGCCGGTACAATGTGCGGGCGGTTCTGCTCTTTGGTTCAGGCGCCGACCCGACAACAAAAGCAAATGATATCGACCTCGCTGTTGAAGGCGTTATTCCTGAGAAGTTCTTCAGCTTTTATGGAGACCTGATTTTCAGCCTGTCCAAACCGGTTGACCTTGTAGACCTCTCTAAAGACACCAAATTTAACAGACTAATTTATCGCGATGGCATCCGACTCTATGGCAAAAGTGCGTGAACTTGTAGAAGCAGAGCTTGAGAATATCAGGCAGGTAGTTGCAGAATTGACCAGCGCCGATTCGATACCGAATCTTTCTTCTCTGGAGCTAACGGGAGTTGCGGCCCTTATCCACAACTTCTATAACGGAATTGAAAATATTCTAAAGCAGATGGTTGTTCATCTTGGCGTGGAGCTGCCTCACAATTCATCATGGCACCGGGACTTAGTGAACTTGGGCGTATCGAACGGCATAATTTCCGAATCAACCGCTGAGGACTTAAGACGATATTTAGCATTTCGGCATTTTTTCAGCCACAGCTATTCGTTCGACCTTGACAAAGCTCGCATTATCCCATTGGTTAAAGGCATTGAAGGAACATTCGCATCCTTTACGGATGAAATAAACAGGGCACTTAAAGAAAGTTAGCTGTTTATCATTTGCATCCTTCGGGGCTTTGCACGAGTGTCATAGGGGAATTTAATATGGCAGTCAAAGTACTCGGCATCTCGACAAGCCCCAGAGCTGACAGTAGTAGCGACCTGTTATTGCGTCAGGCCCTTGCCGGCGCCGAATCCGCAGAAGCATCAACCGACTTGTCCGCCGACTTGTCCGGCGTAGCGAAAGCGGAGTCGGAAGCCTTGGCGAAGGCGGAATATATAACCCTGCGCGATTTCAAAATCGCACCCTGCATCGAGTGTAACTCCTGCTACATCACCGGAAAGTGCAAGGTTGAGGACGATTTCCAGATAATCCTGCAGAAAATGCTTGACGCCGATCGCTTGATTTTCGCCACCCCTATATTCTTTATGACCGTCTGCGCCCAGGCAAAGGCCCTCATCGACCGCTGCCAGTGCCTCTGGGCGAACAAACACATCCTCAAAAAGCCGCTTTTCACAACCAAGCGTGACCGTCGTGCTATGGTCATCGCTGTCGGCGGCTCGAAGAGCACAAAGATGTTCGAGAGCATCCACCTTACGATGAAGTATTGGCTTGACGTCCTCGAGTTTAATTACGTTTCCGAATTATTCGTCAATCAAATTGAAAAGCCCAGCCGCATAAAGCAGCACCCAACCGCCCTGAAGGATGCCTACCGTCTCGGCCGCGAACTTGTCTCCGCCGCTACAAAATAATAAATTGACTCTGTTGTTTGCGCTTCAATTTTCTTCCATCACTACGTCGTCGTATTCAATCTCGAAGCGCAGCTTATGTTTCGCTTCCTCCTGAGCTAACATCAGGAATGTATTTGTCAATTCTTCTGCCAGAGCTGTTGCTGCCAAATCCAGATACAGCCTGTACGCCGCCTTTTCCCTTTTCATTGCCAGAAGCAGCATATCGGCGTAACTCATATCGGGTCGGAATTCCGCATTGGTAGCATAATCTGCTATACCGAGGTTTTGAATTTTCTCTTCGTTGAATTTGGTGCTGCCTTGCCGTTTAATCGACTCCAGCTTCATCTTATGTCTGAGCTCTTCCGTGGCGAACTTATCGAACACATCGCACATCTTGGGGTTGTCTACCTGGTTGGCAAGCCTTCTGTAAAACTTTTCCGATTCTATTTCCTTTGAAATCGCAAAATCCAGAATTTCTTCGGCGGAGGTGAATTTTTCCATTTTTAGCCCCTTGTTTTTTCGATTACGAATCAAATGTAATTTACCTGACTGCCGGTTCATTTTACCCGCCGGCTCTGACATTAGAAAGTAAAAAAATGACCTTGTCGTCCTGCGCCTGTTTATACCGAGCAAACCCGTCCCGAGCGAATTTATACTGAGCGGAGCCTGCGGTGAGCGAACCTGTCCTGAGTGAAATCGAAGGAGTCGAACTGTCAAAGTAGCTGAAGGAATAGTAAATAGTAAATAATAAATAGTAAATAATAAATTGGTTCGGCTTATCGCCGCGTTAATAATCGTAGTAACGGACGTCGTCTTTGTCCCTTCCAGGCCAGTCGAGCCTGATGACCCTGGTCGCTGGCTTGTAAATCCAGCCGAAGCTTCCGTCGGCGGATTCCGGAAAAGGCTCATTATCCCCGAGCACCTTTATTCTCGTTTTGTTGTTGAAGGGATTTTCGGGAATCTTTCTCAGGTAACAGCCGAATGGAAAGTCCCGCGATTGGGTGTCCGCTGTGTTGCCGCCATCATCCGTGTAGAGTGTTAACTGCTGCTCAACTGTAGTTGATGGCGCAATCTCGCCGTCGGAGTAGCCGGGAGCAACTCCGTTGTGTTGGGCGGCGTAGTACTCAATGGCGCTTCGCAGAACACGCAGATTGCCCTTTGCAGCGACAATCTTGGCCAGGTGCGCTTGGTCGTGAAGCTGCGAAATCACAATCGTCGCCAGTATTCCAAGCAGCACCGCTGCTATTAATATCTCAATAAGTGAAAACCCTTTTTTCATTTCCTGTTCTGCTCCGCGCATAGACCGATACCCCAGCACTTTAATATCGTGTAAAAAGCCGGTCGGCTTTTGTAAAAACCTGTCCTGAGCGTAGTCGAAGGAACGGTTATAGGACTGCCAGATGCCGACAAAATCAGCCCATCGGCCGGGGTTCGCCGTTATATTTAGATAATATGTAGGTCATCCTTTCAACGGTTATGATTTGTGCA
>CAYLXD010000114.1:0-5922 GCA_964387515.1 uncultured Pirellulales bacterium | reverse complement strand
CCCAAAAGGGCACACCGGTTTTCGAAACCGGCTCGATCAGCCACTCCGACACCTCTCCATAGCGACTTCTCCACCTATACACGCACCAGCCTCAAATTGCAAGTATATTAGGCTCAAGGCAGAAGTCTGTTCCAACAAACTACCGGTGCGGAGGACTGCCCAATTCATTGAACTGGCGACCAGCCTGACCAATAATTAATATTCTCAAAGATTTTCGCCGATATGAAGATATTCGGCCAAAAGGTGTTGAAACCCAAAAGCCGTTTACCTAAAATCCCACGGATTGTTATTGGAGGTTTTAGGACTCGAAGGTTTCGGAGGTTTGCCAATGTACATCATTCCTGCTATTGACCTGCGGCAGGGCAAATGTGTCCGCCTCATCCAGGGTGAGTATCACCGGCAGATAACATATGAGGATGACCCTGTCAAACAGGCTGAGCAGTTTCTCTCAGCCGGTGCGCAGTGGCTCCACATCGTCGACCTCGACGGCGCAAAGATCGGTAAACCTGTCAATACCGAGACAATATCCGCAATCTCAGCCCTCGGAAAGTTCAAAATTGAGGTCGGAGGTGGAATCAGAGACGAAGCTTCAATAAAAGAGTTTCTTGATATGAACATAGAGCACGTGATAATCGGAACAAAAGCCGTAAGTGACTTCGAGTGGTTCAGCGAAATGACTCAGAAATTCACAGGCAGGATTGCACTTGGCCTCGATGCCAGAGGCTCCAGGGTTGTCACCCACGCCTGGACGGAGGAGGCCCCCCAACAGCTCCTTGAGTTCGCTGTCGAAGCTGCCAGACTGCCGCTGGCCGCAATAATATACACCGACATCACAAAAGACGGCATGATGACAGGGCCGAATCTCGAAAGAACAAAGGCTGTAATCGATGCCGTGCATATCCCCGTCATAGCTTCGGGCGGCATAAAAGAAATAGCCGATATAAAAAAGCTCGCAGAGTTAGGTGCCGAAGCGGCAATCATCGGCAGAAGCTTATACGAAGGCACACTCGACCTTGCCGATGCGATAGAGGCCGCAAGATAAACTAACAGACGCCGCCTGACCCGTTGACACGCAGGCAGGAGCTACACGCCCAGGGCCTTTGCCGCCGCCTCACCGTCACTGGCATCTACCACAATTAGCATCCGGTAGCTGCCGTCGCAGACCATTGCAGCACCCGCAACTCCGTTAATCTCCGCATCGGCAAGTCCCTTCAGCGCCTCCGCCGCAGCACCGACCTTATCATCACCGCTGATGATAAAGCCCGCCGCCGGCGTCGTCTCAATCCCGGTTTTTTCAACGCAGGCACTAAGTGCCTTCTCGTCCTTGGCGCTCAGGTAAACCTGTCCTTTTCCGCCGCCGCCCGAGAATGCTGCGAAGCATTGAAGGTCCACATTCGCCGATGTCGTCTGAGCCAAAAGCCCCTGCAGGCCGCCCGGCCTGTCCTCAACCTCCACACAATGGACAACTACCTTTTTCACTGCCATTTTCTCATCCTTCCTTTCATTTTGAAAACGCTCTTCTCAAATTCAAACAACACCAACAGATACAAGAACCTTCCTGCACGTGCAGTGATTTCCTAAATGACACAAAGCAAGCTGTGAAGCCCTGAATTCTATCGGCCTTGCGAGTTCTTTTGCCTGCCCGTACCCAATTGTTATATGAGGTGCAAATCTCTCGAAACTCGATTTCTCACGATAGTTCCTAATCCAGAGCAGGGTCGTCTCTGCAACCTCCTCGCTTCCATATATCATATCCTTTGTCACATCAAAGCTAAAATATTTCGCCAGCTCTTGAGAAACCCTTTCATGAATCGACTGAAGCTGCTGCGTTCTTTCCACCTTAAAGACCGAAACTTTTTCGCCCTTCGCATTTTCTGTAACCTCCACGCCGACAGCTTTCAGCTTACCCACCGGATTCTGCTCGGCTATTTCCTCCAGGACTTTACCGGCTGCGCTGATGTTACTGTCCTCAATGCACCCCATCGCCAGGGAGATATGCGGCAGGCAGTTGTCCTTATCCAGAACGATTTCTGCTTGTGGTGAGCCTGCCCGCCCTGAGCTTGTCGAATGGGTCGAATCCATACCGTATTTGCGCACCAGCTCTGCGTTCGCTTCAATCGCTTTGTCCGTCATCGCCTCATCTGGCAGCAGCACAATGTCGACAGCTTTTTTGCCCATCTGATTTGCCCCCGGTAATCACCGCCAGACCGATTCACGGCCTGACTATCTGAGTGCCGATACCTTTGTCGGTATATATTTCCAGAAGCAGCGAATGCTCAATCCGCCCGTCGATAATATGTGCCTTTTTCACGCCTGCATCCAACGCCGCAAGACACGCCTCGACTTTTGGGAACATCGCATCGGTAATGACCCCTGACTCAATCATTTCTTTTATTTGTTTCTCGTCCAGACTTGAAACCCTGCTGCTGGGGTCATCGCGGTCTGCCAATATGCCGTGGGTGTCACTTACCATAACCAGCTTCTCTGCGCCGACCGCCCCGGCAACCATGCCCGCCGCACTGTCAGCGTTGACATTCAGTTTTCCGCCGGTCCTGTCTATCGCTGTTGGCGCGATAACGGGTATTGTCCCGGCCCCGCAAAGCGTCTTCAGCAAATGGCTGTTTACGTCCGTCATTCGCCCGACAAAGCCAACGTCAATCTGTCGCCCGTTTTTGCCTGTCAGCCGCAAAGGCTCGGCAAACAATACGCAGCTGCTCAGTGAATGCAGACCGGTCGGGTAGCAGCCCAGTTCCTTGAGCGTCTCGCAGAGTGGAATGTTAATCTTATTTACAAGCGTATGTTCTACTATCGTCAGGGTCCGCTCATCGGTATATCGGCGGCCCTGCACCCAGACCGCCTCAAGACTGGCATCTTTCATTGCCTTTGTGATGGCCTTGCCGCCGCCGTGGACAATAACAGGTTGCATTCCCACCGTCGCCATAAACGCAACGTCGGTCAACAGCTTCCGCTGCAGACCCGCATCATCCAGAACGCTGCCGCCCAGTTTCACGACAACAATTCGGCCGCTGAAGCTGCGGATATATTCCATCGCCTCAATCAAAGCACCTGCTTTTGCAATGGCTTCTTCCATCTGCTGAACTCCCGTAAACAGCGATTAAACAAAAAAGTGAGTGTATGAACGCCGACGTGGTTAGTCAAGTCATATTTGTTGTTGGCCCCCACCCCTGCTATGGGTGTTATTTCCACAGCAGCTCAGCTCCCAATTGTCCGCAGGCCGCCTTTATTTTACAACCTTTTTTAAAACGAATGGTCGTTTCAATCCCGGCATCTTCAAGCACTCGCCTAAACCGTTCTATGGCTTGCCTGCTGCTTGCTGTAAAAGGACAGTGCAAATGAGGATTATACTCTATAAGGTTTACGTTACGTTTCACCTGGTGTACCAATTTGGCGAGCATTTGAGCGTGCAGTTTGGAATCATTCAAACCCTTTATCAGCACATATTCGAAAGTTACGCGGCATCCCGTTTTTAGCTGGTAATATTTCGTTGCTGCAAGCAGCTTTGCGATAGGGTATTTCTTATCGATGGCCATGAGCTTGGTTCGTAGCACATCGGTTGGCGCATTCAGGGATATTGCCAATCGCGGACAAATATCTTCACTCGCCAGTTTCCGGATGCCTTCAGCGTCCCCACAGGTACTGATTGTCAAATGACACAGCCCGATATTCTTACCCTCCGGATGATTCAGTATGCGCACGGATTTCAGAACAGCATCGTAATTTTGCAATGGCTCCCCCATTCCCATATACACAACGTTGTTTATTTTTCCTCTGTCTTTTTGAATGATGTTCACCTGGTCGACAATCTCAGCTGTTGTGAGGTTTCTTTGGAATCTCAGTTTCGCAGTTGCGCAGAATACGCAGTTCATCGAACAGCCGGCCTGCACTGAAACACATAGTGTTTTGCGTTTGCCGTCGAATAGAAGTACCGTTTCGATTCGATTGCCGTCGCTTAACTCAAAAAGATATTTTATAGTGCCGTCAGGGTCGGTAAATGTTTGCACGGTATTCAGATGAGAGATATAGTATCCCTCTTCTGCCAGCTTGGCTCGAAATGACTTGCTTAACGGGCTTATAGCCGAGACATCAACGGCATCCTTGCAGTGGATAAACGTGAAAATGTATTTGGCTGAGTATTTCTTCTGGCCGAAATCTTCGCTTATGCTCTCCAACTCGCCAAGTGTCTTGTTTTTCAAATCCTTGTCCACAATTACCACTCTACTATGACTGCCCGCATAACGATGACTCCGGCTTGCGGTGATACACTTGCTTTGCGAACGACGAGTTTGTCCGCCGTAGACGGACTTATTTAAAACCGTATTGTCCTTAAGATGCCTTCCAAAACCACCGCAGAATTATAACCGAAAAAACCCCCGCGGGTAAAAACTCTCGTCTGTCACCCGACGTTTGTCTTCTGTTCCCCAACTGGCGGGCGATAGCTGATTTCGATTATTTTGGGTACCATACATAATTGGCGAGTTTTTTGACTAAATTTAGCCCAATAGACTGTTTTTTTGAAGGTTATACGTCCTCCTCAAACACAAGTGCTTGAAAAACAAAGAGTTACGAAAATGGGCAGGGGCGGAATTGAACCGCCGACACACGGATTTTCAGTCCGTTGCTCTACCGACTGAGCTACCTGCCCGCAGGTTTCAAGGTCGCTTAATACTAACGCCTTCCCACCGCCGCTGTCAAGTCCTTTAGCGGTCAAAACAAAATTGCCGAATGATGGTCTCGGGCGAGGAATTATTTACTTGAGGAAAGTGTCAAATTATGTATAATGTTTAAAGGTACCGGAAAATCTTTGTGGTGAGGGAGAAAATGCGGGTGATAGTAAAAGCAGGTAACGGCACGACGAAAGAATTTCAGTTCAGCGAAGGGCCTGTTTCTATCGGCAGAAAAAGCAGCAACCAGATTCCTCTGCCGGGTAAAACCGTCTCAAAACAGCATGCGCTAATCTCTATCAATGAGGACGGCAGGTGGATGGTGGAAGACCTGGACTCGGCGAACGAAACATATCTAAACGATGAGGCTATCCATAAAGCTGAAATTAAGACCGGCGACGTTCTGTGTATAGCCGACTTCACTATCGAAATCGACCTCGGAGAAGGTGCCGGAGCTGACAGCAAAGCGCCTGTCGGAGTTGACAGCAAAGCGCCTGTCGGAGTTGACAGCAAAGCGCCTGTCGGAGCTGACAGCAAAGCGCCTGTCGGAGCTGACAGCAAAGCGCAAATGGAAGACACGCTTCATCTGGAGGCTGCGTTGACAACGCCGCGTCACGAAACCGTGGTGCGAAAGCCCGATGCTGCCCACGCACCGGCTATGAGGTTAGCGGCGAAGAGATTGACCGATTTTTCACGGGCCACCGAAGCCATCTGTGGGGCGGGCAGTCTCGACGAATTGCTGACGACTTTACTGGATATCACTTTGAAGCAGTTCAGCGCATTTCGTTGCTGGTGTGCTTTAAGGGACCAGCCCAACGGCCCGATGACGTACCACTCCGGCAAAAGGCGGGATAGCCGGCCGGTCGAGCTAACCGACCTGCAGCTCAATGAAAAAATCAACGATGCGGTCGAAAGGGGACTGTCTATGGTCCTGCCGAGAGTTTCTGCACAAACGGAAGAAAAGGAGAGGATTCGCTCGGCGCTGATAGCATCTGTAATGCGCCCAAACGGCTGTTACGGCGTGTTATATGTGGACAATGCTATGATACATGAGCACTACAGTTTGAGCGACCTCGATTATCTGATGTTTCTTGCGATGCACACCGCCGCTGTGCTGGGAAGGTTTCTTGATTTGTGAGCCAACTGGGCCGGGTTGGATTCGAACCAACGTAGGCTTGCGCCAATGGGTTTACAGCCCATCCCCTTTAGCCACTCGGGCACCGACCCGCATGCCTTTGTA
>CAYLXD010000113.1:0-6024 GCA_964387515.1 uncultured Pirellulales bacterium | reverse complement strand
GGCGACGGCTAAACGAAAAAATAAAACCCCCCGGCAGGCCGGGGGGCTAAATGGGAAGGAATGACCCCGCAACATTCTCCCTTTGCATTAGAATGTAAACTGCGGGGCAGGTCCCCATTAGAGCTGACGAGACTCTAAACAGTGGAGCAGGGGGGATAATCTCTTGACAGGCGCTTGAACTATTGCTATAATTAAGTTTGGATTCGACTTCGCTCACCACTTTGTGAACGAGCTTTAACTCGTGCTACGTAGCGAGTCTACTTCACCATAGCCCCTAAGGGGCGAAGGCCGGAATCGCTACTTCGCAGAGTAGCACGTGATTTTGCCTGGGAAATATGCCGGAATCAAAGACAAATACACAGAGAGAAGACAGCTATAAAAACGTCTCGCCACTGCCAGCCCCTCCGACGCGGCTGCTGATGTTTCGCAAACCCCTGATTATTCTCGCCCATATAATAGCCTTTGCCGTCTCACTGCTGCTGTCATTTCTTCTGTCCTACAATATGGTATTCAAGCGCAGCTGGCTGGTGGAGCAGTATCCGATTTTGCTGTTGTTTTTCGTTATTATTAAGCTGGCGGTGTTCGGTCTTTTCAAACAGTACCGTGGCTGGTGGCGCTACGCTGGGATATCCGACCTTCTTGGTATACTGCGGGCATCGCTCGTCAGTACATTCATAATCGTCGTACTGTGGTACGCCTTTATAAGCACAACGGCAATCCGGCAAGCTCTAAAGGCGATAACCGAAGTCGGGCAGAGTGTATTTATGGCTGATATGTTTGCGACGGTTCTGCTTCTGGCCGGCCTGCGAATGGTAATAAGATTATACTATGAGGAGTTCCGCACAGAAGAGCGTGGCCCAATGAAGCGATTTCTCATAGTCGGCGCCGGCAATGCCGGTGAAGAGCTGCTGCGTGCGATTCACCGGATGCCGGTTGCGCAGTACGATGTTGTCGGCTTTATCGACGATGACGCCCGCAAACAGGGGATGTTTATCTATGGTTTGCCTGTTCTTGGGACCGTAGAAGAGCTGCCGAAGATATGCAGAGACCGCAATATCGAAGAGATTGCAATCGCGATACCAGCAGCGACCCACCGCCAGCGAAGACGTGTTATTCAGGTGTGTGAAGGCACTAAAATCCGGTTCCGCACGGTGCCATCAATTACGGATATCGCGTCTGGTAAGTTCCGGGTCTCTCAGATTAGAAATGTTGATATCAACGACCTGTTGGGCAGAGAAGCTGTTGAGCTTGACGTGGGTTCGATAGAGGCTTTTCTCAAGGACAAGGTGATTCTTGTTACCGGTGCCGGCGGGTCGATAGGGTCGGAGATGTGCAGGCAGGTCTGTAATTTTGGGCCGAAGCAGCTTCTGCTTATTGAGCAGGCGGAGAACCCACTGTTCTACATAGAGCGTGAACTTGGTTATCGATTTCCTGGGCTCTCGATAAAATCGCTTATCTGCAACATCACCGACAAGGTGCGGGTCGCTGAGATTTTCGAGAAGTACCGTCCGGAGGTTGTTATTCACGCTGCGGCTCACAAGCATGTGCCGTTGATGGAGCTTAATCCTGGAGAAGCCATTAAGAACAACATTTTGGGCACACAAACAGTTTCGGACGCGGCGAACAGTTACGGCGCGGCTAATTTTGTGATGATAAGCACGGATAAGGCGGTCAATCCGAGCAGTATAATGGGCTCATCCAAGCGCATTGCGGAGATGTATATTCAAGATTTGAGCAGAACAAGCAAGACGCACTTTGTAACGGTGCGGTTCGGAAATGTCTTGGGCTCCGAAGGTTCTGTTGTGCCTATTTTCAAGAAACAAATAGCCGAGGGCGGCCCCGTAACCGTTACTCACCCTGAAATGAAGCGATACTTTATGACTATACCGGAAGCGAGTCAGCTAGTTCTCCAGGCGGCTGCGATGGGCAAAGGAGGGGAGATTTTCGTGCTCGATATGGGCGAGCCGGTAAAGATTGTCGATTTGGCAAAAGAACTTATCACTCTCAGTGGTTTCAGTCCCGTAGAAGACATCGAAATACAATTCACAGGTACCCGGCCTGGCGAAAAACTTTTCGAAGAGCTTTCCATCGAAGGTGAAGACATGCTTCGCACGAGTCATCCCAAAATCAGGGTATGGAAGAACATTCCAATGGACCGAGACAAACTTCGCACCAGTATAAACGAACTGATGGATGTCGCCAGGAACCAGAATCACCACCAGATAATTGAGAAGATCAAAGAGCTTGTGCCGGAATACATCGGCGAGGATAATGAACTGCAGTCAGAGAACGATGAGGCCAGCGGTTCCAAAGAAGGGGCCCAAATCACCACAGAGGAAAGCTCAGATTAAACCGGCACCTGCCGGAACATCCGTTAGTCGAAAAAAGCCGGGACCTTTGGGTCCCGGCTTTTTGATTTCCACAGCTACCTCCTTCCGCCCGGCAGCTGGTTTTTACCACTGATTGTCGTCGTGCCCGGTTTGCTTCTCTCTTGGGTGAGCACCATGGTAAACCTCTTTGAGCCTTCCTGTTGTAAGATGGGTATAAATCTGTGTAGTCGAGAGCGACTGATGGCCGAGCAGTTCCTGAACGCTTCTCAAGTCCGCACCGTTGTTTAACATATGCGTGGCAAAACTGTGTCGAAGGGTATGTGGACTGATTGAAGGGTCGAGTCCGGCCATTTTCAGATATTTGTCCATCTTGCGCCTGACACTACGGGTACTGAGGCGTCGGCCGTGCTTGTTGACGAACAGAATTCTCGAGTCGAAATTGGTGTTGTTTTGAGCTCTTTTGTTTCTGAATTCGAGGTAATGCTGAATAACCTGCAGAGCCGAAGAGCCTATCGGCGCGATTCTCTCCTTTTTGTTCTTGCCCCTGATGTGTACGGCCTCACCCAGGAAGTCGATATCGTCCATATTCAAGGCGACGAGCTCGCTGACTCTCATGCCCGTGCTGTAAAGTGTTTCCATAATGGCCCTGTCCCTTGCGCCGAGCCAGTTATCCATCGGCGGAGTCTCGAGCAGCCTTTTGACCTGGTCATACTCAAGGAAGCGCGGCAGTTTTTTTTCCTGCTTCGGAGTTCTGACTGCTATGACGGGGTTGGAGCCGAGCTGTTTTCTTTTGACAAGAAACTTGTAAAAGCTGCGCAGCGTTGCAAGTTTTCGAGCGACGGTTGCTTTGGAATAGTTTCTTTCGTTTAGAAGGGCCAGGTATGCCCTGACATCATCGGTCTGCACCGAAAAAAGCAACTGGTCGATATTGGCTTTGGTCTGTGTTGCCACAGCGACGGCGGCACCTGCCTGATGCTCGTGCGCTGCAGCGTGTCCGGCATCGCGGGCGGCATGCTCAGAAGCGGAAATCAGAAACTGGCTAAACTGGCTCAGGTCCGCTCCATAACACTTGGCCGTGTGCTCAGAAAACCGTTTTTCAAACTGCAAGTAATTCAGGAATTCCTGGACGAGTACGCTATTTTCCATGATTTGCTTACCTACCAATCAAACTGTTAACACGAACTTACTGCACAAAGAGGCAGTTTTTTGTATTCACTTTTTTACAAGAGCGAATTAAGCCCGCTTACCTTTAATTTACGCAGAGCTGCGTGTCCGGATTTGTGCTGCCATTTTGCAGGTCACTGGTATCCGGTTTTCGTAAAAGTTCGTCTGCCTGATTTATCAGCGATTGCGTCAGTTTGAAGCTCAGGACGGCGGCGTCGAACCAGTCAAAGTCTGTGCGGTTGTCCTTTGCCTGCTCAATGAGCACCTCCAAAAGCTGGTCTTCACAGCCGGCGTCATAACGGAATATAAACTTCTGGATGCCTTTGTTTAAAACCAGTTGTCGCTTGCCTCTTTTCATTGCTCCAATCGGCAGAGAACCATAAAATCGCACCTTCGCCGAAAACGGCAATACTTTTATCGGCCAATAAAACCCCTGGCTTTACAAATTGAGTGTAAATACCGGCAAATCCCCATAAATTTAGACAAATTTATTATCCGCGCCTGCCGGAGTAGCTGGTACTAATCTGCTTTAAAAAAAGTTACGTCCCCCTTTTGTTCGGAGTGCACAAGACCCTGCTGCCTGAAATGCGTAATGTACTTCAGGGCTTCATTTCTGCTGATGCCGAGGCCTGAGCATATGTCGGCCAAGGAGCAAGGCCTGCGTTTTAGTACTGATAGCACGTCTTGAGCCTTACTTACCATATGCTCAGTGCACCGCTGCGGTGTGAAATCGGCAACAACTTCACACCTTTGGCCCAACTGAGCTGCTATGGCGTTTAGCTTTTCGGCATCGACTTTCTTGACAGACTGCTCGGCGGTTGGTCGCACGGCTGTATTAAGATGGATTTTGTCCGGGCGAATCCGTTTTATAGCCTCGCTGATTTTTGCTATTGCTGCGGCATCGGTATTGACGGCCTCTACCAAAAATACCTCAAGCCATATTCGGCCGGCAAATTCATCTCTGAAGGAAGACAGGCCTGAAATCAGCTTTTCGATACTAATATCAGCGTGCGGGCGATTGATTCTCCGGAAGGTCTGCTCATCGCCAGCATCCAGAGACGGCAGGACTACATCGGCCTTTGCGCAATCGTCCCGAACGTCCTTTCTGTACAGCAGCGTGCCGTTTGTTAGTATAGCTACAGGGATTTCAGTAAGGTTCTTTATGCCGACAACAATTTCGCCAAGCTGAGAATTCAATGTAGGCTCACCGGAACCGCTTATCGTGATAAAATCGGCCTGCAATCCTTCCGCCAATCTGTGTGTGAGCTCAGTCAAGACCGCCTCGGCTTGGACATATTCTCTGCGCTGGAGGGTCTTTTGGGTGGTTTTGCCGAGCTGGCAATAGATACAATCCAGGGTACAAACCTTAAAAGGGACGATATCCACGCCCAAGCTGTGTCCCAGCCTTCGCGAGGGCACCGGCCCATATAAATATTTTTTTTCGCCAGTCACTTTGTTATCCGCGTACGAGGTCAAAGATTTGTTTGCAGACTTTTAGCAGGCCCTCGAGCCGGTCGATGGGCATAACACAGGCGGCATCCGATTTTGCTTTCTTCGGTTCGGGATGGACCTCAATAAAAAGGCCGTTTGCGCCGGCTGCAATCGCGGCCTTTGCGAGTATTGGTGACATTTGCGGTCGGCCTGCACTTGCATATCCGAGACCGCCGGGCTGCTGGGTGCTGTGCGTCGCATCGAAAACGACCGGATAGCCGAGCTTTTTCATAGTCTCAATCGCCGTCATATCATTAACCAATCGATTGTAGCCGAAAAATGTGCCCCGCTCAGTAAGCATTATCTTTTCGTTTCCACAGGCACGGACTTTTTCGACGACATTCTTCATCTCGTCGGGCGAGAGAAATTGTCCTTTCTTTATATTTACAGCTTTGGCCGTTTCCGCACAGGCACAAAGTAAGTCGGTCTGCCTGCAAAGAAAAGCCGGCACCTGCAGGCAATCGACGACTTTGCTAACCGGCGCAACCTGGGCCGGCTCGTGAACGTCGGTCATAACCGGCAGGTTGCTCTTTGTACGAACGGCTGAAAGAATCTCCAGCCCCTTTTCCAGACCCGGGCCGCGAAAGCTCGATATGCTCGAACGGTTGGCCTTATCGAAACTGGATTTGAAAATCACACCAACGCTGCTGCGCCGGCCAATCTCCACGAGTCTGTCGGCAATCTCAAGGCATTGTTTTTTGCTTTCGATAACGCAAGGGCCTGCAATTAGAAATAAAGGTCCCTTCACGCCAACTTCGACATTATTAATTTTGAAGTTCATTTTAGCCATACCTTGTTCTAAAGTGAGCTAAAGTGATTAAAGTGCCTAAAGTGTAAAGTGCCTAAAGTGAGCTAAAGTTGTAAACAACATATATTCGAATCTCCTTTTTAGCTCATTTGCTTCCAATAGATGTAAAGATAGCGAGCGATTCTCCACACTCTTGATATTCACCTTTCACTTTTCTCCAAGATAACCATCTTAGCTTTACAATTATTTCCAGCCAATATTGTGTTTCACTGGCTTCACTTTCACAAATCT
>CAYLXD010000112.1:3555-6096 GCA_964387515.1 uncultured Pirellulales bacterium | reverse complement strand
ATTGTTTGCCGGGATACCAGTCTAAGTTGAAAATATGCATCTGCAAACCGATTCCATGGATGGGAACTCCGTCATCCAGAAGGTTACTTACCATGTTGTAGACTGCGTCGGATTTTGTATTGATGCCGTCAATCCCGTAATCGTTGTAATAAAGTTTGGCATTAGGTTCAGCTTGGTGAGCAAATCTGAACGCATTCGCGATGTATTCAGGCCCCAGTTCGTTATACCAGAAAGTCTGCCTATAAGAACCGGTGGAATCAGTCACTGCTTCATTGACAACAGAGTAGTGAGTCACTGTATTGGGATAGTTTGTTTTATAATGAGCGATGGATTGTTGAATGAATTGTCGCATTATATCGTTAACTTCAGCAGGTGTATATCCGGCGTTAACAATCCAATCAGGAGTTGAGCCATGCCATACAAGATGCTGAACCTTGACTTTCCTGTTGTTATCATAAGCCCATTTGATTACAGAGTCCGCCCTCGCGAAATCCCAGTAATTAGGAAATCTCTGAATTACAGTTTGGCCTGTTTGCCAGCCGCTCATGATAAATTGAGCGTTATTATCTGCAAAAGCCTTAAGGGATTCGTTAGACATGGTCCCTGACTGCAAAAGGAATCCGATTTTTAATCCTTTCGACTCTGCAGCCTCTATTAATCCTGATGGTATATTGACAGTTTCAGGCGGTACGTAATTCGGGTCGAGAACGAGTTCGATATCGTCAATCCATATATCGACAGTGGTATTAGGTGAAGAATACTTGATAAGACTAAGCTCATAAGTATGTTGCAGTGATTCTTGTAGGGTAACTGTGTTTTGGTCGCTTATCAACTGCGAGAAATCAATGACAAATTGTGTCCAGCTGTCGGATAGAGTTAGTGATTTATAGTAGTATTGATAATTTGTTATAACACCGGATTTTTGATTAAATCTACCGCTACCCCCTGGGGATGCCTTTGCTCTGAAACGGATTTGTTTGAACGCTCGTAAATCGTATCCATAATCTACGTAGGTTTTGTATTCATAGTTTCCGCTATCCCCGTCAAGTTTCAAAATAATATCTGCATTTGACCAGCTGCCAGTTCCTGTTTGTATTGTAGCATGTGCTGCTCGGTTGCCGGTCCCGTCGTCAGCGTTTTCAAGATTCAGAACTTCGCCGTTAACTGCTTGAGCCCAGGCATTTGCACCCCAGTAGCAGTAGTTCTCAGCAACAAGATCTCCATCTTCAAAATCGTCTAATAAAACCGCCTGCGCATATAAATATGAAGAATTTAGAGATATAAGAAAAACCGCGAAAAGTAAAGTTTTATTAAATGATTCGAGGAGTGTTTTTAAGGATAGCATATTTTCTTCATAAATTAGTGGCTCTGATATAACATGTTCACTGCGGAGCCGAATAAGTTCGAGTAATTCATTTACAAGGCTACGCCTTTGCCCATAGTCTCCAATATTGTATCAAATCCACTTTAAAAATTCAAGGTATGGAGCAGAGAGACCTTCAAAAGATGGCAGCGATATTTTGGCAGTCAGTGCGAGCAAAAGTCCTGCTAACCGGGTTTCATTGGCCGATTTAACCAATGACCATAAAGTAGATTGTAGTGATTTAGCTGTGTTTGCTCAGTATTGGCTTGATAGCGGACAATACAGTCCAGGTGACCTCAGCCGAAATGGGTTGGTTAGCTTCACAGATTTTGCTATCTTTGCTTATAACTGGCTTTGGGAAGAATAATCCAGCTGCTTATAACTATTGCCTTACCGGTAATTGTAGGAGATTATAAGCCGTATCCGCAACTTTAAGATTTCCCCGACCGTGATGCTCTATCGGGATACGGAAAGAGCGGTTTTATGGGTCGATGCCGAATAAGACCTCTGGTTTATGCAGGTTTTTTTTAACTGGGCCCGAACTTGTGCCGATACAATAATTGAAAACTAAATTGTAGTGGACCCGCCTGCCCCGCTTCGCCAAAGCGCTTCGCAGAGGCGAGCCGGCGAGGCAGGCTGACGTAGGAGAGCTGAGATGGCGATTCAGGATTGGTCGGAGAATATAATTCTTGTTGATTTGCCACCGGAGCCGCAGATGGGTGATGAGCTGGAAGCCGTTACCCAGATTGTCCGCGACAGAGGCGACTGTGAGGTGGTCGTGGATTTTTCCGGTGTGGATATTGTGACTTCATCGACTCTGTCGAAGCTTCTGAAGCTGCGCAAATTGCTGACCGATTGCGGGCATCAACTTGTATTCTGCGGCGCTGCCCCGGCCACAAAGAGGATTTTTACAATAACCGGCCTGGATGAAATCTTCGAGTTCGTTGATGACAAATTCACTGCGTTGGCCGGATTGCAGATGACCGGTCAGCTGCAAGAGGGGCAGTAGTTGGGTAGCCGTGCAGAACAAGCAGCCCCGTAGGGGTGGGCTGCAGCGGCCGTATAAGCCGGCGGCGGATTCTGACATATCTTTAGTCTTGTCTTATAATAATCCCGCCTGATAAATCTTAATCTTTGCAGGGGGCACGCGAGCTTCGCTCCGTCGCCCCCACGTCTTC
>CAYLXD010000112.1:0-3455 GCA_964387515.1 uncultured Pirellulales bacterium | reverse complement strand
GGGGGAGCGCCGGCGACTTTCACGCATTTTTAATCATTGACATCATCGATTCGGTAGTATACTCTGAAAAGTTCCTTTTCCTGTTAGAAAATCACATAGGGTCGGTGTTCAGGAATGTTGGACATCACCCATATGTTGGTAAAATTGTTGGCTTGGAATTTAGCTGACTCGTCTCGGCGAAGGCCGAGCCGTAGCCGGAAAGGAGATTTTTAACAATGGCGGGCAAGTGGGTTTATTTCTTCGGCGGCGGAAAGGCCGATGGCAACGCGAAAATGAAAGAACTTTTGGGCGGCAAGGGTGCTAATCTCGCCGAAATGGCCAAGCTGGGCGTGCCCGTTCCGCCGGGCTTTACGCTTACTACCGAAATCTGCACTTATTATTATCAGAATAAAAGGAAGTATCCGCAAGGGCTTAAGGAGATGGTGGCGCAATCGCTGAAAAAAGTTGAGAAGCTGATGGGTAAAAGATTCGGCGATGGTCGAAATCCGTTGCTGCTTTCGGTTCGTTCAGGCGCACGCCGGTCAATGCCCGGCATGATGGAGACGGTCCTGAATATCGGATTGACTGAAAAGACCATACCCGGACTTATCGAGCAGAGCGGCGACAAACGGTTCGTATATGATGCGTATCGCCGGCTGATTATGATGTACTCCGATGTGGTGATGGAGAAGGCGGCGGGTATTGAGCCGAAGGACGAGCAGGGCATCCGCAGGCAGCTGGAAGGAATTATGGATAGTATGAAAAAGCGCAGGGGTTACAAGAGCGATACCGACCTGACCGCCGGCGACCTCCAGCAGCTCTGCGGACAGTTCAAAAAGAAAGTCAAAGAAGTTCTGGGCAAGGATTTCCCGCACGACCCCAATGAGCAGTTGTGGGGAGGCATCCACGCCGTATTTGCTTCGTGGAACGGAAAACGCGCCGTAAGTTACAGGCGGATTGAGAATATACCTGATGAATGGGGGACTGCGGTTAATGTTCAGGCGATGGTGTTCGGCAATATGGGTGCGGATTCGGCCACGGGCGTTGCATTTACCCGCAACCCCGGCAACGGCGAAAACAAGTTCTATGGTGAATACTTGGTCAACGCCCAGGGTGAGGATGTTGTAGCTGGAATCAGGACTCCTGCGCCTGTGAACGAATACTCCAAGAGCGAGCACAACAAAGAGCTGGTCTCGCTCGAAAAAGCAATGCCGAAAATTTACAAGCAGTTGTTCATGATTCAGAAAAAGCTCGAAAAGCACTATCGCGATATGCAGGATATCGAGTTTACGATAGAAAACGGACGATTTTTTATGTTGCAGACACGGGTGGGCAAACGCAATGGCCCCGCCGCTGTGCAAATGGTAATGGATATGCTCAAAGAAAAGTTAATAAAGAAAGAAGACGCGGTAATGCGCGTAACGCCGTCGCAGCTTGATGAACTGCTTCACCCGATAATTGACCCGAAGGAGGAAAAGTTCCATAAACCGCTGGCGAAAGGTTTGCCCGCCGGCCCCGGCGGCGCATCAGGACAGATTGTATTTACCGCCAACAGCGCCGTGCAGTGGGCGAAGCAGGGCAAAAAGGTAATCCTCGTCAGGGAAGAAACCAATCCTGAGGACGTCGAAGGTATGCGGGCTGCGGAAGCCGTCCTGACGGCGCGAGGAGGTATGACATCACACGCTGCCTTGGTTGCACGTGGATGGGGTAAATGCTGCATCGTGGGCTGCGGAGCTCTTCATGTCGACTACGATAAAAAGCAAGTTCGCGTCAACAGCGAGATGCTGAAAGAAGGCGACTATATTACCCTCAACGGCACAAAAGGAAATGTTTATAAAGGACGGTTGCCGATGATGGAGGCGGCGCAGGAAAATAAGATGCTAAACGGCTTCCTGAAGGTTTGTGATTCAGTAAGAAAGCTGGGCATACGTACCAACGCCGACACTCCGGAAGATGCCCAAAGGGCGAGACAATTCGGCGCCGAGGGTATCGGATTGTTCAGGACCGAGCATATGTTTTACGGCAAAGGTTCGGATGAGCCGTTGTTTATTCTTCGCAAGATGATTGTTTCCGATACCGAGCAGGAGAGAATCAGGGCGCTGGATGAGCTATTCCCTTATGTCAAAAGAGATATAAAAGGAACGCTGGAGGCGATGGATGGTCTGCCGGTAGTAGTTAGGTTGCTTGACCCGCCGTTGCACGAGTTTGTGCCTCGCGACCCCGCCAAGTTGCAGAAGTTGGCCAACGATTTGAATATAAGTCTCGAGGAGTTGTCCAGACGTGCTGACAGTCTTCACGAATCCAACCCGATGATGGGGCACCGCGGCGTGCGCTTGGGCGTTACTTATCCTGAGGTCAGCCGAATGCAGATAAAGGCAATCTTTGAGGCGGCCGCCGAGCTTATAAAGGAAGGTAAAAAACCCTATCCGGAAATTATGGTGCCGGTCGTCTGTGACGCCGGCGAATTGAAAGACCAGCTTGCTGTTGTCCGTGAAGCTTATCAGGATGTTCTGACAAAATATAAACTAAAGAAAATCAGGCATATGGTCGGAACGATGATAGAGATACCGCGGGCGGCTATTGTGGCGGGTGAAATAGCCGAGTCAGTGGAGTTTTTCTCGTTCGGAACAAACGATATGACTCAGATGGGCTTCGGATTCTCGCGTGATGACATTGGCGGATTTCTACCGGATTATCTGGAAAAAGGCATCCTTCCGCAGGACCCGTTCCAGACCATCGACCAAAAAGGCATCGGTGAATTGATAAAGATAGGTATTCAGCGGGGACGCAAGAGCCGCAAAAACCTCGAAGTCGGTATCTGCGGCGAGCATGGCGGTGACCCCGACAGTATTGATTTTTGCCATCGGGTCGGGATGAACTACGTATCGTGCTCACCGTTCAGGGTGCCGATTGCCAGATTAGCTGCCGCGCAGGCCGCGGTTAAGTAATTTTCTATTTATTATTGACTATTTTTTATTGACTCCGAACCTGAAACCTTTTTTTCAATAGTAAATAGAAAATAAAAAATAATAAATTTATGGTGGTGAAAGTAGCTCAGTTGGATAGAGCACTGGATTGTGGTTCCAGGGGTCGCGGGTTCGAATCCCGTCTTTCACCCTTGATTGTGGTTTCGGATGGTGTGGAGTTATATGTGAGGGCCGGTCAGGCAACAATGCATACACGGGATGAGAACACGCGCGATGCGAAGCATCGCCACGCGGGGTCGACACACCGAAGGTGAGCCTCGTGTCTTTCGAGACACGAAGCGAAGTGGAGAGCCCGATGTCGTTTCGGAATCCCGTCTTTCACCCTTTCAGTTCGTAGCTCGTATCTCGTGAGTCCCATCTCGTTCAAGCAAATTCCCTGTTCGGCATTCGAGATTCGATATTCCTTGTTCGATATTCGAGTGTGAAATCTTATACCCTGCGTTTTCTCAGCAGCGCCAGGCTGCCGAAGCCAAGTAAAGCTATTGTCGT
>CAYLXD010000111.1:0-6321 GCA_964387515.1 uncultured Pirellulales bacterium | reverse complement strand
CGATAACATCATCATTGGGGTCGAGCTTGATTGCAACGACACCGGTCGAGCGGGGATTGCTGTAAGCGGAAAGGCTGGTCTTTTTAACGATACCGTTCTTCGTAGCCATAATAAGCTGACGCTGCTGGTCTTCCGGAATCTCTTCGTCGTCAAATTTACGCACGTTGATTATCGACGCTATACTCTGGTCGCCGAGCTTCAGCAGGTTTACAACATTTCTTCCTTTGCTTTGCCGCGACATACTGGGAACATCATAGACTTTTAACCAGTAGCACCTGCCGCGATTGGTAAAGACAAGCAGATAATCGTGCGTCGAAGCGGTAAATAAATGCTCTATAAAATCACCTTCCTTGGTATCTGAGCCGATGACACCTTTGCCGCCTCTGCCCTGCCTGCGATACGTATCTATGGGCATGCGCTTAACATATCCGCTGTGGCTTATTGTTACTATCACCTCCTCCTCCGCTATCAAATCCTCTATATCAAGCTGTTTGACCTTGGCAGCGATTTGCGTCCGCCTTTTGTCGCCGTATTTCTCCTTTATCTCGTAGATGTCCTCATGAATGATATCCAGAAGAACCTTTTCACTGGCCAGTATCGCCTCGAAGCCTTCTATCTGCTCGGTCAGCTCGGTGTAATCCTTCGCGAGCTTTTTCATCTCCAGCCCCGTCAGTCTCTGAAGCTGCATCGTCAGAATTGCGTCAGACTGCGGGCCTGTCAGAAACTGGTCGGATTTGCTCTTATCTTTGACAAATGCCTCCGGCAGGATTTCCCGAAGCTGCGCTGATTCGGCCAATCGCAGCGGTTTTTTCATCAGGGCCAGCTTCGCCGTCGGCGGGTCCGGCGACTTTTTTATCAGCTCAATTATCCCATCAATGTCACTGACCGCCAGAATAAG
Source organism: uncultured Pirellulales bacterium (assembly GCA_964387515.1). Lineage (GTDB taxonomy): Bacteria > Planctomycetota > Phycisphaerae > Sedimentisphaerales > Anaerobacaceae > CAVXEF01. The sequence continues at coordinate 5,423 of CAYLXD010000111.1, read as the reverse complement.
ACCTTCGAGAATATGGGCCCTGTTTCTGCACCTTTTCAACAGGAACCTGCTCCGCCGACGCACAACACTCTTGCGATGGTCAATAAAGCAGCTGAGCATCTCTTTGATGTTGAGAGTTTCAGGTCTGTTGTTGACCAGTGCGATATTGGCAACAGCGAACGTGCTCTGCAGAGGCGTGTAACGGTAGAGTTTATTAAGCGCGACCTTGCTTTCTGCATCCTTCTTTAAGTCCACAACAATCCGCAGACCGCGGCGGTCTGATTCATCCCTGACATCGGCGATTTCGGCAATCTGACCGTTGCGGACACAATCAGCGACCTTGGACACTATCGCTGTCTTGACGACCATATAAGGTATTTCGGTTATTACTATCGATGTTTTGCCCTTCTTGGTTGTTTCTATCTCTGCTTTGCCACGAATAGTCAAATGACCGCGGCCGGTTGTGTAGGCATCGATAATGCCCTTTTTGCCGCAGATTATCCCACCCGTTGGGAAGTCCGGCCCGGCCAATCGGGCCATAATATCCTTGAACCCGCAGTTCGGGTCTTCAATCACTAAAAGCAAAGCGTCACAGACTTCGGAGATATTGTGCGGCGCGATGTTCGTCGCCATTCCGACGGCGATGCCTGTTGAGCCGTTAACCAGAAAGTTTGGAAACTTCGACGGCAAAACGGTCGGCTCGGTGCGGGTCTCGTCGTAGTTCGGCACAAAATCAACGGTGTCGTAATTGATGTCTTCGAGCATTTCCATTGCCGGTGCGGCCATCCTGGCCTCGGTGTACCTCATCGCTGCAGGCGGGTCGGCGTCGATACTGCCGAAATTGCCCTGCGGGTCAATGAGCGGATAACGCATATTCCATTCCTGGCCCATCCGCACCAGCGTCCCGTATGTGGCCTGGTCGCCGTGCGGATGATAGTTGCCGCTGGTATCGCCGACAATTTTGGCGCATTTACGGTGCCTGCTGCGCGGGCCGAGATTCAAATCGTTCATCGCAACGAGTATTCGCCTCTGCGACGGCTTTAATCCGTCGCGGACATCCGGCAAAGCACGCGAAACGATAACGCTCATCGCGTAGTTAAGGTATGAATTCTTGAGCTCATCGAGGATTTGCATATCCTCAAAGCGGTCCCGGGTCTCTTTGGCCTCTTTCATAGTCTTCTGCTGAACCTGAAAATTAAAGTTTGCCGTTCAAATAAAATAGCCTCAACGGGGTGAAAAGTCAACAAATATAGAGCGGGTTAAATGCCGGCTGAAACCGACAAAAAAGGCCGTAAGCAATGCACTTACGACCCTTTGGATTATCATAAGCTCAGCAGGGCAACCTCCTGCCGCGACACTCATCAACCCCAAGAGGAATTATCACAGTTTTTTGTCTGAGTCCCGTTAGAAGTGAGTCGGCAACCCCGTTAGATGCCAAATGGAAAAAGGCTCTAACGGGGCCAACTTCTAACGGGATGAGCCGCTGTAAATAAATCGCATTCGACCGACATTGGGAACAACGGCTATGGGGAATTTAGCAAACGGCTTGAAACCGCCGGGCCAATAAACAAGCATTGCCTTTCCGACAAGATAGTCGCGTGGAACTATTCCCTCGCGATAAAAGGTGCCATTATTGCCTATTCCGGCCTGGTCCCACCACCTGCTGTCCTCACTGTTGGGGCTGTTGTCACCCAGCACAAAAAACTCATCCTTTCCCAGAGTCAGAGGATTGCCTTCAATTGCTCTGCCAGAATCACCGCTGTCGGCAAATTTCCTCGATGTGTAATGAACATCCCTGAAAATGCCTATATGCGATAGTGTCAATTGACCGGAGCCGAAGATTTTAACCTCCGGCTCAATGTTCGTTTCCCGCGGCCCGGCATCATCCACCGAGCGCCCCAAATCGTACACCAACCTTTCGGAGCCGAATTCAAAAATCAACTGATGGTCAACGTTGGCAAACTTCACTGGAACAGGTTTGTCTAAAGCCAACATTTCAATTGTCTTACTGTCTAATACTGTCTCCTCACCTTCGGAAACTTTTGCGATGACCATCTCACCACCTGTGGTGAGCTTGCCGAATCCACTGTAATCGACCCAGGCCTTATAATAAGTTTGATACTTGCTTAAACTTATCCCGATAACGCCGTCTAATTCGCTCGAGGCGGCATAGAAACGTACCATCAGGTCACTACAATACGGCATATGGTTATATCCTCTGATATCGTTGTACGCATAGGTGGCCCTGAAATCATTACCGATTGAGCTGTCATAAATCAGTGTGTGGATTTCACCCCGGGGGCTGACCAGACGGAATCGTGCGGCGCTGCCTTTGTCAGTTTCCCATTTTGAGTTCGCTGCGTTTTTGAAAGGCTGCTGCCAGGGGTGACCATTAAACAATCCCTCTCGCGGCCGGGCAGGCTGGTAGTCATTATCGTACACCGGCATCCACATCTCGTTTTGAACCCTCGGAGGTTTTCGGCTTATCCGCCCATCGATATAAACGTCACCATCGATTATTTCCACCGTTTCTCTCGGTCGGCCGATAAGTCGCTTGATGAGGTTTGTTGCAGGACTGCGCGGGTCCTTGAAAACCACTACGTCCCACTGCCTGGGTTCAAAAAACTGATAGATGCACTTCAGCACAAGTATCCGGTCGCCGTTTGCTACCGGCATCGCCCCGCCTGCAGGTTGGTAGTGTCCGCAACTCGGACAGCGAGAGGTTACTTTCCCGACACTGCCGCGAGGGATGGTGTCCTGGGGCAATCCATATCTTTCAGGTATGAAGCCGTAGTCGTACTTGTATCCACACTGCGGACAGCGCAGACGAAAATGCGCTCCCATCAGCGTCTCAGCCATACTGCCGGTGGGAATCCGGTACGCCTCCATTACAAATGCGCGCCAAGCCAGGACCAGGGCAAAGGTGATTATCAGCGACTCAAATGTGCTTGCGATTTCCACGGCCCTGCTCTTTTGAGCCGGCCTGTCTGAACCGGTTTTCTCAGTTTTGACTTTAGACATACCCGCAAAAAATACTGTTCGGCACCGCTTAACAGACCAACATAGCTCCGCTGAGCCAACACAGAAACAGCGATTATCTCGACAAGACCGTGGCCGGTCAACAAACTATTTTGTATTGAACCTGTTTCTGCAAATAATAACAAAGCAATTCAGGCCGACAAACCGCAGATGGACACCTAATAAATGCCCCTCTTTTGCGCTGCGTGGATAAAGCTTTAGTAACGCAGCCGAGCCACTCTTTCCATAATCTTGAGGATTCAGACAGGTGTTACACGTAACATCTTGCAAACAAAAGACTTACACTTACCTATTCCGCGTAAAAGCCCCTTTCGCACCACCATCGTGCCTCCCAATTACCCTGCTGAGCCTGCGTATACAATAGCAGCTTCGACTGTGCTGGTTTAAGGCTCCCTCTTCGCTGCCGGAGGCCGTTAAATTTTTTAAAGGTCAAAAAATTTTATTTAAAAATTACTTGCCGTATAGAAGTCTTTGTTGTATAGTAACTTGCGAGTGTTAAACGGTTCTTTCATATTGCAGCTTGGTCCGTGGTTTTGAGGCCAAAGAACTGTGTCAGACAAAAAGACACTTGAAGGCCAAGGACGACTGCCAACTAAAATTAAGTTTGCTTATGTGCAGGATAAAGGCTGGCCAAATAGAAAAAGTTGCTTTGTCGGAGGGCAACCTTTCCCGGAGAAAAAATATAATCCGACTCCTTAAACCTGGCTCTCCTTAAGTGAGGTATTCCATGTCAACTGTTACAAAGAAAGAACTTATCGACCGGATTGCGGAACGTACACAGGCAAAAAGAGTTTCAGTCAAGCGCATAGTTCAGGCATTTCTTGATGAAATAACCTCCGAATTGTGCAAGGGCAACCGCCTGGAATTCCGGGACTTTGGTGTCTTTGAGACAAGAACAAGAGCGGCGAGAATCGCCCAGAATCCTAAAACCCTTGAGCGAGTTGATGTCCCTGTGAAGCGCACCGTTAAGTTCAAAATGGGCCGACAAATGAGAGAGAATCTTTGTGCCCCCATCACAAAAGAGGCCAAAACAAAATAACTAAAAATTAAATAAAAGCGCGCTCCACAGCAAGGGCAGCATTTGTCTTTAGCTGCTGAATGTGTGGAGCGTAAACAAAAGTTTGTATTGGTAAGGTGTTCAAAAAGGAGCGTTCTATGGCAGAAGGGACAGTTAAGTGGTTCAACCCAAGGAAGGGCTATGGATTTATCGCCGACAAAGAAGGCCGCGATATTTTCGTTCACTACGCGAGTATTTCAGGCGAAGGGTACAAAACTCTTAACGAAGGTGAGACGGTTAGTTTCGACATTGTCGAGGGAGAGAAAGGCTTAAGAGCCGAAAATGTAATTCCCAAGGCAGCCGCAAGCGGCAAAAAAACCAAAGCAGCCTCGGAAAGCAAGACTGCCTCAGAGAGCAGCGAAGCTACAGAGGACGAGGCAACCTCGTAAAGCACAAAAATATCGTAAAGCTTTTTTGTTCTGGACGTGTGGGGTGGGGTAGACAAATCCGGTTCTACCGATACTCTGATTAGCTGATTTAGCAGCCATTGCCGGCAGCTAAAATCCATCCACTCGCAAGTGCAGTTGCTACAGACTGTCCAGGCGGGAAATTCCACCGCTGCACGACACGCGAAAGCCTCCTTTGAACACTATTCTGACACCTTTATCCCAAAGACGAAAGTTGCCGTTTTTTTTCTTGCCAAAGCCGGCACTTTCTGCTATTAAGGACTGGCAGTTATAAATAACCTTAAGGGTGATTTAGTAACCTAAAGCTATGATTTCTGCGGACTACAAATCCGGCCTGGACTGTAACGTCCTTGTGCTCAACAAGCACTATATGGCTATCCGCATCGTAGGAGCCAGGCGGGCGTTTTCTTTGCTCTTTCGTGAGCTTGCCGAGGTCGTCTCTCTCGAAGAGGACAGATATTCGAACTACAATTTCCAGAGCTGGTGCGAGGTCAGCCAACTCAGAAGACACTTCGAGCCGGATGGTCACGACTGGGTCTCGACTGTAAACTTCTATATCGCGGTGCCGCGGATAATCCGACTGCTGTTTTACGACCGGCTGCCTCGAAGCGAGGTGAAATTTAACCGCCGAAACATCTTTGCCCGTGATAAAAACAAATGTCAGTATTGCGGCAAGCGATATCCCACCAGCGAATTATCGCTCGACCACATTATTCCCAGAAGTATGGGCGGAAAATCAGTCTGGGAAAATATAGTTTGCTCCTGCACGCAGTGCAACGTGAAAAAAGGCGGCAAAACACCCAAACAGGCCGGTCTGACACTTATCCAAAAACCCATTAGACCAAAAAGCAATCCGCTCGTTCATATCCACTTAGGCCATCAGCGATACCATAGCTGGAAGCAATTCCTCGACCACGCTTACTGGTCAGTCGAGCTAAAAT
>CAYLXD010000110.1:3378-6333 GCA_964387515.1 uncultured Pirellulales bacterium | reverse complement strand
GATATGCCGCTGGTCAGCTCGGTGGGGCCGCACTTCGGCGAAGAATCGGTGCTGGTCGGCAGGGGTGGCTCCGGTACGATATTTTTTGCCGGCTGCAACTTAGGCTGTATATTCTGCCAAAATTTCGACATCAGCCATTATCGCCACGGAACCAAGGTAACAATTGAGCAGTTGGCGCAATTTATGCTCGATTTGCAGCAGCTTCACTGTATTAATATCAATCTGGTTACACCAACACACATTATAGCGGCTGCCTCGGCGGCAATTGAATTAGCGAGAAAAGAGGGTCTCACGCTGCCGGTAGTTTACAATACCGGCGGCTACGATTCGGTCGAAACGCTCAAACTGCTGGAGGGTCTGGTAGATATTTATATGCCGGATATGAAGTACTCGGATTCGGCTGTTGCACAGGAGCTTTCCAACGCAGCCGACTACCCCCAGGTAAACCGTGAGGCTGTAGAAGAGATGCACCGTCAGGTCGGCGACCTACAATTAAAAAATGGTTTAGCTACGCGTGGTCTTCTGGTAAGACATTTGGTTCTGCCGAACAATCTGGCAGGCAGCTTCAAAGTTATTGATTTTCTGGCTGAAGAGATTAGCCCAAACACAATAATTAACATAATGGACCAGTATCGGCCTTGTTACAAGGCCTCTGCACACACCAAAATAAACCGCAGACCTACCTTAGATGAAATCGAATCCGCCCGCCGGTACGCAATCAAAAAAGGGCTGAATGTCCTTTTGTGACTCGTGGGTCGTGATTCGTGGCTCGATTGTTATCTATTTAGGTATGCAAGCCGGATTTCCCGGGGTAAGCTCGCAATCGATTAACCAGTTCCGCACCATCATTGCAAAGTCACGAAGGTCAACGTTGCAGTCGTCATTTACATTACCGACAAGTGCATATCGGCAAGACTCTGTAATGCCGAGACTGTGCTTTTCCCCTGCGGCTATCTGCACGAAGTCCTCAATCGCCGGGGTGGTGGTCTGACCATCTTGATTCAAGCCCCATGCGACAAGCGAACCATCAGACCTCAAAGCCAGCGCGTGAAGACTGCCGGCAGCTATTGCTAAAAAGTCGTTACCATATGGGATTTTGGTTTCACCATAATCGTCTCTTCCCCAACCAACAATTGAGCCGTCGGATTTCAGGGCCAGACAATAATAACGCCCCACGTCGATGGCCACAAAATCATTACCATCCGGAACACTACCTAATCCGTAAGCCGAGTCGTAGCCCCAAGGGACAAGAGAACCATCGGACTTCAAACCCAGACTATGTTCCAAGCCTGCAGCAATTGCCACAAAGTCGTTGCCGTCCGGCGGCGTAGCCTGACCAAAATTGTCCTTTCCCCAGCCGACGATAGAACCGTTTGATTTTAGGGCCAAGCTGTGGTCATATCCTGCTGCAACGGCTACAAAGTAGTCGTTACCGTCCGGCGGCGTGGTCTGACCGTAAGAGTTGCTGCCCCAGCCGACGACAGAGCCATCGGACTTAATCGCCAAGCTATGGTAATATCCCGCGGCAATTGCCACAAAGTCGTTGCCGTCCGGAGGCGTAGCCTGACCAAAATCGTCCTTTCCCCAGCCGACGATAGAACCGTCTTGCTTCAAGCCAAGACTGTGCCAGCATCCCGCAGCGATGGCTACAAAGTCGTTGCCGTCAGGAGGCGTGGCCTGACCTCTCCAGTAACCCATCTGATCTTTGTTGCTGCCCCAGCCGACGGCCCAGTCTGCAAAGGCTGACTGACCGATGCAGACCAATAAAATAGCGAAAAACACCAAATTTTTCTTAAAACCATTACTGAATCGCACTTTTGCCCTCCTTCGCTTGTTTTTAGACACACGAATTGAAGCCGATTTATACTGCTGAGTAGGCTTTTTTCTTAATTACCAACAACTATACCATTTATTGAACTAAAAATCAAGGTTTTTCTTTCCGAAATTGCTGTTTCAAGGTTCTTGCATTATTAACGGCGTATGCGTTGTAGTCGTTGTTGAAGTAGGCATAGACACTACGGACTTTACTGCGATTATCCTTAATCCAGTTTGACCAATCTTGCAGCGTTTTTTTAGTGTAATTGCCTGCGTATCTACCGGTTGGGCCATGAAAACGAATGTAGATAACATCGCCTGTAATTACGCGAGGTGTTTCGAGGCCGCCAAGGTCGTGAATACAAAAGCCGGCGCCAAATTTATCCAGCAGCCCGAACGTGTCGTCATCGTACCAGCTTTTGTGTCTGAATTCGAAAATGCTAAGGCCTCGTTTCGGCAATAACTTGATAAAACCTTTTAGTAAATCGAGGTCTTTATGCAGACTCGGCGGAAGCTGATAAAGAATTGGGCCGAGCTTTCCCTTCAATAATCCCGCTATTTCGAAGAAACGCTCAAGCGGCTCGGATGTATCTTTTAGCTTTTTGATATGAGTGATGTAACGGTTGGCCTTTACGGTATAGACGAAGCCTTTCGGGGCCAGCTCGTACCATCTTTGCACCGATTTGACTTTGGGAAGATGATAGAAGGTATTGTTTATTTCAACAGTGTCGAAACTCTTGGCGTAGTACTCGAACCATTTACTCTTATGCAGGCCGGATGGGTAAAATCTGTCTATCCAGTGATTGTAATACCAGCCTGATGTGCCTATTCGAATATCACCTTTGGCTTTGGCCATAATGGATATTTTAACAACTCAGTTGAACATTTTTGAGAAGTATTATAATTTAGCGTTATGGAAGCGGGGCCGCAGCAAATCGGGAAATGGCTGATTTTAGCTGGACTTGTAATAGCGCTGGCAGGCACTTTTGTGATAATACTGGGGAAAATTGGATTTTTTAAGCTGCCGGGGGACTTGCAGTTCGGCGGCAAAAACTGGTGGGTTTACCTGCCCATAGCAAGCTGCATCATCATTTCGATTGTCCTGACAGTTATTCTGTGGCTCATTCATTACTTCCGCCG
>CAYLXD010000110.1:0-3278 GCA_964387515.1 uncultured Pirellulales bacterium | reverse complement strand
AACCTTTTGGCAGGCAGAAAGCGATTTAATATCGCGATATTATTCAGCAGCGACAGAAAAGCCCCTGCAGGACACAAATAACGACACCAAAAGCGGGTATAAAAAATTGAGCCGACCAAGGCTGCCGCCGCTATCAACAGCATGGACGATTGAAAATCGTAGAACGTAAATCGGAAACCGAAAATTGAAATCAGGGGGTCTGCCGCGAGCGTTGTTCGGTTCCTCGAAACAAAAAATACAATTACCAAAACAAAAAGTATGACATATTTGAAAACCCTCGCTTTCTGCATTTTCTCGATTGAGAGGTGCTCTTTGAATCTTGCCGGAAGAACATAGCCGAGCAGCTCCTGGACAGCCCCAAACGGACAGATATAGCCGCAATATACGTTGCCGAATATTATCACTAAAAGCGGGATTCCAATAATCAGCAAAAATGTCCCCGACAAACTAATAGAAGGGATATGCAAAGATAATGCGGTCGCTATCTGGTCGGTTGAATACTGGGCGTTGAGGATAATACCACCTATCAAAAGATTCAGCAACAGTACGGCCAATCTGGTCCGGAATCCGCCGCGATAGATGACAATCAAAGCAACCGCAAAAGCGACAATCAGGTATACTCCGCGCGCATCAGGCAGATAAGAAGCCCACCGAGTCTTAGCTTCGAGAGGCCTGCCAGACAAACCGAGAACCTGCGCAGCGAACCTTTGGCCGGAGCTTTGCAGCGCTGCAAGAATAGCCTGCGAGCTTACAGTGGCGCCGGTTACCGTATCAACATCAGCAAAAGCGTCAGGCTGAAAAAGGCTGCGGCCGCCGAGATTTTTGCTCCAGCGGTTCAGAAGCTCGAGGTATGCAGGTGTCTCATTAGCCTGCACTATCTGGAAGTCAATCAGTTTACCGGCAGTGTCCACATAAACGGCAAGATTCATTGTCCCGCCAAAACCGCGAACATCAGGAGCCAAATCCTGTGAGCTAAATATGTAACCGGTTAATTTTTCTTTGTCCGCGTAGGTCCTAAAATATCTGATTTTTTGGGCGTTTTCGGGCAAAAAAGCGGTAGTCTGCTCGATGCGTAACCGACCCGCCAGGGCCTGAGCCGTGTGTTTCGGCAGCACCGGCTGCATCCGAGCACCAGCGCCGGCGAGCAGGTTCGAACACAAAATAACTGTTACTCCAACGCCGAATAAGATGTAACCAAGCCTGCGTAAGCGAAATTTGAGGTCTGCAACCGGAAACTCGAAACGCTGCTTCCCGTATAATCGCAGCAGCGCAGCCGGCACATTGGCAACAAGAAATAATATAAAAATAATCAGCGTCAGGGCGGTGCCGAGCACAGGGACAAGCACAAGGCTTGTAAGCAATCCACCTGCACAGGCGCCGAGATGGTCGGCGGTTTCAAGCTTACTGCCGGCCTGGCCTGTTTCAAATCCTGAGTCGGCAAGCTGCCGGGCAGCCAATGGAAAATAACATCCGGCACACAGACCACACATAACAAATGCAGCCCCAAAAATAGAGTGCGTCCGGTTTTCAGCCGGCCAAAAAATAATTGCGCCGAGAATCAGCGCATGCACAAGTATCATTACAAACACGTAACTCGTGACTCCCCTCGGCTCCACTCGGGGCAGGCGTGCCTCGTGATTTGAGCGATGGGATAAAAAAAATGAAATCAGAGCTGCACCGGCCGTTAAGCCCACCATAAATAAAGATGAGATGACACCGATGTACAGATAAAGTGAGCCGAAGCGGGTCTGATACAAATACATAAGAACAATAACAATACCGATGCTCACCGCCCCGGCTGAGAATACCAGAAATGTGCTGTCGAAACTGTCGGGATTGCCCCGGCCTGACATTCTCAAAATGTAAATTAACCGCAAAACTACGAAAACCAAAACAGGAATAAAAAAGGCCAACGGCCCCGCCAGAGCCAGGTGCTTGACGAATCTTGCGACCGGCGCACCGGACTGTTTTGCAGCAAGCAGTAAGCTGTACAAATGCGTCAAAGGTCTGGAATCGCGATTGACCAGCAGTTTCTGCGGCAAATCCGCACTGCTGTACCACTTTAGAGCCAAAGCGGCGCGGTCCGGCAAATAGACAGAGAGTAAACCCGCCGGCGGGAAAATATCAGCGGCGGCCGGTATCGCAGCAAATCGGTCCCGCAATGTGCCGGGGTCGCCGGAGAGGCTCTTAGAGTCAGATGCAATGAACCAGGTATCCTCACCCGGCACCAGAACAAGCTGCGAAAAGATTTTTTCGAGAGTCAGCTTTGTCGAGGCACCAAGATTGACCAGCTCGGTGCCCATAATATTTTCCCCGCCTGCTATACGGACCGCTAAAATGCCGCCAGGCTTTAGCGACTCTTTAACTTGGCTATAAAACTGCTGCGTGTAATACCGGTTCAGAACCGAACTGGTCGCATCGGGCAAATCCAGAATCACTATGTCATAGTAACGGCCCCTTTGCTCAAGCAGCGGACGAACATCGCCGGCGTGGCGGTAAAATCGCCTGTCGTTTATTCGAAGCTCTTTAGGTATGAAACCTTCAACTTTCCTAACATATTCGCTGTCGCAATGTGTCCAGGTTACATTTTCTATCTGCGGTAAGCGCAGGAGCTGACGGCAAAGACCCAAGCCGGAGCCTATCACCAAAACCCTGCGGGCCTGAGGGTTTTGACAAAGACTAATAGCCGCTATCCGACCGGCTGTAGTTTCGTCAGGCAGCGCTTCGCTGACACTACCCTGCCGGACAGCTATCCACTGACCCTGATAAATACCGTAAAGATACTCAGCCTGGGCCGTCTGAAATGAGCCAATCAGGGCGCTGCTCGGAAGCAGCTTAGTCCATTTTACAATGCGCAGCGAACGCATTAAGGGCTTATCAGCGCCAAGGAAAAGGCAAAGCAGTGCGCAAACCGGCAAGAAAAATGCAAGCCATGCCCTGAATTTTAATTTTGAATTCTGCCCTGCTGCGGCAAGCTCAACTAAAAATACCGATGCTGAGAGAACAAAGGCAAGTATTAAAAAAATCTTTGCCAGACTCAGGCCAAAGGACAAAAGTACAGTTACGCCCAGTCCGCCGAGAAAACTTCCCGCTGCCTCGGTAATATAAACACCGGAGACGGGGAGCTTCTGAACCTGTTGAACCACGTTAGAATTTTTTCCTTTTGTGGTTATATTATCGAATGCTTTGGAATTTCTAACGGGGTAAATCCATCGGCAAAGAACGGGAAACAACATCCCCGTGATGACACTGACAGGGGCATTAACCACTATCGCCAG
>CAYLXD010000109.1:4289-6404 GCA_964387515.1 uncultured Pirellulales bacterium | reverse complement strand
ATATCAAAAGCAGCCACAGCCGATATCTGGTTCTCCGTGCCTCTGGCATTATACTGGTCGACAACACTCCAGTTTTGTCCATCAGCAAAAATCAGGCTCCTCGCGAAATTCTTTTGCGCAATCAGCAGCTCTTCGCCGGCACGTCCGTCCACGTCCGCAACGGCAACCGAACGCGGACTCGCATCTTTAATCAGGCTCGCCTGCGCACTGGGCGAGTCAATCACTTCAAATATTCTTCTCGTTGTCTGACGAATCAATATAGGCTTCTCGTACTTTACAAATATCAAAACGTCCCGCTGGCCGTCCTGGTCAACGTCAACAACCTTGATGCCTTCGGGGTTCGAGCTGAGTTTCTCAAGCTTCAAATCCGAGTCGCTTTCCTTAATTTTGCCGAGTATACCAAGCCCCTTGTGCCCAGCCGCTTTATCACGCTTACCCCCGGTAGCCACACTGTAAATAACCCTAAAGTCTCGGACATCATTAACGTCTTTCGATATGTACACGCAGTCCACATCACCATCGCGGTCAATATCCGTCAATTCTATTGCTACCGGCTCGCCGACCACTTTAATCGGCTGCGGAAAACTCAACCGGTCGTCTACAAACTCGGACTTGCCGATTATCTTTTCTTTGACACTCAAAACGCCCACCTCAGCTTTACCATCGTTGTCACAGTCCGCCGCCGACAGACTGGCAATATCGGCAAGGGCCGGAAATCGAACCGGCTCAGCCAGCCCCACCCCTGCCGCCTGCTTATAGAAAATAAGTTCGGCGGCGCCGGCGTCACTTATCACCACATCGAGAAGACCATCTCCGTCAAAGTCACCGACCACTAAATCCCGCTTCGTATCACCTTCGCCTGATGCCAGAGGATAAAACAAACTCGGCCAATCATCAGTGCCGCCCGTGGGTTTCTGTTCGCTGCCAAGCTTGTAGCAGACTAATCGGCCGCTCCGCGCATCAACGGTCAGCACCTCGTCGCCCGCCGCCCCGTCGATGTTTGCCAGTTCCAGGGCGAACGGCTTTTCGATAAAGAATTTTATTTGAGGACCCAATTGCCCGCCCTGGCGACCAAACCGAACGTTAATCGGCTTTTCAACGTCGTCCGTCACAAGTACAAGGTCCTTGAGACCGTCTCCATTCAAATCACCCACCTCAACACCTAATGTCCGCCCAGACGTGGGATATTTTACAGCAGGTGCCAGAGAACCGTCCTTTTTTTGCAGAATGATGTAAACCGCATCCTGGCCGGCCAGAGCCAAATCGTCCGAACCGTCATTATTCAAATCTGCACACACCAGCATATTTGGTGATAAAAGCCCGTCGTCAATCTTGATTTTTTTCCTTGTCCGCCAGCTTAATTTTGTTGGTTTAGCCTGTGGTGAGCCTGTCGAATCCGCTTCCTTGTCCTCGCCCTGCACCATTTCGGTACGGGGCTCGCCAGCCTTTTGCAATATCACATACAGCCCCTTCGGCTCGCCGTAAAACGCCAGGTCTGTCATCCCATCCGAATTCAAATCTCCACAGACAAGACTGTACACCCTTTGCGAAACAGCAACATCTTGTCTGTCGAATCGAGTGGGTGGATTGAGCAGGTTTACCTCCACATCTTCCGGGTCAACCGCCACCTCCGCTTCGCCGGGCCCTATACTTTCTTTCTGAACCAGAATTTCTATCTTGGCCTCTCGGTTATTGACGATTGCAATATCGTTGCGTCCGTCGCCGTTGAAATCCGCAATCCGCAGATTATGCACATCCCAGTCTAATTTGATTATCTCAATCTCGCTGAAGCCATAGTATGCCGCCAGTTCATTCACCCCCGCGCTCGCCTCGCTTCGCGGGCGAAGCGGGTCTTCCCCCCTGCTTTCTTGCGAAAGCAAGAAGACAGGTGTGGGGGCCGCTGCCTCACCCGGAACCACAACTGCAAGAAAAACCACCGTTATTACTTTAATTACCCGCACAATGTATGGTGAGCCCGTCGAATCCATAACACCTCCACACAAAAAACGGTTTAAGCAATCCCAATACTACACGCTCCTTACACACACCTCCGGCGTTGTTACCGGACGTCTGGAGCCCGATGTTTTCTCGGACACCTCCGGAGTTTTTACCGGA
>CAYLXD010000109.1:0-4189 GCA_964387515.1 uncultured Pirellulales bacterium | reverse complement strand
TCGGACACCTCCGGAGTTTTTACCGGATGTTTGGGGCCCGATGTCGTGTCGGAATATCAACGATTTAATATCATCCGTCATCCGTCGTCTGTCGTCTGCCGTCTGCCATCCGTTCTTTATATCTATCGCAGTTTATCTTTGATGGCTGTCATCAGGTTGGAGGTATCAGCGCCTAACTGTTCCGCTATTTTTATATGTTTGTCCGCCCGCTCATATTCTTCGAGCTTGTAGTAAGCAAAGGCAAGCCCCTTATGGGCATCGGCCATTTCCGGCTCAAGCTGGATTGCTTGCAGGTGCTGTTGAACAGCCTCTTTATAATCGGCCTTATTCGAATAGGCTGCCCCGAGATTATAATGAATTGCTGCATCGTTTGGCTGCAGGTGAACGGCTTTTTTATATTGTTCAATAGCCTTGTCGTAATCGGCCTTTGCAAAATACGCGTTTCCTAAGTTCGCCAGAGCGGCGACCATATCAGGCTTGATACGCAGCGCCTCTTTGTACGCTTGAATCTCATTGTCGGCCATTCCCAATTTGTTATAGGCCAGGCCCAGGCCGTAATGCGCCTCGGCCGCAACTCCGGTGTCGTTACCTGCCCCCGCCGAGTCTTCTGTCGAAGACAGATTCGGGGGCGGGCTGGATGTCTGGGGCCGGATGGTTTTTCGGGAATCGTGCGTTAACTTCAAAGCTTTTTTATACTGAAGTATCGCCTTTTCACATTGGTTCATCTGGTTGTAAACATTACCTAATTGATTGTAAAAACTGCTGTTCCTCGGCTCAAACGCTATTGCCTTTTTCAACACCGACTCTGCCCTGTCGAACATTTTTTTTTCGCAATACACTGTGGACAGATTCGCGTAAACATCGGCAAAATTAGGGTCAAGTTCAAGCGATTCGCTATACTCACTGATTGCGTCGTCCAGCCTGCCTGTCTTGGTGTAGGCATTGCCAAGATTATTATGTGTCTTCGCGTCGGCCGGATTGATTTCAAGGGCCGCTCGGTACTGGTATATAGCGTCTTCTATCCTGTCCTTTCTCAGGTAGATATTGCCGAGGTTCGTCCGGCACTCAGCCAGTGATGGATTTATCTCAACCCCTCTCTCAAACGCAACCAGCGCCTGCTCGATGTTGCCCACATCTACATAACTGTTGCCCAGATTGTTAAAAAAGCACCCCAGAGTCTGCATCTTATCCAGGTTCCGCATATAAATGCCGTCGTTGTCCGCTGGCACCTTGAATTTATTTATGTAGTGCTCGTCCGAGGCGCTGCCGCCTCCGCTTGTCGTCTCAATATTGAAACGCACCCGGCCGTCATCGTATCTTACAAAAAAATGCCCCGGCACAACCACACCGTACAAAGGAATCCCAAGCCGTTCCGCCAACGAAAGATAGAGTACCGAAAGGCTCAGGCAATAACCTCGTTTATTGTCCAGCACTGAGTGCAAAAACAGCTCCTTCGGACTGCTCGCCTCCTTGACCGACTTAAAACCCAATTCATCAAACAAATACTTATTTATAACGGGTATCGCCCTGTGATTGGCCCTTACTCTCTTGGCCTTGAGTCTGTCGCGAATCTCATAAGCCATATCATCAATCACCGATACATATCTTCGCCCGAGCACGTTATCGTTCCACTGCTCCGAAATAATCAAAACAGCCGTCGCCAAATCCACCTCGTCGGCCTCTAACCGCAGCACTCGTTCAATCGACCTTACGGACAGACCCGCCTTGTTCTCATTAGCCAAAGGCTCGTATCGACCGAGACATTCCGCCCCCGCGAAAAGCGAAACTAAAATGATTAACAATAAAATCTTTTTCATAACGCAACTCATAATACGTGATACGCAGCACGAAAGTTCTATTCAACCACCGCTTCGCTCTCAATCGCCGCGGTTACTACCCGGCGCTTAAACAAATCTATCTGCATCCAGCTGTTACTCCTGAATCTCCACCGGTTCGCTAATGCCACGGCAATAATACTGACTGTCGCTGCAATCCACGGCCCCAAAGCACCAAGAACCGGCAGAAACTCAACAATAAATATACCGCCCAGCCCTAATATCACCACCGCCGCCAGCCCCGACGCTGCCGCAGGCCACAACGTATCGCCGGCCCCTCGCAGCGACCCGCTGTAAACAGTTCGAACTGCCTGAAAAATCTGATATACAGCGGCAAGAACCAGCATATTAGCGCCGGCCTCTATCACCTTATCGTCAGATGACCAGAACGTCATTATAGCGTTTCTAAATACCAAAAAGCAAACGCCTATCAATCCCACATAAGCCAGCGCAACTTTCAGGCACGCTCGCGTCTGTTTGACTGCCTCGTTTTTCCTGTCCGCCCCTATCGCCTTACCCACCGCCGCACTCAGTGCAATCTTAAGGCCCACTATCGGCATAACAGCAACATTTGTGCAGGCCAGCACTGCGCTCGTCGCCGCCATTGCCTCTTTGCCGAACCCGCCGACTAACCAGAACAAAACAGTCCCCCAAAGTGCGACATTCAACATCAGCTCAAATCCCGCCGGCACTCCGACCTTCAACAAATCAAATATCCTGCCGAAATCCAGCCTCGCCACTTGCCTCGACTTGAATTCAGAGTTTACATCACCGCCCAAAAACACCGCCATCCTTATCACTGCACCGACGGCTATCCCGGCAAACGTCCCCCACGCCGCGCCCGCTATCCCCATCGCCGGAAATCCGAACTTACCGAAAATCAATACGTAATTAACCGCAATATTGACCACCTGCGCGCAAAGTGCCGCCCACATCGTGATAATCGGCCGATGAATCCCTATAAAAAACTGGCTGCTCGACCAGATAAAAACCGCCAGAAACTCCGAATACAGCATAATTCGAAGGTATATAACCTCCAGCTCAACAATCACCTGCTCGTGTCCCATCATCCTGAAGATAAAAGGCGCCGCCGGCCAAAAAACCGCTATCACAACCACGAAATATGCCAATCCCACATATACCGCCTGCCAGCAGTAATTTGAGCAGTCTTTTTTTTCACCTCTGCCGAGGCTCTGACTGACAAATGTCGTTACAGCCGTGCCCACTCCTATTGCGAAGGCGCCGGGTATGAAGCTGACGAACCCCGCCGGTAGAACCGCCGCAAGCTCATTCGTCCCAAGCCGCGAGACCATAAACCTGTCCACGAACTGCATCACCGTAAAAGAGATGGTCGAGATTACCATCGGCGCAGACAGCTTCAGCATATACTTAAGTGAAGTCTCGTCCGGCTCGTAGCTTTGCAATTGTAATTCCGATTCACTGCTCATCACACAACCGCCAAACAAACCCGCGTAGATTAAAAAACGATAGAATCCACGCTTACTTCTCTGTGCAATTACTACTTTTTCGGATATCCCACCGTTTGTGCGAGTATGACCTTCTGGTCCGGCCGCAGTTTCATCACCTTCGCCATCGCCGGCCTGTCAATATAGCCACGAACAACAGTCGCCAGGCCCTCGGAAGCGCAGTACAGGTAAACATTCTGGCTGATGAAGCCCGTGTCGGTAGCTGAATAGAAATCCTTTTGGTCGGCTGGGGCACCACCCATCTTCGAAAAATCCGACACAAAGACCAGGTTCACAGGCGCATCCTTTACGAACGGCTGAAGGCCGGTCGCGGCACGGACGTCTTCCGCAAGAACCGGCTGCAGAATGTGTGCCTTCGCATCATAAAGGTAAAGGCCGTCGGCGGTGGCGACGTAAACATCGATTTCCTGCCAGTTCCTCGCCGTAGGTGCGGTAAGCTTTCCATCGGGGCGATTGACTCCACACGCCGCCCACAGCATATTTGAAAGTACCTGTGGGGGCAGCTTCTCACCACTGAATTCACGCAAAGTCTTTCTGTCCTTCAGCACCTGCATCAAAGGCCTGCCGCCGTCGGTTTGCGGCTTTGGAAGCTGGGTAAGACTAAACTGTTGTACGGAGGCTGACTTAACTCCGGTACAGGAAGTTAAAGCAGGACAAATAAGCAGAATAACCAATACCAAGCGAGTAGCTGAAAATAATTTTGTATTCATTATATTCCTCCTTAAACTTTGATAATCATTTACGCCACAACCCAATAGAATAAAAAAACAAGTTCCGGTTAGCCAGAACTTTCTCTCTCATTTAGCCCTGCCGCTTGCGGCCTGAGCAAAGTCGAATGGCCGCGGCAGGGGTTTCCGCTTCGTTTAG
>CAYLXD010000108.1:1793-6584 GCA_964387515.1 uncultured Pirellulales bacterium | reverse complement strand
AAAAAAATACTGGTTCAAACGACAAACCCGTGTCTATCAGCGTCTTTTTCCCCTGCTACAACGAGCAGGACAACATCGCACGCACCGCCCGGCAGGCAATCGACGTCCTGCAAAAGCTCGGCGCCGACTTCGAAGTGATTATCGTCGATGACGGCAGCGCAGACGCCACGGCTAAAATCGCCGATGAAATCGCCACTCAAAACAGCAGGGTAAAGGTGGTGCATCATCCAACCAACCTCGGCTATGGCGCCGCCCTGCAGTCGGGCTTTAAGGCAGCCGTCAAAGAGCTTGTGTTTTATACCGATGGTGACGGCCAGTTCGACATCAACGAACTGCCCCCCCTGCTGCCTCTGATAAAACAATACGATATCGTAAGCTGTTACCGGCTCAATCGTCAGGACAACTTCATACGTAGGCTCAACGGCTGGGCCTGGACAAAACTGGTCTGCTTCTTATTCGATATGAAGGTCCGCGACATCGACTGTGCTTTCAAACTGTACAAAAGAGAAATCTTCGACAACATTCGAATGTCAAGCCGCGGTGCTTTAATAAGCGCCGAAATTCTTGCACGTGCAGCCCGCAAAGGCTATACCATTACCCAGAAACCGGTGCATCATTACCCCCGAACAGCCGGCGTACAAACCGGCGCCAAATTACGCGTAATCTTCCGTGCATTCAAAGAGCTGCTCAAACTGGCCGGCGAAATACGAAAACAAAACAACAAAAAAACGCTCAATCATAATACACAAAAATCCCAGCCCGAGGGATGAACGCAGGGTGTTCGTTTAACACGGCCGAGGCTATTGCCTAACCACGCGTGAATTGGTATCATCACAATATGAGCGATGCTAAGGTCAATCTATTCGTCTACGGCTCACTGCGGGAGCCTGGAATATTCAAGTCGGTCAGCGGCCTGGGCTTCACTATCGACAAATCACAGACCAACGAAGAGACCCTCCTGGCCGAGCCTGCTTTGCTGCCGCACCACCGAAAAGTAACGCCCGACAATGTCTACTTCTACGCCGTGCCCAGCTCATCTTCAAGAATTGAAGGTTTCGTTATCTACGACGTTCCTGCCCTGGCAATGGCCGAAATCGACAGATATGAAGGCAAACGCTACGACAGGGAAACCGTTCGTGTCAACACCGCGAACGGCCCTACCGAAGCCCAGGCGTACCTGACCACACACGAGTCAATGAAAAAACACTTCGGCGACAGGTTCCACATCAACCTGATACACGAACTGTGGCTGCGAAGACGGATTGAACAGTTTATAAAGAAGCGCACGCGCCCCGGCGAAGAAACCTCAGATGCCGACCTCGAACGCCGGGCAGAAAGGGAGCTGCTGGCAACCACCGAACGTGATTTGGTCATAAGCCACTATCACAGCGACGCCGTCAGCGACTACTATCTTGAACACGAGCTGGACCGGCCCAGGCCGAGCATAAGGCACCTATTCAATGACCCAAACACTAAGCCCTTTATTGAGAACTACCTAGCGCTGGTCGTAAAGCAGGTCCTGCTCAATCAGCTCGACGACAAAATTCAGTCACAGTATCGATTCGAGCTCGAGCACATGCGTACCTCCGAAAGGTATTTCAAACGCTCAGTTAGTATTCTGGTCGCTTTGCAAATGATAAACTCCGCCGGCGCTGTCGAGATGATTATCAATGAGGCCCTCGAGACAATGCCGTATCAAAAATACGACCTTATCGACTACGTTAAATACGCCGTTCACGCAGCCGACAGTATCTTTGACTCGCGCGTAGCTCACTCTCACCTTGAGCGAATTCGTGCCAATTTCCAGCCGGGTCTTATACCACTCGGGGCTGAGATTGAATTAAGTAATCTGGGCCCTGCCGCCGTCGAGCCGCAGAAAAGCATCCAGAAAAAAACAGACCCGGTATACGATAGTTTTAGATATTTCCACGATTTTTGGCTGGATGTCCTGTCCTGGAAACTCGGCGGATATATCGACGACCACACCGGCTCAACCGAACACGTCCGCCAGCAGGGTTTTCTTGAACTGGCACCGGGAAGACTAAACATCGCCGGCGAGCTCTCTCGGCCCGCCACCGCCGACCCCTGGCTTCTCAATCAGTTGATACACGAAATCACCTACTTTTACGATGTCTCGCCACACAGCCTGCACCTGTCCTTTCAACTTCGGAAAAATCAAATCGGCCGCCAAAAAGTCCTGCCTCTGGATTTCGTCCAATGTCTGCTTGCACTCGGCGGCGGCCCACAAAGGAAAAAAACCGGCAAACTGTGGATATCGAGAATGAGTTATGACGAAATAACACAGCACGACTACGGCGAAGAGCTTGTCTTCGCCAGAACCAGTAAACGCAGATGGTACCTCGGCGAAGATGAAATCGCCGACAAACCCCCGGCTCAAGCCACTACATACGTTCAGCAGTATAAGTTCGTTCGCCTGGATAGCCAAGCCAACTATGAGCCTTTAATCCTCTGCATTAAAGGCCTGCAGATTGCATACAACCCGGCTGATTATTTGACCGCTGAGCAGTTACAGACAAGTAAAAAATTACAGAAAGAATACGAAGAGTTGAAAAAATGGGCACTCGAACCCACAGAAATCAGCAACCAAACAATAAACAGCTTCGTCGAAACCATCCGGACCGGCTTGATGAATGAAGGGCACCGCCAGCCCGCACACAAACTGCACTATATCGACTGGGCGCTAAGCGCCGTTGACGTACAACTGCGTATGTTCAACAAACAGCTCGAAGAATAACTCAGTGTCTCTTGATTGTTTTGCGATGTGTTCTTCCGGTACCGAGCTGATATATCCTTTTTCTTTTTAACCTGCTTATTGCGAATCTGGCTACCTCGTTATGGTCGAACGCTAAATCCTTCGGCAGATTCTCTATGTCGAACCATCGCGCCTCCGCCGCATCGTCGCCGGCCTTTAACTTACTCTGCCCCTCTGTTATAACTCCCATAAATACCACTGTAATTACTCTTCCCCTCGGGTCCCGGCCAACTTTTCCAGCGACATAAATCGGTTCCAGCCTCACTCCCACCAGCCCCGTCTCCTCTGCCAATTCTCTGGCCGCTGCCGTCTCAAGTTCCTCATCAATATTAATAAATCCGCCGGGTATGGCCCATTTGCCTTTGAATGGCTCCCTTTTGCGATTGACCAGCAGCAGTTTAGCTTTGCCCGCGAAAAACCCAAACACGGCGGCATCCGCCGCTACCATCGGCCGCGGCCACTCATAAACATATCTGCCTTTTTTCGCCATAGCAGCCGTACCCTCGTCATCTTTTGCCAATCTACAAACCCTAATTTAACAGCTATGCTGCAAACAATCAATGCCTGTTGTCTGCATAGCCATTGCTTAAAACCTCCTTATTGCTTAAAATGGCCGACCTGATGACCCGTTCGCGGAAAAACCTCGAAAACAAAATTCAAATCGCTCCGCTCAGACTCGGCGGCGGCTGGAGCGGCAGAGTACTAATATCAGACACATCAGGCAGAAAGTTTTTGAGGGCTGACTGGATTAAGTGCCTCTCACAACCACATCTATTGTTCGAAAATGTCGACGAAACTGTGAAAATAGAAGGTCGAAATCGAGTCGCAGTAAAAAATCTCACAATCGCAGATACCAACCTAAAAGTAGTAATCAAACGGCACTGGCCCGAAAATGGACTTCGACAATTTTTTCGGTCGCTTCGGCCCGGCAAGGCCCTGCGAAACCTCAAAACCTCTCTCAAGTTACAGAGCCTCGGCATTCCGGCAGCAGTCCCACTCGCAGCCCTGCAGCAAAAAAGAGGCCTGCTCACCCGCCAAAGCATCTACATAACCCGCTATCTCGAAAATAGCTGCGACCTCCACACCTTCTGCCTACAGCGCCTCTCAAACCAATTGTCGTTAAGAAAACATCTCTCCAATCAGCTCGCTTCCATATTGGCAACGCTCCATAAAAACGGCCTGTGGCACAGAGACCCGAAGGCAAATAACTTTCTTGTTGCGTTGGGCGATAAAAAAATCCTGCTCATCGATATGGATGGAATAAAGCCTTATCGCCTGCGCCGCAAAATCTGCCAATACCGCTCATTGTGGCAGCTCGGTGCCTCGACTTTATCCGTACCTGCGGTCAGCCGAACGGATTACCTGCGAACCTTTACAACCTATAGTAATCTTACAGGCATCGAGCCTTCGCAGCGCCGCCGGATTTTCCGCCGGCTTTCAGACAAAGCCAAAGCCAAGCACCTGCGCTCCGTACCGAAAAATATCCTGATAATCAAACCCAGCTCACTTGGCGACATAGTTTTGGCACTGCCGGCACTTTCAGCCCTGCGCAGAAGTTTTCCCGACGCGAAAATAAGCTGGTTCGTCCGTACCGAGTTCGCACCGCTGCTCGAAAATCATCCGCATCTGGACAACATCATCCTCTTCGACCGCAAGTACCTCGGCAAAGCCTGGTACAACCCACGCGCCTTCGGGGCCCTGCTGTCGCTTATTGGCCGACTCCGCCGGAGCAAATTCGACCTCACAATAGACCTCCAGGGGCTTTTTAGAACCGCCTCACTGGCCTGGCTCTCAGGCTGTAAAAAACGCCTCGGTATGACAGCCGCCAGAGAATTCGCTCACATCTTCTATACCCACAGGATAACTCAGGACCAATCCTGCATCCATCTCGTGGACTACTATCTAAAGATAGCACAGGCTGCCGGCGCCCCGGACCTTTCGGTGGAGTTCATACTGAATATAGACCGCGCCGCTGTTGATTCGGTCCACCGTCTGATGGCAGAGCAGCGGATTAACCC
>CAYLXD010000108.1:0-1693 GCA_964387515.1 uncultured Pirellulales bacterium | reverse complement strand
CTTATAAAATCCGCCCGATTAGTGGTAAGCAACGATACCGGCCCCGGCCACATCGCCGCTGCTTTAGGCATACCGGTCGTTCTGATATTCGGCCGGTCCAACCCCGCAAGGGTCGCCCCGTATGGAAGGAGCCATTGCGTCGCCGCGGTCGAACCCACAGGCAGAGGCTTCAACGCCGACAGCAAAGACCCAAAACACAACATCAAGGCTATAACCGTTGATGAAGTCTTCCGCAAAGTGTGTGAGCAAATGCTTTAAGGAATACGAAAAATAAGTATCCGAGCAGAAGGCAGCAACAGCAAATAACCTGCGCTTTTGATTGAAGCTCTTGATCTGTATCTAATGAAGTGTGATATCAATCTTTTCTTTCGACAGGTTGTTGTCTTGTAATAGTCATAACTCCCCTATCTGTTGGTATATGAGATACGATTGCTTCTACCCTCCACTTGCTGTATCTGCGGACTAATTGCTCAAGCCAATCTTCTTTTTTCCGATGAAGGACTATTCTTTCTGCACTTTTGACTATTGCCTCATTAAACTTCTCAACATAGGACCGCTTGATAACTGCGAAGCGATCTCCACCGACACGATATCTTTTTACATCCTCAAAGGTTGGATAACCCATATCAAGATTAGGGGTAATCAATAACGCGATGGATGGTTTAAGCGGAACATATGTGTCAGCTATTTGTTGTTGTGTATCCATGTAATATAAAATCGATGGATTGTCGCTGGTAACAAATGGAACATCGCTCTCATTTATAAGAACTAGCCAATGTGAACAATAATATCTATTTATCGCTCCCTCTAAAGCTCTCATGCCTTGTGCGTGAGCAAATTCCCTGTCAATCTGGATTCCTATTTTTTTATTATGAATTGCGTCACGCAAAATGAGTTTGTCCTTATCGCTCAAGTAATCGGCCTTGTCCAAAGTTGACAACATCACTTTATATGCGACTGGCTCGACCAAACCACCAATACTTTGCTGTCCAAATCGCTTAGCTGTCGGGGTACATGCCCGCAAAAAGGCAATATAGCCAGCCAATTCATATTTAGTATTTGCATCAAGAAATCCTCTTTCTAACTTGATAACATTATCCACCCACGGCTTCTCAAAAGCGCGAAGAAATACATCAAGTATCCTTGGATTTTCAAAGTACTTGTTTGTATCGCCCTCCACTTCAAAGCATATGGATTTAGGCCTTTTGGGTCTGCCCACAATGACACGAGCATTTTTGTAATAAGGTACTAATTCACTATTAGGCCCAACAAAGAGCCGTAAGTATGTTTGTGATACGTAGTGATCCTTACTCGCCATGTTCTATTGCTAGAAAAATATATAATTGACTCTTTTACTATGATATTTGGATGCCGAAAAGTTCATTTACTATTTTGCAGAACTGATAACCTTGGCGCATCTTTCGCACAAATCACGGTATTTGTCGTCAGCCCCGACGCTCGGCCGGTAATTCCAGCACCGCTGGCATTTTTGATGATTTGATTTCTCAGCTAAGACCTTCGTCTCACCTGAGCCACCTTGCAGTTTAACCTCACTGACAATACAAAGTGCCGCGAACTGCTCCAGCCCAAATTCATTTAGAACCTCGATGGTTTCCCCGTCCTGGCAATAAATAGTAATGGTCGCTTCCTGGCTGCTGCCGATTGTCTGCTCTTTCCGCAGCCCTTCCAGCTC
>CAYLXD010000107.1:0-6655 GCA_964387515.1 uncultured Pirellulales bacterium | reverse complement strand
GGAATCTGTAGAAGATGCCTTCGGCCTAAGCCTGAACAAACCGCCGAAGGCATAAGTTCAGAGGGCGATATGTCAGCAGTAGCGGAAAAGGCCGGAATTTATCCTTCGACTTTGCTCAGGAGTGCTCCTTTGCGCATTTGTGATTGCGGACTCGCCGACTACCGAAGCGTACTGCAACAACAGCACGAATTGCACGATAGAAGACGTCAGGACGAAATACCTGATACCGTTTTAATCGTTGAGCATCGTCCGGTCATCACTCTCGGTGCACGACAGAGTGCAAATAAACTTAAAATCAGTCGAGAGGAATTGGCAAAACAACACGTCGATGTAGTTGAAATCCGCAGAGGCGGAGGCACTACTGCACACAATCCGGGACAGTTAGTTTTTTATCCGATTCTAAATCTGCGAGAGCTTGAGCTGGGCATCAGCGAATACATCAGAACGCTCGAAGAGATTGGTATTGAACTGCTGGAACAATTAGGCGTGAGCGCCGAAAGACGAAAAGGCTTTCCCGGCTTATGGGTCGGCCCCTTAGGGGCAGGTATGAAAAAAATTGCATCTATCGGCGTACGCGTATCGAAATTTACTACCTATCACGGAATGGCAATAAACATTCAAAATGACCTGAGTATTTTCGACCATATTATACCCTGCGGACTTGACGAAGTGGAAATGACTTCGGTGTTAAAAGAAACGGGCGAACGAAAATCAATGGAGGAAGTGAAGAAAATACTCAAGATGTTGCTGTGCAAGCGATTTGGGAAGACAGAGGGCAGAAGACAGAGGGCAGAAGACAGAGGACAGAAGACGGAGGACAGAGGACAGAATACAGAAGACAAAACAAAGAACTCAGAACTCGGAACGGCAGGCGGGCGGCGTAAGCTGCCAGCGTGGCTAAAAAGGCCTTTGCCGGCCGGTGAAAAATACAACCATACCAAGGATGTGTTACGTTCTACAGGCATAGAGACAATATGCAATAATGCCAACTGTCCGAACCGAGGAGAATGCTGGGCAAGGGGAACTGCAACAGTCCTGATATTAGGCAACGTCTGTACGCGAAACTGCAAGTTTTGCTCGGTAGCCAGCGGCAAACCCCAGCAGCCGGACCCCGATGAGCCGGCAAGAATAGCTGAGATGGCAAAAAAAATGGAGTTGAAATACTTAGTGATAACCAGCGTGACCCGCGATGATTTGGCTGACGGCGGTGCGGAGCATTTCCACAACTGCATAAACGAGGTAAGGCAACAGTGTTCCGATGTGAAGTTCGAGATACTCACACCGGATTTCCGGCACTGCCAGGAGCGTGCGATAAAAATTTTAGCTGGTGCGCTACCTTTTGTATTCGCTCACAACGTCGAAACGGTGCCGTCTCTTTACCCGGCTGCAAGAGCAGGAGGAGATTATCAATTGTCGCTGAACCTGCTCAAGATGGCCAGGCAAAGCTACAAGAGCGCAGCGACCAAGTCCTCAATTATGCTCGGACTGGGCGAAGCCGACACTGAGGTCGAGCAGGTCCTAAAAGATTTGCGTGATGCAGGCTGTGACCGAATCACAATCGGCCAATACCTCAAACCATCGAAAGATTCGCTCGAAGTCGCCGAATACATAACGCCTGCAAAATTTGACTGGTGGAAGCAACGGGCGATTGAACTCGGTTTTAAGTGGGTTATATCTGCGCCGTTTGCCCGCAGCTCATATTTTGCGGAGCGGCAGAACGTCTTATAAGCCATACCCGGCTGCCGAGAAGCTGGTCTTATCGGACAAAAAATAATCGGGACCGTTTCAGGAACACTTGGCCTTTATGCGTTGCCTTTGCCGTAAGGACTTATTATACTTTATTAGGACGTAGAAATAGCAAGGGCTTTTCCACGCCCGGCGTTTCCGGGGGGATGATGAAACGTACGGACAAATCAATTTGCTCCGAGCGCAGGGCTGCTGTGCTCATTGTATCGATGATATTCGTCCTCGTCTTCTCCATGCTGGCGCTGTCGATGGCTGCGATGTCAGGAACCAATGTCCAGGTCAGCTCAAATCAGCACAAAATCAACTCAGCTCTGACGTCGGCCCAGTCGGGGCTGGAATGCGGCAAGTATCTCATCTCTTCATACGTACCTATAGTAACGTGCGACGGGCCCGACATCACTCTTTCCCAGGCTAACACAACCTGGTCTGCGCTGTGCTCCCATGTAGAGGTCAGCGCCATCGGCGGAGCCACTGTATCAGGCCCCAGCCGCTTTAGCGACGCTTTCGGTTCAGGCGATGAGTTAGTAACAGCAGCGATAAACTTCGGCGCAGCCGACGCCGCTTTTCAGGTCAGATTCTATCGCTACGACGCCGACCCGTATACCATCGAACTTGAGGGGATAGGCACCAACGGGCAGGTAACAAGACGGGCAGGGATAAATCTGGCCATCGAGAAAAACACGAACGTTTTGAATTATGCTGTTGCCAGCAGAAGCAGGGTTATCATCACAGGGGACTCTACTATCGATGGCGATATATACAGCACGTGGGACAGTCCCCGCGTCGCTGCGCCTTTTGAAATGGAGCAGGTCTCTACAGTAAACGGCACCCTTAACACCGCGGTTAGCAAAAGCTGTTTTGACCCCGAGTCCCCCGACTACGTCGGCTACACTCTCGAAACTCTCGATGCAAACGGAAATCCCATGTTTGATGAAGACGGAAATCGCATCTACAGCCCCGGTGACAGAGTCCAAGGCGCTCACGAGGGCATAAATTACAGTCAGTCCGACCCACAAGTGGCAGGCTTCGATTATACCGACTACGATACGAGTTCGTATGAGAGCGTCACATCAGATATACCACCGTCCAGTACGAAGGTTTGGGAGTTTTTCCCGCATAAGCCGGGTGATTATTCACAGCGGCAGGATTGGGGCAGCGCTCTCCTGAGGCGTCACGTCTATGAAAATCAGACCTTTACCAATAAACGCCTGCCCAAAGACCGCAACGCGCTCTTCATAAATTGCACATTCGAAGGAGTGTTTTTTGTTGAAGCCGATTCGCACGTAGGCTGGTGGAGCAGTTATAACAATGTTCGATTCGAAGATTGTGTCTTCAACGGTATTATTGTCACCGATGTGCCTGATGACTTCCAAGCGACACGCAACGTCCTCTATTTTACCGGAAGCTCGCTTTTCGATAATGATTATATGGAGGAAGCCACAGTTCTGGCTCCCAATTTTAATGTGAACATCGGCAATACCAAGGAACTTGAGGACGAAGACGAGAGCGTCCTGACCGGACTGGTCGTGGGCGGAATCGTTGATGTGCGAGGCAACGCAAACATCAATGGAACAATACTTTCCATGTTCACCCCACCAGGTGGGTGGTTTTCGGGAGTTTATGCAACCAATGTAGGCTTTTCGGATGAGAACTTTGAGAGCGGCATCCCTGAGGATATCGGCACAATTCATATCCATCCGGACGCCGATAGAATGCTGCCTGCTGGAATGACAAGCAATATTATCCTTGTCCCCGACCAGGAAAGCTACACCGAATACTAAACACACTTCAGACTTTTAAAATCAATTCTGCTTTTTTTACTTATAAAGCTTTCTTATTTGACAGTTCGACCTCTTTTTAGTCTAATCCACCGTGACAAATTTGTAACTTTGACGAAATGTACAAATTTGCAACTTTGGTAGAATATTAGGAAAATAGGAGAATTCAGTATGCCGAGGCGGAATGACATACAAAAAGTGATGATTATCGGTTCCGGCCCTATCATCATTGGCCAAGCCTGCGAATTCGACTATTCCGGCACTCAGGCCTGCAAGGCACTTCGCAAGTTGGGCTACAAGATTGTGCTGGTCAATTCCAATCCGGCAACCATTATGACAGACCCGGGCATGGCTGACGTAACTTACATCGAGCCGCTTAACCTCCAGACTATGACGAAAATAATCGAAGCCGAGCGTCCTGATGCTCTGTTGCCAAATCTCGGCGGCCAAAGCGGATTGAATCTGTCCTCCGAACTTGCACGCACAGGTGTGCTCGAAAAATACGGAGTCAAAGTAATCGGTGTTCAGGTCGATGCTATTGAGCGTGGCGAGGACCGCATCGTATTCAAAGAAACAATGAACCGCCTCGGCATCGATATGCCGAGGAGCAAGCCGGCCTATAGCGTCGAGGAAGCGGAAAAAGTCGCCGATGAAATCGGTTATCCATTGATTATTCGGCCTGCTTATACTATGGGCGGTACCGGCGGCGGCGCGGTCTTTAACATCGAGGAGCTGCGAACAATTGCCAGTCGCGGACTCTCGGCCAGTCTCATCGGACAAATCCTGGTCGAAGAATCTGTCATTGGCTGGGAAGAGCTGGAACTCGAAGTGGTACGCGACGCAAAAGGACAAAAGATAACCGTTTGCTTTATCGAAAACGTCGATGCGATGGGTATCCACACCGGAGACTCATACTGCACCGCTCCGATGCTGACTATCAATGCCGAACTGCAAAAACAGCTGCAAAAGTATTCTTATGACATCGTTGACGCCATCAAGGTTATAGGCGGCACTAATATTCAGTTCGCCCACGACCCGGATACAGGCCGAGTAGTCGTAATCGAAATCAATCCCAGAACATCGCGTTCATCAGCCCTTGCCTCGAAGGCTACCGGCTTTCCAATAGCGCTTGTTTCGTCGATGTTAGCCGGCGGCCTTACCCTCGATGAGATACCGTACTGGAGAGACGGAACACTCGAGAAATATACACCATCCGGTGATTACGTTGTAGTCAAGTTTGCCCGCTGGGCATTTGAAAAATTCAAAGGGGTCGAGGACAAGCTCGGAACGCAAATGCGGGCTGTCGGAGAGGTAATGAGTATCGGCAAAAATTATAAAGAGGCCTTTTTGAAAGCCATACGGTCTCTCGAGACCGGCCGGTATGGACTGGGCTTCGCAAAGAATTTCAACAAACTCAACCTCGACGAACTGATGAATCTCGTCAGCACACCGTCAAGCGAGAGACAATTCATTATGTATGAAGCGCTGCGCAAAGGGGCTGATATTGACAGTCTCTTTGAAAAAACACACATAAAGCGGTGGTTTATCCAGCAGATGGCTGAGCTTGTTGAGCTTGAGGGGAAAATCCTAAAATACAAGGGTAAAAAGCTTCCGGATAAACTTCTGACACAGGCCAAGAGAGACGGCTTCGCCGACCGGTATCTTGCCAGCCTGCTCGGCAGCTCAGAAGATAAAATCCGCTCCCAGCGAACCGGCATAGGTGTCGTCGAGGCGTGGGAGGCTGTTCCTGTCAGCGGTGTTGAAAACGCTGCGTACTATTACTCCACCTACAACGCAGCTGATAAGGTTACTGTGAGCAAAGAGCGCAAGATAATGGTGCTCGGCGGCGGCCCAAACCGTATCGGACAGGGAATCGAATTCGATTATTGCTGCGTTCACGCCGCCTTTGCGATACGTGACGAGGGATTCGAATCAATTATGGTCAACTGCAATCCCGAGACGGTCTCAACCGACTACGATACCTCCAATAAGCTCTACTTTGAACCGCTCACAGTCGAAGATGTGCTCAGCATCTATGAAAAGGAAAAACCTGAAGGCGTCATCGTCCAGTTCGGCGGACAGACACCGCTTAATATCGCCAACGAGCTGGCGCAGGCCGGCGTTAAAATAATCGGAACATCTCCGGAGACGATAGATTTGGCTGAGGACCGCGACCGCTTCCGCACTGTGATGAAAAAGCTCGGCATACCTATGCCGCAGGCCGGTATGGCAAGCAATCTCGACCAGGCTGTAACAATCGCCAAAGAAATCGGCTATCCACTAATAGTGCGTCCTTCATACGTGCTTGGCGGACGGGGTATGGAAGTGGTACACGATGAAGAGATGCTCAAAGAATATGTCGCCGCGGCGGTGGAAGTAACACCCGAAAGGCCGATACTAATTGATAAGTTCCTCGAAAATGCAATCGAAGCCGAGGCTGACGCAATCGCCGACGGCACAGACGCCTTCGTTCCTGCGATTATGGAGCACATCGAACTGGCCGGCATCCATTCGGGAGATTCAGCCTGTGTCATCCCGCCGGTAACTATACCTAAAAAGCACCTCGATACCATTCGCGAATACACCAGGAAAATAGCGATACATCTAAACGTGGTCGGCCTGATGAATATGCAGTACGCGATAGCAAATGATACGGTTTACGTCCTTGAAGCGAACCCGCGTGCCTCACGAACCGTGCCGTTGGTTTCGAAGGTCTGCGGTCTGTCAATGGCCCGGCTCGCGACACAGGTTATGTTAGGCAAAAAGCTCAAAGACCTCGACGTAAAGCAAAGACATATTCCGCACTTCGGCGTAAAGGAAGCTGTCTTTCCGTTCAATATGTTCCACACCGTCGACCCACTGCTCGGCCCGGAAATGCGCTCAACCGGCGAGGTATTAGGCTTAGCTGATTCGTTCGGACTGGCATATTTCAAGGCCCAGGATGCCACCCGGCAGCCGCTGCCTTCCGAGGGTGCGGTCCTTATGACCATCGCCGAGCAGGACAAACCCGGCATCGTCGAAACCGCGAGGGAATTCAATAAACTGGGCTTCAAAATAAGGACAACTGAAGGCACCTGCCGCTTCCTTGCCGAAAAAGGAATCAAGACCGAGCCTATTCTTAAAATGCACGA
>CAYLXD010000106.1:0-6665 GCA_964387515.1 uncultured Pirellulales bacterium | reverse complement strand
CAAAAAGTATATTAGTATATGCATACATACTAATATAGTGTTTTAAGAATCGTGAATTTGAGAATGGGGGATTTGAGGTTTTTGGTTTGGTCGCTGTTGGTGCCGAAGGCCGCGATGGGTTTTCGTGAAGCGTCGCGCGTGAAGCGGATTGCGTGAAGGCAAATAAAAAATAGCTTCCGATTTTATAAGCGTTTCTGTCGGAAGCCGCGATGAGGAAACCTACAGTAAGTATGCCGGGGGCATACGAAAAAATAAGTATCCGAGCAGGAGGCAGCACAAGCAGCTGATTATAACTCTCTCGCATTAAGCTACGGCCAATGGAGTGTCACCAAACGCATGCTGGCGAGGCACTCGCAATTGGCAAATTAAGACTTTCGCCAATTGTCTCGGAGTTTTCACGCTTGGGAAAAACAAAATTGGGGAAAGTAGGAGAAGAACTTATTTATCAGGTGAAGTAGTAACTACTGCACTTTAGAATATCAACAGAAATTATTCCCTACTCTTGATCAAATTCTCTTTTCAAAGTCGCAAGGATTTCTCCAAATGTTTCTTTAATATTTCCCTTCGAATATCGTATTTGTTGCATTCCTTGTATATTAGAAAACTCTTGTGTTCCTTCCTCAAGTAAAACGATGGCTTTGGGAAATCCCAATTTACCTTGAAATAATCCCTAACTCGTGGATAACATTATCTCTTGCGTGAAGATTTCCTTCTTCATCCTTGTCTTCACCTGTCATTACTAAGATCGCAAAAGAACTTTTATCTAACATTTTTTCAAGAATATCCCTTATAGCATGTCCAGCCCTAGCACCAATTTCATAAGCCTCGATGAGATAATTATGTTTATCATGCAAGTGATCTTTTAGATCTCTCCATTGAGTACTTTGTCCATGTCCAATGAAAATGATTGGCTCCTGAACTTTGAGATCAACATCTTTAGTTACGCATTTAGGAGCATATTCCGCAAATATTTGATGGACTTCCTCGATCTGAGACCGTTTTGGAGCCTCAACTGAAACATCGGTACCGGATAGGTAAAAGTGGAGGTATAATCTAAGGTCGCCGTATCCTATGCTTTTTCGATAAACTGCTGATTCAATATTTTTCGTATAATCAGCAAAAAATTCTGACTCTGTATCATGTGACCATTTTTCGCTCTCGAAGTTGGTGGTAAGCGTAGTGTCTATCCTTTTTAATTGTTCCTCTTTTGCGTAAGATTCTAATTTAGAATATGCTTTTTGAATGGCTTCTGGTGAAAATTTTACATAACGATAACGTTTTTCTTTTTGCATAAAAGTCCCTCATATTTATTTCAGTTTTACCTGCGAGCGGATGTTTCAAATAAGTTCCACTTTCGCCCATTGTGAGTTAATGTAATTATACCATTGAGAAGGAGAGAAGGCGAAAGGAAAAAAGGGGGATTGCGCAGTACTGCCGGAGGCCGCCCCAAAGAGATAGCAGACGACGCATCTCACGGGGTAAACTAAGAGGAAACATACAGTGGTACGCCGAAGGCGTACAGATAAAAATAGTATCCGAACCGCAGGCAGCACAAGCGAATTAGTCGTTAGTGAATAGTGAATAGTCGATAGTAATGACCCTGGCAACAAGTGCCAGGGCTAACCGGCTAACCAATTCTGGCGGGGACGGGTTTTGGGTGAATTCGTGAAGGTTTTTTGATTAGTTTTATCTTAGCTTTGCCCCGGTTGTTGCTTATAGAATAGGTGCCGATTGAACGCAGCTTTTTGTATCTGTTCTCAATGAGATTTTCAATTTTCGTTCGCTTCAGTTCAGCGAGCGTTCTAACAATGTAGCCCTCGACGTTGAGGACGGCGTCGTGGATGTTTCGATGCGCTCCGCCGAGGGGTTCAGAGATAACGGCGTCAATGAGGTTCAGCTTATGCAAATCCTTACTTGTCAGCTTGAGTGCCTCTGCGGCGAGTTCGGCCTGTGAGCCATCCCGCCAGAGGATTGCGGCACAGCCTTCCGGCGATATGACCGAATAATACGCGAACTCGAGCATCGCAAACCTGTCGCCGACGCCTATTCCCAAAGCGCCGCCTGAGCCGCCTTCGCCGATGACGATGGAGATTATAGGCACAGGCAGGCGTGACATCTCCATAAGATTGACGGCAATTGCCTGGGCCTGGCCTCGCTCTTCTGCGCCGATTCCGGGATATGCGCCGGGAGTGTCGATGAATGTTACGATGGGAATGTTGTACTTCTGTGCGAACTTCATCTTGGCCATAGCCTTTCGGTAGCCCTCAGGATGGGGACAGCCAAAGTTGCAGGCAATTTTTTGCTTCGTATTTTTGCCTTTGTTCTGGCCGACGATAAGGACCCTTTGTCTTCCGATTCGGCCGAGGCCGGTTATGATAGCGTGGTCGTCGCCGAAACATCTGTCGCCGTGCAGCTCGCGAAAATCGTCAACCATCAGGTCGAGATAGTCGGTAAGGAGAGGTCTGTTGGGATGGCGTGCGACCTGGACGGTCTGCCAGGCTGTCAGGTTCGAATAGATTCGCTTGAGCTCGGCGACCTCTTGTCGCTGGAGCTGGCGAATTTCAGCGGAATAACCGATTCCCTTGACAGAGC
Organism: uncultured Pirellulales bacterium; assembly: GCA_964387515.1. Classification (GTDB taxonomy): domain Bacteria; phylum Planctomycetota; class Phycisphaerae; order Sedimentisphaerales; family Anaerobacaceae; genus CAVXEF01. The sequence goes on along the minus strand of CAYLXD010000106.1, from coordinate 4,073 downwards.
TAAGCTTAGTAAGCTCGGCAATCTGGCGGTCAATGTCGGCGACCTTCTGTTCGAAGTCCAAATAGTTGGTAGCTGGTAACTGGTAATTGGTAATCATTTAATCATTTAACCATTTAAGCAATCACCATTTAACCAATTAACCAAAATAAGTCAAAGAAAAAAATTGACACAAGAGGCAGCTTACTATAGTTTTTTAGCAGTATTCGTTTCGGAGGATGTTTTCATAAGGTTTTGATTTTGAAGAACTTAAAGCGGATAACTGTAATAGGCCTGGGGCTTTTGGGCGGCTCGATAGTGCTGGCGGTTTCGCGCAGGTGGCCTGGTGTGCTGACAACGGGTTATACGCACCGAGCCGGCACACGGCGAAAAGCAAGACGGCTGCTGACGACGGCGCGGATAGTGGATGATATAAAGGAGAGCGTCAGCACCGCCGACCTTGTCATCTTAGCGGTGCCTATATGCAGCTTTGAGGAAATCTTTCGGGTGATTAGCGGCTCACTTCGTCGAGGCTGCATCGTTACCGACGTCGGCTCGACAAAGGTCCTGCCGCACCGCTGGGCGGCGAAGTATCTGCCGAAAGGCGTGCATTATGCAGGCTCGCACCCAATAGCAGGTTCAGAACAGAGAGGCGTTGAGTTTGCGAGGGATGATTTGTTTGAACGGGCTTTGTGTATTTTAACGAAAACGAAAAATACCCACGCCGCATCGGTGCAGGTACTCAAGAGATTCTGGTCGTCCCTCGGCTGCTGCGTGAAACTGATGACGCCGGCTGAACACGACAGAGTCTTCGCGAGTATAAGTCATCTGCCACATATAACAGCGGCGGCGTTAATAAACGCCAGTAGAAAAAAGGAGCTTAAATTTGCCGGGCGGGGCTTTATCGATACTTCGAGGATAGCGTCGGGGCCGGCCAATATCTGGGCCGACGTGCTGGCGACAAATGCGAAAAACAGTATAAAAGGTATCGAAAGAATCATAGCTGAGCTGGAAAAGTTGAAAAACGCGATAGGCTCGGCGGATAAAAAAGAAATTAAAAGACTGCTCGAGGCGGCAAGAAACAAACGCGCAGCACTTATAAAATACAAGATGAAAAGAGAGGAAATAATATCGTGAGGCAGTGGCGTTTCGAAGTCTTTAACCGTGCCGGTGCTGCTGACGTGCACGGCAGCAGTGTACTGGAAGATATCAGAGAGTTGGGCATCAGTTCGGTAGAGGCGGTGCAGTCGGCGAAGGTCTTTCTGATTGAAGCCGATCCCTCGACTGCGCTCGGGACAGGCTTTGATAAGGCCTTTGCGAAACGTTTGGCCGACGAGCTTTTGACCGACCCGGTCTGCGAAGAGTATTACATAGGCAGAAGCGGAGCACCGGCCGGCCTGGCAAAGGCAACATTAATCGAGGTGCATCTGAAAAGCGGTGTTACCGACCCGGTGGCTGAGTCGGTAATGGCGGCGATGGCTGATATGGGGATTGCAGCAAATAATGTTCGAACGGCGAGAAAGTACGTTCTGCTGGGTAAAATCACTTCGAATCAGGTCGATACTATCGCAAAGAAGATTCTGGCCAATGACTGCATCGAGGTTGTCGTAATCGGTAATGAAGCTGAGCCGCCGAGTCCGCATCTGAAACCTTACGAATTTAAGTTGGTGCACTGGCCGATATGCGACCTCGACGACGAAGGACTGGTAGCACTGAGCAAAGAAAAGGACCTGTTTCTCAACCTTGTGGAGATGCAGACCATCCAGAAATACTATCAGGGCCTCGGCAGGGAACCCACCGACGTTGAGCTTGAGACACTCGCGCAGACCTGGAGCGAGCACTGCGTTCACAAGACCCTGACAAGCTCGGTGGATATGACAATCAACGGCGAACAGGTACATTTCGACAATCTGCTGAAGGACACGGTCTTTCAGGCTACGCGACAGCTCGACAAAAAATGGTGCATATCCGTCTTCAAAGACAACGCCGGTGTTATAGAATTCGACAAAGATTCTGCGGTGTGTTTCAAAGTCGAGACGCATAATCGGCCATCGGCACTGGACCCATACGGCGGTTCCGCTACAGGTATCGGCGGGGTAATTCGCGACCCGATGGGCACAGGTTTGGGCGCCAGGCCCATTGCCAACACCGATATATTCTGCTTCGGCCCACCTGACAAAAAACTCGAAGATATACCCAGAGGTGTACTGCACCCGAGGAGAGTTATGAAAGGTGTTGTGGCCGGCGTGCGGGACTACGGCAACAGAATGGGAATACCGACAGTCAATGGTGCGATTTACTTTGACGAGAGGTACCTGGGTAATCCTTTGGTCTACTGCGGCAATATCGGCATAATGGATAAAAACAAGTGCTTCAAGAACCCGCAAAGCGGCAACCTTATCATTATGGTCGGCGGCCGAATCGGGCGAGATGGAATACACGGAGCGACTTTCTCAAGCGGCGAAATCACGCACGAGTACGAAACAATCTTTTCCCACGCTGTGCAAATCGGCAATCCAATCGTTGAAAAGAAGATGCTGGATGTACTGCTTCAAGCAAATGCGGCCGGGCTGTACGAAGCGATTACCGACTGCGGAGCCGGGGGGCTCAGCAGCGCAATTGGGGAGATGGGTAAGAACCTCGGAGCAGAGGTCGATTTGGAAAAAGCGCCTCTTAAATATGCCGGGCTAAATTATACCGAAATCTGGATTAGCGAAGCCCAGGAAAGAATGGTCATAGCGGTAAAGCCGGAGAACTTAGAGGCCATCACCAAAATATTCGACGCCGAAAACGTCGAATCAACGGTAGTCGGCAGGTTCACCAATGATAGGAAGCTGAAGCTGCGATACAACGGCAGGCAGGTGGCCGAGATGGATATGGAGTTTCTGCACGATGGTGTGCCGAAATACTCTCGCAAAGCGGTGTGGGAAAGTCCTCAATTGACTGAGCCTAATATGCCGGAAAAAGACAATTACAACGATGAGCTTCTGAGGATTCTGGGCAGCTACAACGTTGCGAGCAAAGAATGGGTAATCCGTCAATACGACCACGAGGTCCAGGGCGGCTCAGTCGTCAAACCTCTGACAGGTGTAGATAACGACGGCCCAAGTGACGCAGCGGTGATAAACCCCAAGTTTAACTCGGACAAGGGGCTTGCAATAAGCTGTGGAATGAACCCGATGTATGGCGATATCGACCCGTACTGGATGGCGCTGGCAGGGATTGATGAGGCGATAAGAAATCTTATATGTGTGGGCGGACGAGTTGACAGGATTGCTCTGTTGGATAATTTTTGCTGGGGCAACTGCACGAAGCCCGAAACGTTCGGCCCATTGGTTCGTGCTGCTCAGGCCTGTTATGATGGTGCAATCGCCTTTGGGACGCCGTTTGTCTCGGGCAAAGATTCGTTAAATAACGAATTCTCCTGTGAGGATGGCACGCGAATGTCAATCCCCTCCACACTTCTAATAAGCGCAATATCGCTGGTTGACGATGTGAACAAGTGCGTGACGATGGACGCCAAGAAGGCATCGAATCTGATTTTTATAGTGGGCGAAACGAAAAATGAATTAGGCGGCTCGCATTATTACAAGATTTACGGCCAGCTCGGCGCCAATATCCCGAAGGTGGACCTGAAGACCGCGCCAAAGATAGCGGAAAGGATTTGCACGGCGATAGCCGACGGGCTTGTTGTGAGCTGCCACGACTGCTCCGAGGGCGGCTTAGCGGTGGCGCTTGCGGAGATGGCCTTTGCCGGCGGACTGGGAATAGAGGCGGATTTAAGGGGCCTTCCGAAAAGTGCAGACTGCTCGCGAACAGATACACAGCTTTTCAGCGAATCAAACTCGCGCTATATAGTTGAGGTTGAGCCGGGGAATTACGATGCCTTTGTAAAATTGATGCTGAATCTGCCATTCGGACAGATTGGCAAGGTTACGACGGAAAGAAAACTCGTAATAAAGGCAGAGGATGGCGGGACAGTCATTGAGTCAGACATCGATTCGCTAAAACACGCATGGCAGAAGCCGCTTGATTGGTAACAGAGAAAAAATACGAAACTCGAAATACGAAATCCGAAACAAATTCGAAATCCTAAT
>CAYLXD010000105.1:0-6702 GCA_964387515.1 uncultured Pirellulales bacterium | reverse complement strand
AGAGCTTCGATTTGATTGCTTCCATCGCACCAGTGTAATCGGTATTGTAGGCGGAAAGTGCTCCATCCGCATTGGCCAGCAGGGTATTAGAGGCACCGATTCGCTCAGCCAACGGCTCTATAAAGCCGCCTCTGGCTTTGACGAATTCGATGGCATTTTGTTTGTGGGGGATTGTTACGCTAAAACCTCTGAAGTTAAGCCAGCTTCTGCCGAGGGTGTGGTTCATAAATTGTTCGAATTCCGACCTGCCGCCTTCGACGTGCAGTGGCAGATAGAGTTTGTTGAGCTTAGCTTTTGTGAAGCAGGTGTTATGAACAGCCGAGCCTATAGAGTGACCGATGGGCGAACCGATGACCCCGTACAGCTTGGTGTCGGCGTTTATGGCGTCGTAGCGGTATAATTTTTTGAACTGTTCGATAGTCAATTGGCCCGGTGCCGTAGCGCTTTTATCGTCTATGCTTGCAAAGGTTAAAAATGCGCCCAGTTTTTTTGCGATTATCCGGCTGATTATTCCTGCCTCACCCATGCAGAAAACGATGCGCTCTCCACCGGTCCTGCGCAGCAAATCGAAGGCATCAAAGCAATCGTTGATATGATTGGCCTTGTAAATGAGTTTTGGAATCGCCGCAGGGTGTAAAGTCATAATGTGCCGGTAAAGTTTTTTGATATCATCGAACCGGGACTCGAAATTATGGGCCGACAAAATCAAACGTCCTTTTGAGCTTTCCGCAAGAGCACGTTTTATTTTCTCCTGGCATTGGGCGTCGAAGAAGTTTTCATATTCGAAGTCGATAAATTCAGCGCCAGCCTTTAGAGCCGCTGTAAGGACGGCGACGCGCAACCGGCTGGGGTACTGCCTTGCCCCGCCCTGCTGGTGGTCGCGACAGGTTACAACGACCGGCAGCGGACGCCTGGTTCCTTTTATTTCAGCGATTAGTTTTTCGACCAGCAGGGGGGTTAAGTTTTCAAGGTAATCGCTGCGAAGTTCCAGCATCTCGGCGCCTGCCCGCAGAGCCGCCTTTATCTGTTTTTTTGCCTGCTCCAAATCGGCTGTTGCTATGGGAACTGCCAAGTATGTCATAGTAACCCAAGGATATAGCAGCAATTAGCACCAAAAGCAAGGCTAAAAATGCAGTAAATCACGCTCATAAAATTAATTATTCAACTATCCATAATTTTCTTGACTTTTGTGTCTTGTGCGAGATAGAATGTTTTTCCATCTATTATATTTACAGCAGGGAAAGCTTCTGTATGTTAAAGGCACTACAAAGTATATCAACAATTTTTGAGGAGGAATAAAAATGAAAGGAAAGAAACTGAAATTGTCGTTGCTTTTTGTAGTTGTGTTATTGTTTGGCGCTGCAGGTGCAGTACAGGGCGATTGGAACGAGGGCGACTCGAACAAGATGCACTATCCACAACTGCCGAAACCGGGCGGCTGGGATGTAGCACTGTTTTCAACGGGGTCGATATGGTTGGCCGATGACTGGCAGTGTTCGCAAACCGGCCCGGTAAGCGATATCCACTTCTGGGTCTCGTGGGAGGATGATATGGTGCAGCCACTTAACGGTTTTGCGGTCCGCATCTGGTCGGACGACCCGTGTGGACCAAACGGCTACAGTGAGCCCAACGGGTTGCTCTGGGAGCGAGATTTCTACGCCGGGGATTTCACGGTCCACGATATGCCTAACGACCTGCAGGGATGGTTTGACCCTTACTGGCACGGGTGGGACCCATGTGACCACACTCGGTGGGCCCAGGTCAACATCACCGACATTAACAAACCATTCATTCAGCAGGAGGGCGAAGTCTATTGGCTGATGATCGACGTGTGGGCCGGTGGTCGCATAGGCTGGAAACAGTCGGGCAGCCCACACTTCCGCGACAATGCAGTCTACTATGACGGCCTCTCCTGGGTCGAGTTGCGTGACCCAAACACGGACGAGTCGCTGGATCTTGCCTTTGTGATTACCGAAGAAGAGGTGTCCTATAAGTGGGTTCAGGGGCCGGACCTTACAGACATAAACGGTGTTGATGTGGATGCAACACATTGGGGCCCAATCGAACCACTATGGGATATGCAGCTTCTTGCCGACGATTTCTGGTGCAACAAGACCGGACCGATTACTGACATTTACGTCTGGGGCTCGTACTATGACGATAAGCTGCCCACCAACGGCCCCAACAACGTAGATTTTTGGATAGATATTTTTAGTGATAATCCGGTTGGACCTAACGACTGGTCGGAGCCCAATGAGTGGCTATGGACGCACATCTTCTACAAGGGGGAATTTGATGTTTGGCCTTATGCTGAAGACCTGAATGAGGGCTACTACTCACCCTGCACCGCATTATACAAGACTATTAGCGATTCTACCTGCTGGCTGTACCACTTTCATATCGACGCATGTGACCCATGTGCATTCGTTCAAGAACAAGGCAATGTTTATTGGCTGGTTGTCCAGGCCTGTCCATACACTTCTCCCTGGGACCCGAATGTGCGGTTTGGCTGGAAAACTTCGACTAACCACTGGAGAGATGATGCCGTCTGGGCTTTAGGTTGGGTCGGCGGTCACGGGCCATGGCAAGAGTTGCTTTATCCGACAGGCCATCCCTTCGAAGGAAATACTATCGACCTGGCCTTTGCGATTGCCGGCGAAGAGGGACTGCCACCCCCGACTGTCATCTATGTTGATGTCAGCGCCACAGGCAATAATGACGGTTCGAGCTGGAGCAATGCCTACAATCTGCTTCAGGACGCCTTGGCCGCTGCGTCAAGCGGCAACTATACGATTTTGGTGGCAGAGGGTACTTACAAGCCCGACCAGGGCGGAGGGCAAATACCCGGCAGCCGAACGGCTACCTTCCAACTTCAAAACAACGTTGCTATTTATGGCGGTTTCCCCTCCGGCGGCTGTGTTGGATGGACCGGGCGGTATATCAAAGGGCACGAAACCATTCTCAGCGGTGACCTTAGTGGTAACGATGTTGATGTGAACGACCCCTGTGATTTACCGACTGAGCCGAATCGAGCAGAAAACAGCTATCACGTCGTAACAGGCAGCGGCACCGATGCGACGGCTATACTCGATGGTTTTACCATCACGGCCGGAAATGCCAACGCCGGTGCATGGCCTGATAATGAGGGCGGGGGAATGTTCAACAGTCTCGCAAATTGCACGGTCAATAAATGCAAGTTCGTCGAAAACTCCTCAAGTGCCGGCGGCGGAGCAATGCGGAATGACAACCAAAGCAACCTGCATGCAAGTAACTGCATCTTCTTCAGAAACGCAGGTGGAGGTGGTGGCGGCGGGGTAAAGAATTATGATAGCTCCCCGACACTGGTCAACTGCAGTTTTATTTCGAACAAAGGATTCACCGGCGGCCACAATGGCGGTGGGTTGTACAATATAAGCAGCAGTCCGGCGGTGACTAATTGCTTATTTAGTAACAACTCCGCGGTTTATGGCGGGGCTGTATCCAACATCGTCGGCAGCTGTCCGACAATAACTAATTGCACTTTCAGCGCCAATTGGGCCAGCGTGTTCTCTGGTGCTATAAACAACTGGAATAACTCCTATCCGATAATCACCAACTGTATCTTTTGGGGCAATAACGCCCCTGCTGGTTCGCAGATAGGCGACAGTGGTGGTAGCGCGGCAACCGTCAATTACTCGGATGTACAAGGTGGCTGGTGGGGTGCTGGCATCAGTAACATCAACGCCGACCCGTGTTTTGTAGATGCCGACGGTACGGATAACGTTATAGGCACGCTGGACGACAACATTACGCTATCACTGGATTCGCCCTGCATTGACATTGGCGACAACACGGCAGTGCCTTGTTGTGTGTGCACAGACGTTGACGGCCGGCTGAGGATTGCAGATGGTGATTGTGACGACCGCGAAATTGTAGATATGGGAGCTTCTGAGTTTGCGTATCTTTACCTCGGGGACCTGGACGGCGACTTCGACATAGACTTTAAGGACTTTGCTATATTTGCCAACAACTGGCTGGTAAGTGGTAGATAGCCTTATTGAGAGTCTAATTTCACATAAAAAGGGCTGTAGGCATAAAGCCTACAGCCCTTTTTATTATTGCCGGTTCCTTTCTGTTCTCTGCGGGCTCAGCGGTGAAACAAATCCGTTTTTTTCTTGCCTTTTGTACAGGTTTGGTTAGATTTTAGGCGTAAATCGCAATCCGCCAGAGGCGGATAAATTGGAGGTTCGGCAATGATAGGCAAAAAGATAAGACTTGAGCGAATAATCGACCGCAATTCCGGCAAAACGGTAATTGTACCGATGGACCACGGCGTAACCGTTGGGCCCATCGCGGGCCTGGAGGATATGCGGACCACGGTCTCTAAGGTCGTCTCCGGCGGTGCAAACGCCATCCTGATGCACAAAGGAATGGTCCGCGCAGGGCACAGAGGAGCAGGTAGAGACGTCGGCCTGATTATTCACCTGTCGGCAGGGACGTCAATCAGTCCCGACCCGAATGCAAAAGAGCTGGTCTGCTCCGTTGAAGAAGCGATAAAATTAGGTGCAGATGCCGTCAGTATTCACATAAACCTCGGAGCTGAGACCGACAAGGAGATGCTCGGGCAGTTGGGTTTTGTCAGCGAGCAGTGTATGGAGTGGCAGATGCCGCTTGTGGCGATGATGTACACACGCGGGCCGAAGATTAAGAACGAGTACGATGTAAAGAATGTCAAGCTTGCCGCCAGGGTCGGGGCCGAGTTAGGTGCCGACATTGTTAAGGTGCCTTATACCGGCAGCGTCGATACTTTCGCTGAAGTAGTTGGGGGCTGTCCCGTTCCTGTAGTAATTGCGGGCGGAGAAAAAATGGAAAGCGATGAGGATATTTTCGAAATGGTCGATGGGGCCTTGAAAGCCGGCGCAAAAGGCCTGTCCATCGGCCGAAATGCCTTCCAGCACAAAAACCCGGAGAAAATAGTTAGTGCCCTTTGCAAAATGGTCCACGAAGCTGCCGGCGTCGATAAGGCAATCAAAATGCTTCAAAGCTAAAACCTGCCCGACCGGCAGGCGGGTACGCAACCGGTAAGGAATTAGCAGAATGAAAAAATTATGGGTAAATGCGATACCTTACAGTAAGGAAGTGGTGATATCGGCGCTTGAGAGCGGGGCTGAGGCGGTAGTGTTAGCTGATGGTGATAGCGAGAAAGTGCGGCAGTTCGGCAAAATCAAAACCGTCGAAAAAAACGGCGATATAAAGCCCGGCAAAGACGTCGAGTTCATAGATATAACCGGCAAGGCCGACGAAGATAAGGCTGCGGCGGTGCCGGAGAATAAAATCGTTGTGTTGGCGATGTTGGACTGGACGATTATCCCGATTGAAAATCTCTTGGCTCGCCGGGGCAAAAATATTATGGTTCAGGTCGAAACCAGCGCCCAGGCTAAACTGATGGTTGAGATACTCGAAAAAGGTGTCGACGGCGTTGTGTTAAATACAACCGATGTAAACGAGATTAAAAAGACCGCTGAAATCATTCAGGGTATAAGTGAAAAAGTCTCCCTTGTTACGGTGAACATAACGGCCTGCAGGCAGCTCGGAATGGGCGACCGCTCCTGCCTCGATACCTGCACACAAATGGGTCTTGGTGAAGGGATGCTGATTGGAAATACTGCTTCAGGGTTTTTCCTGGTGCATTCTGAGTCAATCGACAACCCGTATGTGGCGTCCCGGCCTTTCCGCGTAAATGCTGGCGCTGTGCACGCATACACCCTGGCGCCGGGCGGAAAGACAAAATACCTGGCTGATTTGAAGGCCGGTGATGAAGTGCTGCTGGTGGATTTTCAGGGTAAAAGCCAGACCGCCTACTTAGGCAGAAACAAGATTGAAAAAAGGCCTATGATGCTTATTGAAGGCCAGGCGGAAGGTATGCCGATAAGTCTTGTAATGCAAAACGCTGAGACGATTCGATTAGTCAGCCCGGACGGCAAGGCGGTTTCCGTTACCACCTTAAAGCCGGGCGACAAGGTGCTCGGACATATTGAGAAGGCCGGCAGACATTTTGGCGTAAAGGTGGATGAAACGCTGATTGAAAGGTAAGGCTATGGTTTGGCCGGGGGATGTGCTCAGCATAATCTTGGCCGTTGTATTGGGGGCGGCTATCGGGCTGGAAAGGGAAATCAAGGGAAAGGCCGCTGGCTTAAGAACGAATGTCCTGATATGTCTCGGCGCCGCTGTCTTTACAATAATTTCCAAAAGGATGGGCGGCGGAGAGGGTGATTCGCTTACAAGAATAGCAGCGGGCGTAGTTACCGGTATAGGTTTTTTGGGTGCCGGTGCTATTATCCGTGAGAGGGCCAGCGTGCTCGGCCTGACCACCGCCGCGACAATCTGGCTGGTGGCAAGTGTCGGGATGGCCTGCGGCGCAAGATTGTATCTGTTGGCGGTCATATCAACTTTTATTGCGATTATTGTCCTGATAGGTTTTGGACGACTGGAAAAACCGCTCGGACGTTTCGGGGGAAAACGCAAGCCACAAAGTTGTACTGATGGACAAGACTAATCACGTCAGAAGCACTCCTTGTGTTAAGACAGCGAAGAACTGTTGTGCACGGCTACTTATGAATTTGGTTACAGAATGAAACATATGAAGTCGAATAATGAAGCTGCAAAGCAATCGCAGGGCCTGACAGTTTTTGAAAAGTATCTGACACTGTGGGTTATACTTTG
>CAYLXD010000104.1:0-6706 GCA_964387515.1 uncultured Pirellulales bacterium | reverse complement strand
AGCGGTACCAGCCGGCCGAGGTGTATGAGCTTTACGTTGTTTTTCATAAGTGTAGAACGAATCTCGGCAAGGTAGCGAGTGTAGAGATACATCAGGGCATCGACCTCGGCTTTCGGTCTCTTCCAGTTTTCCGTGCTGAATGAATAAAGTGTCAGACATTCGATTCCGAGAGTAACAGAGTGCTGTGCTATTGTTTCGACGGTCTTTCCACCTTCTCGATGTCCCTCTGCCCTTGGGAGGTGCATCTTCTGAGCCCACCGGCCATTACCGTCCATAATTATGGCAATATGGCGTGGCATCTGTTGAGGTGATATGCCGAGGCGTTCGGCGGCTGCTTTTTGCTTTTGTCTAAAGTCTTCTTCCATCGGCTGTTCAAACACAAATCGCCGCATCCGGATTTTTTGGCCGGGATACAAGCGGCGGGTGAGGCATTATCTAAAAATCGTCTGATTTCTCGCAGGTCCGACACCGATAATCGTGACTGGTTTGCCGACCATTTCTTCGACAAAGCAGACATAGTTCTGGGCATTCAACGGGAGCTCGTGAAAATCATTGACGCCGGTAATGTCCTGGTCCCAGCCTGGTATTGATTCATAAACGCACTGAGCATTTACAAGCCTGGCTGCATTTGCCGGGAAAAACATAGTTTCTTTTCCGTTGATTCTGTATGCTCTGCAGATTTTCACGTTCTTCAGGCCTGAGAGAGTATCGAGGTGCATCAAAGCAATTTCGTCGATAGAGCCTATTTTTACAGCGTACGAAACAGCGACGGCGTCGAACCATCCGCATCTGCGGGGCCGGCCGGTCGTCGTGCCGTATTCATTTCCTCTGTCGCGGATATACCGGCCGATTTCATTGTCCTGCTCGGTCGGGAAGGGGCCTCCGCCAACCCTCGTGGTATAGGCCTTTGCCACGCCGATGAATTTATCGACCATTCCGGCAGGCACGCCGCAACCGACGGACATTCCGAGCGAGCTTGAGTTCGAACTTGTTACAAATGGAAAAGTACCGTGGTCAAGGTCCAGAAGCGCGCCCTGCGCACCTTCAAAGAGAATCGGCTTGCCATTGGCAATCGATTTGTGCAGGAACTCAGTGGTATCAATTGCAAATGGCAAGAGCCTGTCGGCATAGTTCCTGCACTTTTCGAAGATTTCATCTGTACTGGCTGGCTCGGCGTTATAGAGGGCGGCAAAAATTTTGTTCTTGCGCTCGACGACCGTCCGGAGTTTTTCCTTCAGCTTATCGAGCTGCCTTAAATCAGCGATACGCAAAGCGTAACTTCTACCGACTTTGTCCGCGTACGCCGGGCCGATGCCTCGAATAGTCGTTCCAATTTTATTTTTTCCGAGCGATTCCTCCCGCAGGCGGTCTTCAGTTTTGTGATAATCAAGGACGATGTGGGCGTTCTCACTTATGAAGAGGCGGCCCTCGAGGGTGATATTTCTTTGCGCTAAAGCATCGATTTCCTTTATGAGGGTCTCCGGGTCGACCACCACTCCATTGGCGATTACACAACCAACGTGGGGGCGGATGGAGCCGCTCGGCAAAAGGTGCAAGGCGAATTTGTCGTTACCTATTACGACGGTGTGTCCGGCGTTGGCGCCGCCGCTGTAACGGACAACGATGTCATAATGCTCGGCGAGGATGTCGACAACCTTTCCTTTGCCTTCGTCACCCCACTGCAATCCGGTAACACATATATTCATTTTGTCCCTGCCATTCAAAAGTGCTTACAAAGACAAACCGCAACGGCTTGGCGTTAGCCCATTGCGGTTAACTGATTGAATTTTACCGTTTACTTTGAAGGACTTCAACTAATTTTTGCCACGAGGTGGTCCAGTACCGCCGCCAAATTGTCATACGTTTTACCGCTTAGTTTCAGGTTGACTTCACCGCCGTTTTCGTCCGTGTACGTGATTACAAATAGGCCTTTTTTCTCGAAAAGCGTCTTATCGATTTTTTCTATGGAGGCATAAGGGATTTTTTCTTTATTGTTAATGACAACTTCGTTTTCCTCAGCCATGACCTTTCTGTTTCGTATGGCTAACAGGGTTATCCCCAGCCACACGGCGAGACTGCCACAGATCATCGGCAACCACTTCCGGTTCCAAACCATCGTGTCGTCGGGCTTGCCGTCGTTCTTGAGAACGTGCTTTTCGTAGAAGGAATATCGCATCGACCATTTGTATCTGCTTAGATAACCGTCGTAGAGAAAAACAGCACCAAAAACAAGGCAGGCAGCAATATAGATTTTGAGGTTGTTTTTCTTATATCTGCTGATTGGCGCCTCGACAACCATTTCAGGGTCCCTTCCCATCGACATCTGTTTTATCAGGATAGTTATTATACATTCAGATATTCGTTTTGCCAGATTTTTTCCGTCAATTGCTGCATTTGTTTGTCATAAGATTTGAGAACATGGAAATAATCATCAGATTCCAACGCTTCTTTGGCCTTTTCATCTTCGGGCTTAGCTTGTTCCGTCAAGACAGAGTTTCTGAAAATTTCGTAATGGTCTCTTATCGAACAGGGCATCAGCCAGTTATGCGGTTTTTTCCAGTCGTCAAGGCCGTATTCTCTCTGCCATTTTCGGCCGTTCTTCATAAAATCCGAGAATAGCGCATCAGAAAGGGTTTTGCCGTTTTCGTATAGGTCATAAACATTGTCAACGTAGTAAGGAATAAAAGCACAAGGCGTTATATTGCCGTGCCAGTCGATATAGAAATATCCGCCGCTTCTGCCATAGGCAATGCATCCTCTTGAGAGTACACCGCTGTTCCAGAAATCGGCGAAGCAATATCTTTTTTCGAGGAGCAGTTTTTCCCATTTTCTGTACAGCCGAAGTCTCTGTTCGGGACTGACCATTAAGCTCATTTCATCCTTTCCCCTGCCGATAGGCATCAACTGGAACTGCCACATATAGCAGGCGCCCTGCTGCTCAAAGTAAAAGTCATAGAATTCATCCGTCAGGAGAACGTCCACGTTTTTGCTTGTTGCGGTTACCGAAATTCCAAAGGGGACCCCTGCTTGTTGCAAATGCTCAAAGGCCCTCAGGATTTTTTTGAAAGTTCCTGTGCCTCTTCTTTCATCGGTTTCCTTTTCAAAGCCTTCGACAGAGATAGCTGGTGTAGCATTTGCGGATTTTGCAAGTTCTGCCGCGATGTTTTCGTTGATGACGGTGCCGTTGGTATATACCAAAAAGAACATATCACTGTATCTTTGAAAGATATCCAAAAGAGTCTTGCCTTCACTCTTGTACAGGAAGGGCTCGCCGCCGCTTATGGTTATAAATCTGCTTCCGAAAAGGTCGTGCACCTCAGAGACTATTCTATCAGCAACTGAATAAGGAATCGTGGCGCCGGTGTCGGGTGCTGAAGCTGCGTAGCAACCGATGCATTCTAAATTGCACCTTTGCGTGGGAGAAAAGACTATAAAAGACGGCGGCAGCTCACCGTATTTTTCATTGAATCTTTCGACAGCCTGAGCATAACTTTCGTCCGAACAGACGAGGTTATTTTCCACCAGAACATCTATAATCTTTTTTATGATTTCGTTCGACACGAATCCTTTATCCATACTCCGTATCACACAGTACAACATTGCAGATAAAAACTGGTATCTCTTTAGCTGTACTTCTTTCAGGTCCTGTGAATCGCCGTTAACGAACGTGTTGTAAATGTAACGGTCGGCTTTTTTTGCCAAGAGTTTTCTGAGAAGCTTATGATTTACCATGCTGATTAGTCTTAAAAGGAAGACTTCCGATTTCATTTTTGACTCCTTTCTCCTACGTCGAAACCATAACAAGATGATTTGTCACAAGCTCCGCTCGCTCAGGAGCCTCATTTCGCGTCAAAGACGCAAACCAAAGCTTTTTGTAATTATCGCATAAACCGGCGTCGGCCTCAAGGGTCAACCAGCATAAAATAGCCCATAAATGCAGCAATAAACAGCAAAAAAACCAAGTTTTTGGTACCAAAGCAGTTCTAAGGCGGTAGAGCTACAATTATGCCAAATCCGGGTCGGGCAGTTTGAGCTCAGTAAATATCGCTCCAACAGCCGCGAAGACCGCGAAAACAAACAGCCGCCATACGCAGGCTATTGCGGTTTGGCCCGGGGTGACGGCGTTGGGTCCGGCGAGGGTCGCGGAGACAACAGTGTAGAGCAACCCGACCACAGCACCGGAGCCGGCGGAAGAAACAATACGCTTCCACAAAGGCGCCCCTGCGCAACCTAAAGTTACAGCAGCACCACAAAGTATCGGTACAGGTGCCATCAATAAAAGCCACCAAATACTATCCAGTCCGGGCAACCGCCCGGCACTCAGCAGATAAACGAAATCGGCAAATCCAAGAATAATCACCGCGGCGAGGATATATAAGCCGACGTGCCAATATCGCGGTTTTATCGATACTCGTACCTCGGCGCGTTTTCGCATCCTGCGCCGGATTGTCAAAGGCCAACTGTAGAACAGACAAAACACCCAGTGCTCCAGCAACGCCCCCCTTTCACCGAAGACCGGTACAATATGAACCGCTTCAGTCGCCCAGTGCGCCGCCATAAATCTCGCCAGCGCCGGATAGCGATAGGTCATCTGAATCGGAAAGGCCAGGTAGCCGATGTACTTGACGAAACTGAGAAAGACAGCGATGTTGTAGTCCTTGAAACTGCGGTCGTAAATCGCTATGCCGACGGCATAGAGACCACGGCAGATTGAACCGGGGGAAACCGGTATGACCTGAAACAATACGAGTATCCCTCCGGCACCAAGCTCGTCCCCTGTCCTGCGATAGTAAATCCAAGCTATAGTGACCGAAACAATCTGAGTAACCGGCAATGTCAGAAGGTGCACAACAAGGCTGAGCAGGTATCGCTGAATGTAAGGCTCGTTCAGTTGAGAGAGTATTGTATCGGCGTCCTGGCCAGTGAGCATGTGCTTTTTTCGGCCTTCGCTGACCATATCGCGAAGCCATTGTTCGCGAAGCTTCGCACTGAAGTAAAGCTTGAAGGGTCGTACAAAAATATAATGCAGTTTGTCCCTAAAGAACTCAAAGTCAGTGAAGAACCTGTGCAGTCCTGGAAAAATCAGAACCAAAAATGGTAAATGACAGAAGAATCGCCAAGGCTCCTCGGCGAGCTTTATCGCCCGCGGGGCACTAACCCTGCCGGCCCTGTGCCATACGATTACTTTCTCGGTGATTTTTGCGCGAACCGCCCGCTTAAAATAATCCCAATCAGTCAGAAGCTCCAGATAGTGCTTTCGCCAATCGGGCCTGGCCCAGAGGCGTCTGAGTAAACTACCCAAAAACGGGATAGCACCAAGCAGACAAAAAATAAAGGTGAGAAATTTGCTTGCCCGCAATGTGCGTTCGCCGGCTTCGTCTATAAAGTTGCGCACCTTCCAACCAGTAACAGCACTGCCGAAAATCGTTGACCAAAGCTGCTTGCTATAAAGCAGCCGGACGTGATTGTGTGTAATATCCACAAGCGAATCACGATAGGCTCGCTCAGCGACTTTTAACTCATTCAGCATCCGGCGCATATCGGCGAAATCTCCGCTATAGGCATCGACGAACCGCCGGAGCCTGCTTATATTGCCGCGGTCAAACTGCACCAAAGAGCCCCGCATAAGTCCGTTGATTATCAACTTGAAATCTCCCGGGCTCATCGGAAGAAATGGCAGCAAAGCAAGGCCTGCTCTGAAATCGACGGCCACCAATCCGGCGGAAGGGTCAGCATCGGTATCTTCTCGTTTTAGGCAGTTCGGCTGACTCTTACACGTCCACCACTCGTACTGTCTTGCGAACTCGTGGGCCCCGATATCGTGGAGCAGTTTTACGAAATCGACCATAAAGCGGCGTTTTGCCCGATACTCCGGCGAGCCAAGTCTTTGGGGGGCCACTGCCTTTCCTTTGCGCCAGAGTTTGAGCGAGTCGAGATTTTCGTCGACCTCCATTTGCCAGGTGCGTCCGTCAATCCACTCGGAAAGCTCGCCGCAACTGCCGAGCCTCTGGTCAACAAATGTTGCGTAGACGTCCACGACCTTAGTTTCGTCGCCGAATTGAATCTTCGCGGCACGGCGAATGAACTTTTGCCAAAGGGCGCCGGCCCTGACTGCAGCGGGATTCACCTGAGGGGCAAACGCCCCCTGGAAGCCGAGCCGATAAAGGGCGTTTCGAAATACCCGAGCAAAATCAGAAGACGGAACAAGAATCTTCATTGCATAAGTTCCGCCGGTCTCAAGGCCGGGTATGGGGTCATCTTCAGATTCGATATGGACGAGCCTGACTTTGTACACCTGTCCGGCGAATCCGCCGCCCACAAACTTTTCGATAACGAGGCGCAGCCTTGCGGTATTTGCCAGGCTGATGGCTGTAACATCGTACACCAATTCGGTGCCCTGGTCGTATCGGCTGATTCGCATCGGACGATGCAAATCAGCGGCGCGGAACTTCTCCTTAAGTGTTTCGCAGACTTCGACAGAATATTCCACAGTCATTTTTTGTTCCCAAATCAACCTGCAAAATACACTACCCAGAGCCTAATGCAGATTATCAAGGCGAACGCAGCATAAATCCCGGCCATCAAATCATCAGCGAGAATGCCCCAAGCACCGGGCAGCTTCTCAAGCTGACGTACAGGAGGAGGTTTGACAGCATCGAATAATCTAAAAAGAAAGAAACCCATCGCCGCTACGCCCCAGAGCTGC
>CAYLXD010000103.1:0-6726 GCA_964387515.1 uncultured Pirellulales bacterium | reverse complement strand
GTCTGTAATTGGTCAAATAAGGGCTGTCATGCTGAACAAGGTGAAGCATCTTACTTTCGAAGAGTTACGTTAAACGGTTGCGGTTGCGCGGCTCGTAACGGTTGCGTTAATCGTAAAGCGTCTTTTAAGCCGCAACCGTAAGACGTAATACGAAACGAGTATCGCAACCGAAAGACAAAACACGAGCCGTCAAAACAAAATGTTTCGCCTTCGGCTCAACATGACAACTTACGTGTTACGGAACACTAATATTTATCGACAGGCAGGGATACGTTCACCTGCGAGTACTGAAGGTTTATGTATTTTGCACCGCCTAAGAGCGAGCCGTGCTCCTTGTAGTAGGCGTAGAGGTTCGTAAGTTTTTCTTCATCCGTTGCCTCGAGATGCCGCTGCCAGGTGCCGATTTCCGCACCCCAGATGATTTCGGTATTGTCCTTGGTGTACAGGACAATATGGGGGAAGCGATTGCTTTCCCGGCCGTTGAAATTGCTTATGTCTATCCTATCAATTTCGTCAAGCAGCGGTCTGTCGGGGCTGATGAGTTTATCCATCTTTTGGAGCCTGGCCAATACAGCAACGGCAGCAGCCAGGTCGTCACCCTGCCAAATGTCGCCGGGCAGCGGCGGCTTTACTGCCAGCGAAAGCCCTTCTATCTTCACAACCGGCAGATTCGGCACTGGCACGAAATCCATGATGACCAATTCTTCATCGACGTAAAAGCTTTGCAAACCTCGTTTGACAAGCGCCAGAGGCTTCCGCCAGTGTCCGCTGATGCGGATAGTGTCGTGCGTGACCTGCACTTGCACCTGCCGCAGCCAGGCGACGAGTGCTTCAATGTTCTGCTGCACGGACGAGGCAGTGTTTTCGTCGATGCTCAGGCCTTCGCCGTAGGCCCGGGCGGCGGCGTAAATCTTTTCCTTCAACGGCTCGGTTACCCAGTCGGGGACATCGACCAATTCGATGGGCAGTGTTTTTTCGGCGAGGTCGGTCCTTGCTACGTATTTTTCGAGAAATACAAAGCCAACCGCCACGCCGATAAGAACACAGACTATTGCGCCGACTTTCAGGACAGTGGGCAAACTCGGCATATGGAAATCAATCTTCTGCCTTTTCTTCTTTGGACGTGGGCGAAGACTGAGTGAAACGCTTTTTATTCCGCTTTTTCTTTTCTTCCTTCTGGCCACTGGTCTAAAGTCGCTTGTATTCCGCCTCCGGCGTATAAATTAGTAAACAGATTTTAGTTTATTACTTTGCAGTGCGGCTTCGATGATTTTTATGCACAGACTGCTCATTGAAAGACCTGCTTTCGCCGCTGCCTTGGGCAGAAGTGAATGGCTTGTCAGGCCCGGAATAGTATTGACCTCAAGGGCGTAAACAGTTCCGTCGGTACTGAGGATAAAATCAGCTCTTGCAAAGTGCCTGAGGCCAAGCGCGTTGAAGCAATCGAGCGCCGCCGCTTTGATTTTTTCTGCTAATGCGGGGTCGGCAATCGTATCGAAAAGAAACTGTGTCCGGTCATCGATGTATTTTGCGTGATAATCATAAAAGCCGGTTTTACTTTTAACTTCGATAATCGGCAGCGCTCGCCCCTGCAATACGCCAACGGTTATCTCACGTCCCGGTATGTACTGCTCAATCATACAATCGCCGAATTCGGCTGAGCACCTTCGCGCTTCCGCTAAGGCTGATTTCGGATTATCAACGATAGTGACGCCGATGGTGCTTCCCTGGCGGATGGGTTTGACAACGAATTTGTTACTCAACTGAAGGAGCTGGTTTTCAATTTCTTTCGGTTTTGCGCTCGCATCAAAGGCAATTGCCTTCGGAGTAGTAACATCTGCTTCGATGAAGCGCTGTTTGGCGGCTAACTTGTCGAATGCCAATCTGCTTGCCTGCGGTCCGCTGCCGGTATAGCAAAGTCCCCTGTCTTCGAGAATTTGTTGTAATTGGCCGTCTTCGCCGAATTTGCCGTGCAGTGCAATAAAAAAAACATCAATGCTTCCATCTTCCAATACACCCAAATTGTCAGGAGTGATGTCTGCGATGATTACGTTCAGGCCAGCTTCCTTTAATGCCTTAGCGACGCAACTGCCGCTCTGGAGACTGATGTCACGCTCTTCGCTGATACCACCGGCAAGGACAGCTATTTTCAATTTACTATTTTCTATTTTCAATTTATTACCGCCCTGCGTCGAGTGACAAGCCGCGAGTAACGAATCTATTTCCAGATTTCGATTTCAAGTTCAAGCTCGACATCGAAGTGCTCTTTGACTCTTTGTTTTACGGCATCTATCAGCCTGATGACGTCGCGACTTTTACAGCCCTTTTCCGCGATTATGAAGTTGGCGTGCTTTTCGCTGACGACGGCTGCCCCTATTCGCAAACCCTTAAGACCAGCTCTATCAATTAAAGCGCCGGCTGATATGCCGCGTGGGTTTTTGAATATGCAGCCGGAATTTTTCGTATTTAAGGGCTGATTGTTCTTCTTGTAAATCCAGACTTCTTTTACCGTTCGCATAATCTGCTCGGGGTCGGCGGCGGCAAGTTTCATCTGAGCGTTTAGAATAAAGCCGGCGGTGATATTTGTGCGGCGGTAATCAAAGACGAGCTCGGGCTTGCTTTTTTCGAATACGTTTCCGGCGCTGTCCATAAGGGTAACAGTATCTACGGCGGCGCCGATATCACCGAAGTGTCCGCCGGCGTTCATTTTTACCGCTCCGCCGACCGAGCCCGGTATGCCGGTTAAAGCTTCAAGGCCTGAAAGTCCCTTTTTCACACAGGTTAAAATCAGACGGGTCAGTTCAGCACCCGCCCAGGCGGTGAGCTGCTCATCGTCAAACTGTATCTGCGCAAATTGCTCTGCGTCGAGCTTTATTACCGCCGCCCGCAGGCCATCGTCACCAATAAGCAGATTTGAGCCGAAGCCCATCACATAGATTGGAATTTTGTTTTCATTGCAGCGTTTGACGATGTCCTTTAGCTGGTCAACCGTATGGGGCCTGATAAAATAGTCGGCCGGACCGCCCAAGCCGTACCAGGTGCGCCTGGCCAAGGGATAATCGGTCTCAACAATTTTTTCTAAGCCACTGAATATACTCATCTGCCACCTTCCATATATCACCTGCACCCATAGTAACAACCAACTCACCGGCAGCAACATTGCTCTTTAGATAATCGCAGATTCGGCCAAAATCATCGATGAACATCGCCTGTGCGCCGTTGGCCCGTATCCTCTCAACCAGGACCTGCGAGTTAATCTGTTCTTTTGCTGATTCGCTGTCGCGGACGAAATAAATTTCCGGCACAATAGTTATATCGGCAAACTTAAAGCTTTGCGCAAAGTCGTCGAGCAAAAATCTGGTTCTGCTGTACTGATGCGGCTGAAAAACGCACCAGATGCGCCTCGGCTGGTACCTCTGGCGTATGGCCGCAAGCGACGCCCTGATTTCGGTCGGGTGGTGGGCGTAGTCGTCGAGGATGGTGATTCGGCCGATTTGGTCTTTTAACATCAATCGGCGGTCGACTCCGTTAAAATAGGGCAATAGCTCAAGTATCTTTTGAGCCGGCAGAGCAGTATAGGTCGCCGCAGCAACAACCGCAAGGGCATTCAGGACATTGTGCCTGCCCGGTAAGTTAATCTTCGCCGGCCCAAGCAATTTGCCATTATGATAAACCTCAAAGCTATAGAGCCCATCATTCTGCACTAAGTTCCTGGCATAAAAATTGCAATTTTCATTGAGTCCGAAGGTTCCACAACGCACACCGGCTGGTAACTGTTGGACGACCTTTGCCACATTTGCATCCTGGCCATTTGCAATCAGCACGCCGCCAGGTTTTATCCCACTCGCAAACTGCTCGAAGGCCCCAATTATTTCAGCTTCATCCTTATAGTAGTCGAGATGGTCGGCCTCAATATTGAGTATGCAGGCAATTTTGGGTTTTAGGTTCAGAAAGCTCCTGTCGTACTCGCAGGCCTCGGCGACGAAGTAGCTGCCTTCTCCAACGCCGGAAGACGTATGCAGCTTAGTTATCTCAGCTCCGATGATAAAGCTCGGGTCGAGGCCTGCCTGTTTCAGCAGATATACGAGCCAGCCTGCCGTTGTGCTTTTGCCGTGCGTGCCGGCTATGGCAATCGGCTCGTAGCAGTTGCACAGTACGCCAAGCATCTCGGCATATTTGTAGATTTTCAGCCTTCTCCGGCGTGCCAGCTTTAATTCGGTATTATCTTCTTCAATAGCCGCTGAGATTACGACCGCATCGGTGTCGGCAGGCAGATTGTCAGCACTATGGCCAGTTTTTATGCGAGCACCCAATTGGCACAGCCCTTCCACAGCACCGCTCGCGGTCTGGTCTGAACCGGTAACAATTGCCTTGTGCTTTATCAGCAGTTTTGCCAGGCCGCTCATCCCAACACCGCCTGCGCCGATAAAGTGAAACCTTTTGCCTGCTACGCCCGCTGCGCTATTGATATCGACCGCTTTATATCTGCGGGCTGCTTTAGTGCTACTAATTTCTATGCTTGACCTGGCCATATTCTCAAGCAGTCTATCACACCAAGCAGCCGAAAAAAAGAAAAAAGGCGAGGCGAACCCCAACCTATTTTTCCGCCTCGTCAGGAATATACTCAATTAAATCGCCCGGAGTGCAATTCAAGGCTTTGCACAGACTGTCCAAAGTGGAAAACCGAATCGCGCGAGCTTTATTGGTTTTGAGGATTGAGAGATTGTTGACCGCCAGCCCCGTTGCCTCAGCCAAGTCCTTTAGTTTCATCCGCCGATCCAAAAGTACATAATCCAGTCGAATGTTAATCATTTCTCAACCTCCTTTAGACCAGCGTTTTAGATTCCTCAACAACAGACAGAACTCGCCGCAGGATGATACCAAGGGCCACTATAATCAGAACTTTCGCGGCCAGCGGCACCACTATGGGTTGAATAAACAACAATCGCCCGGAGCCAAATTTTTCCAGCAGGTCGGCGTGTAAAATGCAGTATCGCGAAACCGTCAGGCCTATGACAGCTACCGCGTACACATACAAAATTTTGTCTCCAAATCGCAAAAGCCAGCCCGCTTTATACTCGGTCTCGAGTATGTATCTGATTAGCTGCCCCACCACCAGCGCAAGCAAGCCAGGAAAAACGAAGTCGAAAACAAACGCTGAGGATGCATATAAGAAATTTTCATCAGTGTGAGGCCAGCCTATCGAGCCCGCCGCGTCGGACACTGCCAAGATACAGAATACAAACAGTAAAAACCAAAAACCGCCTCCAAAGATGAGCACCCATCCGATGATTCGAGCCGCGACACTGTAAGTTCGCAGCAACCGCCTGTTTTTCTCGATAAACCCCTTCATAATATCGCTTCTCCTTTCTTATTATTTTGACTCATTTCGTGTAATTATGAACGATTATCGTTGAATTGTCAATCAAAAAAATAAATTTTTTTAAAAAATTTTTCAAGATGCTGTGCGAAATAAAGGGGGAAATTTTCGCAGAAAATGCGGTTTTCTAACTGCAACGTGGGTTTGTGCCTTTAGGACTCATGCACTTTTGCGCTCTTAAAATTTACCATTGAGCCTCGATGTATGGGCCAATTGGGCCTTCGGGTTTGGGTTTTGGGCGGGATTTGAGGATAGCTTCTGCGATTGCGACGTCGGCTGGTTTGGTAATTTTGATGTTAGAAGAATCCGTCTCGACAATCGAGACTTTATGGCCAAGCGCTTCAACTAACTGGGCATCGTCGCTGATTTTACTTTCGTCCAGATTTTTGAGATTAGCGTAAGCCTTCTTCAATAACGAAGCCTCGAAGACCTGCGGCGTTTGTGCTTCGTAAAGTTCTGTTCTGTCAACGGTCTTGATTATCGTATTGTTCTGAACCTGTTTAAGTGTTGCAACAACGGGACAGGCTAATATAGCAGCGCCGGTTCTGGCAGCGGCTGCTAAACAATCATCAATCCATTCGTTCTTAACACAGCAGCGGACGGCATCGTGTACAGCGATAAGGTCGATATCGTCTTTAACAAGTTCGAGACCCTTTTGGACGGTGTCAAATCGCTCGGCTCCTCCAAGGAAGATTTTAACGTTGAAGAATTTTAGATTTGGCCCCCACTTGACGTTTACCAACTCTTCGTCATCGGGTGCGATGGCCAAAAGAATTTGTTTTACATCGTCGCGATTGGAAAATAGTTCGACGCTTCGCAGAAAGGCCGCCCTGCCGGCCACATCGACAAACGGCTTTTTCCTTTTTCCGCCGAACCGCCTGCTGGCACCGGCAGCGCAAACAATCACAGCAACACCTTTACTCACAGCTATAACCTCGTTTTACACTCTTACTTTTATAGAAAGTGCTCTATCGCTACAGGACGAGATACTACCGAACCTTCAGCTTCTTCATCATCTCGTTCACTTCTTCTTCGCCTTCTTTGTAGAACTTCTCTTCGTCGGGGGCCAGATGCTTGAGCAGTCTCAGAAATTCACCAGCATGCACTCGTTCTTCATCGGCGATATCCGTCAGCACTTCCCTGGCTAATTTGTCGTTAGTTGATTCGGCCAATTGCATATAGAGCTGAACAGCTTCGTATTCAGCTGCGACCATAAACCGTATAGCCCGAATCAACTCGGTCTCCGTGACTTTCCGTTCAGCTTTCATGCCCGAAAGTGGGCTTCCAAACTCCGGCATAATAAACTCCTTTACCTTGATATCAAAATTCTATTCCGCGTCTTGCCT
>CAYLXD010000102.1:0-6740 GCA_964387515.1 uncultured Pirellulales bacterium | reverse complement strand
GGCTGAGATTCCATCCTACCGTCAACGCCAGTATCCTGAAATTCCTCGGATTCGAACAGGTCTTCAAGAATTCTCTTACCACTTTGCCAATGGGCGGAGCTAAGGGGGGAGCAGACTTCGACCCCAAGGGCAAAAGCGACAACGAAGTTATGCGCTTTTGCCAAAGCTTTATGAATGAACTTTTCCGCCACGTCGGTCCGGATACCGATGTCCCGGCAGGCGATATCGGAGTCGGGGGGCGTGAAATCGGCTTTATGTTCGGCCAGTATAAACGCCTCCGCAATGAGTTCACGGGCGTCTTTACCGGCAAAGGTCTCGAATGGGGCGGTTCGCTGATTCGTCCGGAAGCGACCGGATACGGCTGTGTTTACTTCGCTGATGAAATGTTAAAAACCCGCGGCGAAAATTTCGAGGGCAAAGTTTGTACCGTCTCGGGTTCAGGAAATGTATCGCAGTACACCGTAGAAAAACTCAACCAGCTCGGCGCAAAGGCTGTCAGCCTGTCCGACTCAAACGGCACAATCTATGACCCTGACGGCATCGACGCTGAGAAACTCGCGTTCGTAATGGAACTGAAGAACGTACGCCGCGGGCGTATCAAGGAATACGCCAAAAAGTTCGGCGCTGAATATCGAGATGGCAAACGGCCCTGGGATATTAAATGCGATTGCGCTTTCCCAAGCGCAACACAAAACGAGATTAACGGCGATGACGCAAAAACACTTCTAAAGAACGGCTGCTACGTTGTTGTAGAGGGGGCTAATATGCCGAGCACGCCGGAAGCAATCGAACAGTTCATCAGCAATAAGATACTGTACGGTCCCGGCAAGGCGGCAAATGCCGGCGGCGTTGCCACCAGCGGTTTAGAAATGTCGCAGAATGCAATGCGCCTTTGCTGGACAAGCGAGGAAGTCGATGAGCGGCTCCACAATATTATGATTGCCATCCACAAGCAATGCTATGAGGCTGCCGAAGAGTACGGCTGCCCGGGCAATCTCGTTGTCGGTGCCAATATCGCCGGGTTTATTAAAGTTGCAAACGCGATGCTCGCCCAGGGCCTCGTATAGGCAAAAATCTGACAGCAAATTTTGAAAGGATGCTCGTCGTTAAAGTGGGCATCCTTCTTTATTGCGCGACCGCAAAACAACGGTTGCAATTCGCCGTGACGGAAAAAATGCGAACATTAGCAAGGTTTCACAGAGACAGGTTCTCCGAACGGGAATTCCAAATCAGCAGTTATTTTCCTTCAAGAGCAGTTTTGAAAAGTGAATCGGCGTTCTCAAGCACCTGGGCATAACAGTTGTCAACGCTTCTGACCAACTTATGGTGCACAACCTTTATTCTGGACTTTAAGGATTTGGCCTGCTGGTCAAAATACTCCTGGAGAACGGCGACTTTTTCTTCAGAGATATCTTTTCTCTCTTCGATAGGTCGGCATCCCAGAACTATGCAAACCCGTGTGCCCTGCGGTTCAAGTTTCCGTCTTACGACATCAACTTCACATCTTTGGTCACATCCTGTACACATCATAAGCCCCACAAGCTCGCCAAACTGTATCAATGTGCTGCAATTAACACACCTGAGGTCGAAATGGAACGTGGGGTCTCCCTCCATGAAATTCCAGAAATGCTGCCCTTCATGACACGGCTCCAGAGGCAATTTATCGTGAAAGCAAAAACAGGTGGATACCCTGCCACAGTGAAAGCACTGTTTCATCACAATTAAACCGCTGGCAACATTAACCATTTCCCAGATGTGCGAGCATTTTTGCTGCTTCATACCTTCTCCCTCAGGCTTACGGAATACGCCCATTAAGACTCAAGCCTGCATTGTCGGCCGACGGTCTAAAGCCGCATCTCGTCATTATAATATTCTACCTCAAACCAGGCTTTGGCATTTGCAAAAAACGCTAATACAAACCATCAAATAAACTAATCTTTCCAAAAGTGCTCTCGCTGCTAACAAGTGCCCTTTTTTATTGCGTGACTGCAAAGCGGCGGTTACAATTCGCCGTTATGGAAAAGGATGTGGACATCAACAAAATTGGGCGGCAGCACGCGGAGATGGACAATTTCTTCACGGGGGGGTTCACAACCAGAAGCAGCAACGCCGAGCAGAAACAACCTAAAATCGACAGGGCGGCTGTTGCCGAGGCGGCCAAAGAGCTCGAAAAAATCGCCGATGAAACCCGGCAGTGCCGCAAATGCGACTTAGGCTCGCTGCGAACCAACGCGGTACCGGGCGAAGGCGACCCAAAGGCACGCATAGTCTTTGTGGGTGAAGGCCCCGGCGCCGACGAAGATGCTCAAGGCAGACCATTTGTCGGAAGGGCCGGCCAACTATTGGACAAAGTAATTGAAGCCTGCGGATTAAAGCGAAGTGAGGTTTTCATATGCAATATCTTAAAGTGCCGTCCGCCGGGTAATCGCGACCCCCGTGCAGATGAAATAATAAATTGTTTTCCATACCTTCAAAGGCAGCTTGAGATAATAGGGCCGGAGATTATAGTAGCTCTGGGTGCTCCCGCAGCCAAAACACTGCTGAATACCAGCAAGGCAATCGGCCAACTGCGGGGTCAATTCCACGAGTACTACGCAGGGCTGGACAGGCCACCAATAAAAGTTATGCCGACATATCATACTGCATATCTTTTGCGGAACTATTCACAGGAAAACCGCAGAAGGGTTTGGGAGGATATGAAAAAAGTCCTCGCCGAACTCAATCTGCCGGTCCCATAAGTAGTGAAGAACTGAACACGTATCAGCCTTTTTAAAAAGAACTCAGGGGTTCTGCCGGCCGATTTTAACTGCTGGCATCAGCAAATCAGCCCGCCCAAAACCGTATCCGTATTAAACAACTAAGTAAAAAACAGGGGGTTTTTGAAGTTTTTTGTTGACATTCACATTAGAAAACGCTATACTTATAGATAACCTTGTATGGGGGCAGTAATTCATCTGTTCTCGGGGTTAATCGTGCAATAGATTCGTCCCCCTAAGGAGGAGAGAGAAGCCAAAGAGGAGGAGGTGTGAGAGAGTATCCACTTAGTCACACCTGATTTATCACCTCAAGCTTCTTCCGTACATGGACGTGAGCTAAATGCTGTTATGCAAAATGTGAGAAGAGAAGAGAGGAGAGGAAGAGGATGAGAAAACTATTACTAATTCACTCAGTTGTGGGGATGCTTTTGGCATTGGTGAGTACCGCCAATGCAACTATCATCTGGGGAGTTACGGGCACAGCGAATATGAACCAAGCAAGCGCTCGGGCAGAGGTTTTCACGATTGATACGACCACATGGACCGTTACCAAGCTTCACACAACAACTCAGAACTGCTGCGGCAAAGGTAGAAACTATTCAGACATTGCGGTGACGCCATCAGGACGTGTCTATTGCGTAGGAAGTGATTATAAAGGTGGAGGCAGCTATTTTAAAGACTTCTTCCAGTTAGACCCTGCTACCGGGCAGGTAACCAATGTCTGGCACGGTATCAACCCGCGTGGTGAGGAAATGAATGCCCTTACAGCTTTAGACGACAAAACCCTGCTTGCGGTCGAAGGTGGCTATTATGGTATGCAGCCCTATTTAATCAAAATCGAGCTGGATGATAGTGGCAATTTTGTCCAGGCAACAAACCTCGGGCGGATCGATGGTTGCTCTGCGAAGTCCTCCGGAGGCGATATTGTGTGTAAGCCCGACGGCTCAGGTTTCCTCGCTGCACTCGGTAATGGTGATGACTTCTACCAGATAGACCCACAAGACCCGGCTTCTGCATCAAAGCTTGTCACTATTGACAGGAGCAGCATTGCTGGTTTAGCCTACGATTTTGACGCTGTTGTCGGTTCATCGCCGTACGATTTCGAAGGCGCTGTAAGCCCCGCTCTTTTGGGCGGGGTTTTCACCAATGAGAGGGCAATCTATAATATAAACCTGACGACCGGTATAACAACCCATGTGTTTGACCTCAGCGGTCAGATTAAGTGGAATATATTTGGTCTGGACAGCGTGCCTGAACCAACAACGGCGCTATTTTTGACGTTAGGAGCAGTTATAATAAGAATTAAAAGAAAGTAAATTTTCCAGTGAGATACACCCTTTTTCACGCTGAATCTGCCTACAAAACCGTAAAAGAGAAAGTCAACGTGGTTTTTCGGCCTAAAAACGCTTTCTCTGGAAAAAACACCCCTCCCAGCGAAAAAAATGCAAATTTTAAGAGTTTTTCCTTGATTTTTATGGCTTTGTGTGGTAGGTTATTTTAGGAACTAACTCTAAATTATCGGGAAAAAACGCCTTGTACTTTGGTTTCAAGTGTGCTTAGAGGACACACGGAGTAGTTCCTGCAGAGGTAGGAGAGAGTGGTGATAAAGAGCAAACTAAGGCTTGTATGTTTCGCTGTACTTGCACTTCATTTCTTTAATGCTGTATCCTTTGCCGGTCTAGTATTCAAGATGACCGCAGACCAAGGCGACCTCGGACACCCGATAACCGCCCTTGGGGTTGGTGAAAAAGTCAACGTACATGTTTGGGCATGGGTCGACGATGCGATAGCAGAACCAGATAATGGCCTTGATACATGGCAGATGGACCTCGATGTTGACAATACGGGTGTAATTCAAATCACAAAAACCAGCGGCGTTGCAAATATAATTTTGATAGCACCGGACCCGGACCCGGATTGGAGCGGCTGGGATGAGGATTCGGTTAATAATGAGGGCGACCCTTATTTTGGCGCGACAGGTGAGGTACGTGAAGTAGTAGTAACCCAAGAGGTCGTCGGCGCACCATCGTATACGGGTGTAGGCGGCTATAGTGAAATATTCTCATTCCAAATCGAGGCCTTAGAGGTGGGTACCACTACCTATACTTTGAAGAAGAATTTTCCAGACGGATTGTTCCTGGGCATACTTGCCGACGGCACAGAATTTGACTATGATATTGACCCCGAGAGTGTGTATTTTGATGCTCCAAGTTCAGATAACGTCTTCACAGTAGTGCCGGAGCCTGGAAGTTTGCTGATTATGACACTTATGGCAGGCTTTGCACTGAAAAGTCGCAAAATTGGTTTCGGAAGATAATTCTTCCGTACTAAATTTTCTCTGCCAAAAATTGTCTGCATTTATAACTTGCACCCAACTGAATAAAGCATTTATTGTGGGAGGGGATACAGTAGGGTGGATTGCGGATGCGCTGCGGGAGTAAACTCAACGGCGGGGGAGACCTTAAGAGAGGCCGAATAGTATCCTTCATTTGCAGCATTGCCATATTTTCTACATCTGTGTTTGGGCAGTTATATCCTTCGGACGTATTGATTCTGGTCAACGAAAACAGCCCAACAAGCCGTTATGTTGCCAAACTTTATCGTCAATACCATCCCGAAATTTCCGAATCGCAAGTTTTGTATTTATCGGGTCTCTCAGATTGCAGTGGGCCATCCAGCACCGCAGCCGATGAGATAATCACACGACAGCAATACAACGATTTGATTGCCGAGCCTGTCCGCGCATATTTGGCCGATTCCAACTATCCGGAACGTATCACGCAAATCAAGGTGATTATAACAACTGCCGGTATGCCGTATCGTATTGAAGATACAAATTACAGTAACGCTGTTTATCCGTCCGGCTCCAATCCTTCTGTAGTATCTGGCCATACCACGGAGATCAATGCAGCCTCAGTGGAATCGGAGCTTGTTGGTCTTTGGTACGGTGACTATGGCAGTAATCCCTTCGGCCTGGATAACCGCCTGGTTAATTCCTATCAGGGTTATCGCTACAGTAGCATCGAGCTATTTGAGCGAGTCGTACCCGGGACTAAAAATATGGTATGGAGTCTCCCCATTTCCTTTCTTGGGCCACCTCCCAAGATGGAGGGTGAACCATCCTGGTTCGGAACTATCAACCGAAATTTTAATGCCGGGGATATGTACCTGACCTGCCGGCTTGACGGCCCTAAAGAGGAAGGACAAAGTGCGGTTTTCGCAGTTCGAGCGATACTTGAAAGAGCCAAGCGGGCCTCCAGTACGGGTTACGGTGTCAATCCCTTACAGGCAGTGGCGGTATACGACGACGCCCCATCAAGCGAACTCGATGACAATCGCGTATTTAACCTGGACACTTCTGTGAACTACTGGGTATACGAACCCGATGTCCCCCAACCCCCGAACGCACCTGGTGTCTTAAACAAAGACGATTATGTCGCCGGTTTCAGGGCGATGACGAACGAAACAGTGGATTACAGTAATCTAAACACGGGGTTGATGGATTCTGCGTACGACTTATGCGTTATATTGGACCGCCGCAGTGGAACAAGAACCAACCAGGCAGACCTGGACGCGCTTCTGGATACATACCCTGAGCGGCAGCAGGGGCAGGCCGCGATACTCGTAGCGACATTTGGTTGTAATGGCGATGAGGGCAGCGCAAGTAATTATATACTCGAGGGTGGGCCGGATGGAGGAGTCTTGTTCAACCTCGTTAATGGAGCGGTGTTTACGTCGATAGAAAGCCTTAACGCTGTAACGATGTTTTCAAATTGTAATACGCTGCCAGTGTCACAGGGCAAATTGGTCGACTTTATCAAGATTGGCGGTGCCGCAGCTTTAGGCCATTCATTTGAGCCAAGGTCAACTGCCGTCATTGACAATTTATATCTGTTCTACAATCTTCTGGCAGATAGCGACGGGGACGACAAAGCCGATTTGACCTTTGTGGAGGCGGCATTTACGGCAATTCCTTTTCTTAGC
>CAYLXD010000101.1:0-6781 GCA_964387515.1 uncultured Pirellulales bacterium | reverse complement strand
CCACTGTCCTCGAGGATTTAATGATTGACCTGGGCTATATCACCAAAACCCAGGCTGAAAGATTAAAGCAGACCATAAAGGAAAGCAAGGCCGCCGTCCACCAAATCCCGGGCTATAAAATACTCGGAAAACTCGGTGCCGGAGCAATGGCAATAGTCTACAAAGCCGAACAGCTCAGCCTGAACCGTATCGTTGCGATAAAGGTCCTCCCAAAGCGATTGAGTGAAAACCCCGAATATGTCGAACGCTTTTACAAGGAGGGCCAGGCAGCCGCAAAGCTGAATCACAACAATATCGTCCAAGCCATCGACGTCGGCGAAGCTGGCGGCTACCACTACTTTGTAATGGAATATGTCGAAGGAAAAACTATTTACGACGACCTCTCGACCGGCAAGGTCTTTTCTGAGAACGAGGCACTCGAGATTATCATTCAGGTCGCACACGCACTTGCGCACGCCCACGCCAAGGGTCTTATCCACCGTGACGTAAAACCCAAAAATATAATGATAAACTCCGCTGGCGTCGTCAAACTCGCCGATATGGGTCTGGCCCGGGCAACAACCGACATCGAGGCGGCCCAGACCGAAAAGGGAAAGGCCTACGGAACACCGTACTACATCGCCCCCGAGCAAATCCGAGGCAAAGTCGACATCGACGGAAGAGCTGACATCTACGGCCTCGGCGCAACCTTCTACCACATGGTAACCGGAAGAGTGCCGTTTATGGCCGATGACCCTACGGAAGTTATGAGAAAGCACCTCAGAGAACAACTCGTGCCGCCCGACCATATAAACACCTCATTATCGGCAGGAGTATCTGAAGTTATCGAAGTGATGATGGCCAAGCGAAAAGAAGACCGATACAATAGCGCCGAGGAACTCCTCACTGACCTCCAGGCCGTCCGCGACGGCCAGCCGCCTATGCGGGCACACACAAGGTTTGACGTCTCAGTCCTCGAGCAGCTTGAAAAAGGCGAGGACATCATACAGGACGAAAACGTTTACGAGCGGCAGACCATCGCCAGATACCGCACCGCGCTGGTGATTTTAGGCGCCGCCGTAGTAGTATTAGGCTTAATTATTATGTTACTCGCCTTTTCCTCTTGATAATTCAGCCTCATCTGCTATCTTACCTTATTCGTTATCAATAACCAGTTACCAATAACCAACTACCGATTGAGCTATGCCGAGAGGCGGTGCACATTTTTCTTCAAACGAGTTGGCTACGGTTCTCAGCCACTACGATATCGGTGTAATTCATGAACTCAAGCCCTTATCGGCGGGCAGCCGGCGCACGCCGAAAATGGTAATTACGACCGAGAAAGGGAAATTCCTACTCAAGCGCCGCCCGAAAGGCAAAGACGACCTCTACCGGGCGGCCTTTGCGCACGCTGTCCAGGCCCACCTCACCGGCAGAGATTTCCCCCTCGCCCGTCTTTTGAGCACCTGTGACGAAAAAAACACCCTCCTGCAGCTCGACAATCACATTTATGAGTTCTTCGAGTTCATTACAGGCGTTCGCTACGACGGCACCACCGAGTCCACTATTGATGCCGGCCTGCATCTGGCAAAATTCCACAAGTACCTGGCCGACTTCGCCTATCAGCCGATACCATTGAGAGGTATCTTTCACGACGCAACAAATGTGCGAAGGCACTTGAAGACCGTCGGTGCCAAAGAAACCGCCTCGCCCGACAAAGAACTGCTGAAAGTTGCTGAAATCCTGATGACCGTCTACAACAAATCTTCCGTTCGCGTAAACGAGCTTGGATTCGACTCCTGGGCCGAGCAGGTCGTGCACGGCGACTGGCATCCAGGCAATATGCTCTTTGAGAAAGCAAGGCTCATAGCAGTCATCGATTTTGATTCGGTAAAGGTCGCGCCGCCCGTTACCGACCTCGCAAATGGTATGCTCCAGTTCTCAATCGTGGGAAATCGTCCTAACCCCGCTGATTGGCCCGCTTATCTCGATGAGGCAAAGCTTATCCAGTTCTTAAACGGCTATCGGCGGGCAATCAAACTCGACAAAGCCAAGCTGAATTCCCTGCTCGATTTGATGATTGAAACAATGATAGCCGAGGCCGTGCTGCCGATCGCCGAGACGGGCTTTTTCGGCAACCTGACAGGCCTCGATTTCCTGAAAATGATTCGACGAAAAGCCGAGTGGATTGACAAAAACCGCAACAAACTAACCGAAGCCATGCAGCCTTAGCTACACATCTGGCGCAGCCTCCTGTCGAAGGCTCCACACCTCCCGCTATGCATGCGGTTCGGAAATTTCGTTGCAAAATCCCGCTTATTGTTGAAAATGAACCGACAAAGCGGCCACAGGGACCGCCACTGTTTCGGGTTAGTTACGAATTGCTGATTAGCCGACTCTAAAGGCCAAGAGCTATATTATGGTTTTTACTCTGCACAGGTATATATTTCGAGAGACCTTCAGGGTCTTTGTCCTCGCCGCTGTGGCGCTGACATTGATTCTGAGTCTCGGCAGTATTCTGCGGCCCATACAGCAGTACGGCGTAGGGCCCCGACAGGTGGTTCATCTCATCGGTTATTTTCTGCCGATTACACTGACGTTCGTATTGCCAATGGCTGCTCTGTTTGCCACAACTTTGGTCTACGGCCGATTTGCCGCCGACAATGAGCTCGATGCCTGCAGGGCCAGCGGAGTGCCTCTGATGACCTTGGTCTATCCGGGCCTAGCGCTTGCGATTATGGTCGCCATTGCAAATCTCATCTTAAGTTTCCACGTTATGCCGGCTTTCGTACACCGAGCGGAAAAATCGCTAAAGGCCAACGCAAAGCAGATACTTTTTAGAAATATCCAGCGAAGAGGCTATTATAAGCCCCCCGGTACAGACTCCAGAATTTACGCCGACCAGGCAAATGCCGAAAATGACACCCTCGAAGGAGTAATTGTCGCAGACGTTAAAGGTGCCGACATAGAAAAGATTATCACCGCAGAATCCGCCACCGTCCGTTTTAACCCGCATAAGACATTCAACGAAGTGCTGATAACGACAGACAACACCTACCAAATGGCTTCCGAGGACTTGGCCGGCTTCAGCGCCGAATCAATGGTACTGACCCTCGAGTTTCCACCTTTGTTGGGCGATGACATAAAGTTCAAAAAAATCAGGGAAATGAAAAGAATCCGAGTCGAGCCTGTCCGGTTCTACCCCATTGAAAAGCTCGCTCGCCAGACCTACGCGCAGTTTACCGCCGAGCTGCTCGCGCAGGATATCCGCGCCAAAGGCGCCAACCCCGACAGCAGCTTCTATAACCTCCACAGCGGCAGAAAAATCGTCGAATTTACAGCGACTCGATGCACCGCCCGCGAGGAAAAAAAGGTTCAGCTGTCAGGCGATGTTGTGGTCATCGAGTATGACGCAGTCAGCAAGCAAATGCTCCGTGAGCTGCGCTGCACAAAGGCCCTGCTTGATATCGAGGGCGACGAACTGGCACCGACTTTGACCATGACGCTCTACAACGCAAGCTGGCAGCGGCCTGACGGCACCAGCGGATTGGACCGGAGACCTGTTATCCGAGGACTGGTCTTACCAAGGACCGTAACGGATACCTTTAAAACCACTGATGTACTCGAATCCGTAAGAGATGATTGTATCGCCTCAGCCTTAAAAACCGAGCCCGGCCTGGTACTGAAGAGCCTCCAGGAGAAGCTCAAAAGAAAAATCCAAAAAACAATGGTTCAGATAAAAGCCGAGGTTCATTCCAGACTCGCTTTCGGTATAGGCTGTATCCCAATGATTATGATTGGAATAGCGCTGGGCATTATCAAAAAAGAGGGGCATCTGCTCAGCGCTTTTGGGGTAAGCTCAGTGCCCGCCGCAGTCCTGACAGTCTGCATAATGAGCGGCTACCAAATCGCCAGAAACCCCAAAGCACAAGCCGGTTCTGGTATAGGATTGATGTGGGCAGGGTTAGTGGGTCTGTCCCTTTTGGCTGTAGTTATATATCGCAAGTTGTTGAAAAACTAATTGATAGCACTGTGATGAACCACAAACATTAAGTTATGAACAAATAAATGTAATACCATATGGCCAGGGAAGCACTAAACGGAAAAACCTGACAAGGAGTATCTCTTGAAAAACCAAAAAATAGCATTAATCGGACTTATACTACCAGCCCTTCCGGTCGGTGCCTCTATTTTATTGGTATTACTATCATTTGTTAATAAGACGGTTAATTCTATTATTGCTGTGGATAAACTTATATTACTTACAGCAGCGCTGTCGCCTCTTATATATATTTCAGGAACCATAGCCTCGATAATAGCTTTATTCAAATCAGAAATGAAGACAGCTGCACTTATAGGGATTGCTTTAAACATTGCTATGTTAATTGTCGTGTTATACTTTAGCACACCTACTTTTATAGAGTTCGAATTCGTGATTTAGGAAGGCGATATGAATAACGTCAAGACAGTCAGCTCCCCGAGGTCGAAATGGCTGCGCAATGTATTTATTATGTTTTTGGTGGTTGCAATACCTTTAGGGTACTACCTGTTCTTTTTTGTAATTAAGGCGAATTTTCGTGAGGTGGTACCCCGAAAAGTCTACCGTTCCGCTCAACCTTCGCCTGCACAGCTCAAGAAGTGGGTCCGCCGTTACGGAATTAGGACGGTAATAAACTTACGCGGCGATGCTGGAAAAGTCACGGAGGACGAAATAGCAGCAGCGAATGATATGGGTATCGAGATAATTACTATTCGCTTTAATTCCAGCAGTCTTCCGACGAGGGACTCACTGGCCAAATTGATACATACGTTGGAAACGGCTGAGCAGCCCATACTTATGCATTGCCGTGACGGTGTTAAACGGACCGGTCTGGCCGGTACACTGGCAGCAATGGCTATCGGTAAAGAAAGCTACGATACAGCAAAGTGGCAGGCTTATGTGCCACCAGGACCATGGAACCGGGAACGAGGAAATAATTACATTCACATCAGCGATGTACTTAAATTCTATGAGAGGTACCGCCAAACTAAGGAACGGGATAAAGACGATTGGCAGCAGTTCAAAGAATGGGCCAATCGCACAAGTTTATTAGACGAGAGAGATATAAAATATGAATTGACCTGTAGCTACTTTCCGCAATTTAGTAAAACCAAACGCTTTTTTCCAATCGCAAAACTGGCTCGTGGTGCCCCGGTACAATTTGCCGTGGAGTTGGTCCTTGTCGCCCTTGCTGGCTTTATGATATACCGTAAGGTACTGAAAAATTAAACGACATACGTAATGCACCATACAAGATTGATATGAAAATACTGGACAAATATGTCGCAAAGAACTTTCTGATAGGCTATTGCATAGCCTTTTGTGTACTTATAGGATTGCGAATCGTTATCGATTTATTCGTCAGTCTCGACGAGTTTACCGAGCACGCCGACCTCGGCACCTTCGCTGTTATCAGAAACATAATTAGCTTTTACAGCATTCACACCACGCTTTACTTCCGCGATTTCGCCGGGATGATAACCGTTGTCGCAGCCGCCTTTTCACTGGGCAAAATGGTCCGTTCAAACGAACTGGTCGCCGTCATGGCTTCCGGGGTCAGCCTAAAACGTGTGATTGTGCCCATAGGATTTCTGGCAATATTCCTGACAATTATATTGGTAATCGACCAGGAATTATTGATACCGCCGCTCAGCGACAAGCTTGTTCGCGACCAGGACGCCCTGCCGGGCCAGGAAACATACGATGTATGGTTCATTGCTGACGCCAACGGTTCACTAATATGTTCTCGACGGTTCTATGTGAAGACATCAACGCTCATTAGCCCGACTATCATCACACGCCAAAGAAAAGCCGCCACAACCTCCTGGCAGGTCACCGGCTGGATATCAGCCAGGAAAGCCGTTTATAACCACCAGACCGGCCGCTGGGATTTAATTGACGGCTTTCTCATTCGAAAAGACGACCCAGCCGGAGCGCAGCGAATTTCGTATTTCTCCACCGACATCACCCCCAGAGAAATACCCGTCCGCCGAAAGTCCGAATATAAAACGCTGCTTAGTTCCCGGCAGTTAGCCGCGCTCGCAGCCCAAAAGACCAAAATCAAAGACCTCACCCAGCTTTACAGCCAGAAGCACTTCCGAATCACCGAGCCCATCATCAACCTTGTGATGCTTATGATTAGCCTGCCCATCCTGGTTTGTCGCGACCCAAAGTCGATGAAGTCCGCTATTATGATAAGTTTTGGTGTGACGACGGCGTGCTTTATCACTACCTTCCTGTGCAAAATGTTCGCCACGGAAACCGTTTTAGCAGGCAGGGTCATACCGGAGTTCTGGGCCTGGCTGCCCGTCTTTATCTTCGCACCCATCGCCTTTATCGAATTCGATTCAATGAAAACCTGATTTTTTGAAATAGGTTCGACCCTTCGGCCTCGCTCAGGTCGGGCAAGCTCACTACAGGTTGGGTTTGCCCGCCAGAAAGAGCGGCGGGTAAAATTGGGTTTGTTTTTATTGGCATTGTTCATAGTTATTTGTTCATAGTTCATTGTAAAACAATAGCTTGTGTTCATTTGAGAATCCAGCGAATTGGGTTTGTTTTGCATAGTTCATTGTTCATAGTTCGTGGTTCATTGTGAGTGGTTAAATGGCATTTAACATCCCGCATTCATTTTCTTGATTAGATTTAGTCTTTGAAGCTCGAGGAGCGTTTTGTAGAGACTGTGCTCTATTCGTCGCTCGTACATCAGGAGGCGGTCGAGGACCCTTGCATTTGCGAAATCCTTTATGGCCAAACGGCCAAGAG
>CAYLXD010000100.1:0-6854 GCA_964387515.1 uncultured Pirellulales bacterium | reverse complement strand
GGCCGCAGCAGTTTGACGGCTGAGCTGCGTCTTGACCCCTGTATCGCGGCTCGAACCGGCACCCAGTGGACAACCGAGCCCGGGACAACGGTAAATGGCGACGTTTATGTGAAAGGCAGTCAATTGAAAGGAGACGGCGACCTTAATGGAGATGCGTTTGCGGGTAGCAGCATAAGCGCTACGAATGTTGAAGGACATAAATACGCAGGTGTTGCAGATGCTGATGCGCCAGTAAGTTTTCCCGACCTTGCAACCGGCTACTTTCAACCGCAGTATTATATTGGGTCTGATATGTATTTCTGCGGCTATATTGTGGAAGTGAACGACGTAAATTACGGACCTACACCGGGAAATCCGGCAGGGGTATATTATTATAGCGGCAACTTAACATTGCTCAACAACGTGGTTATTAACGGCACTCTCGTGGTAAGATATGACCTTACAATAGAAGGCCAGGGTAACAGCATTACTGCGCAGAAGAATTTTCCGGCTGTAATTGTTGGAGGCAACCTGGCGATGGTAAACGACGCTCATCTGACGGTTAGAGGACTGGCCAACATTAAGGGTAACATTTATCATAGCGGCAGCAATGGTGCAAGTTTAAGCGTTCTCGGTGCTTTGTTTATCAAATACTATGGTATCGATTGGTTTGAGTCAAGTTCTGATATTATTGTTGTCACGGCAGCACCTGACAAGGCGGCGATTGAAATCTGGCCAACGGCAGGTAATGCCTTGAGATGGTCGCCTGCAGCAGGGGGATTTTTCAAAAGTATTCAA
Organism: uncultured Pirellulales bacterium; assembly: GCA_964387515.1. Classification (GTDB taxonomy): domain Bacteria; phylum Planctomycetota; class Phycisphaerae; order Sedimentisphaerales; family Anaerobacaceae; genus CAVXEF01. The sequence goes on along the minus strand of CAYLXD010000100.1, from coordinate 6,077 downwards.
AGACAACAATAAAACCGGCCTACAGGGCTTTGTTGAAGGTCTTGCTTATCGGCCTTTGTGGTCAGCAAAAATAAAAATCGAAAGTAAGTTCTCACGCCAATTGCCTCTTTTGTTTGCCTCCCATCGTCCCGATAATCCGGGATTTATTTTTATATTGTGTTGATGGTTGTGCCGGTTTTGTCGGCTTTAACCATTAAACGGCAGAAAATCGGCAATTATATCGTTCCGCGGCCGGTTGAAAGGTATGCCCTCAAGCCAGCCCAGCGTATTTTGGCACGTGTATGAACGCTTAAATATTAGAGGACGTAACACCTTGCCTGCGCCGCCTGCCGAGGTCGTAAAGAGACCCCTCTAACAGGCCGAAAAAAGAAGAAAGGAAATCGCCCCCGTGCTTTCTTGTGAAAGCAAGGAGGGGGGCCAAGATGCTGATTTTGTCCGACTACGGCCCGACGCCTTCGCCGAGACGAGTTGGGAAAAAGGACGGTGAAAATGCCGGCTCATAGTCCAAAACTAATGGTTCATAGACCGCTGCGCAGAGGCTGTGCACTGAGAGCTAAAAATTACAATCGCGGTTTTACTGTGATAGAGATTTTGATTGTATTGGTGATTATGGCCATAGTTGCGATGGTAGCGATTCCGATGGCCGGCTCAGGCGCGGGTATGCAGGTTCGCTCGGCGGCGAATATGATAGCGGCGGACCTCGAGTACACCAAAAGTATGGCGATTGCCAAAGCACAGGATTTCTCAGTGGTCTTTGACAGCTCGCAGGAAAGCTACCAGATAGAAAGTCCCTCCGGCACTGTAATAGCACATCCTGTGAAAAAGGGATTCAATTACGTTGTGAACCTGCCGGGCGAGGGCCTGGATAAGGTTAATATCGTGAGCGCGGTTTTTGACCCCTACTCCAGTAATACGATTACATTCGACTATCTTGGCAGTCCTTACAGCGGAAGTGGAACTTTGGACCCATTAAACAGTGGGGAAATCAGCCTCAGCGCCGGAGGCTCTACTATGACCGTAAGTGTAGAACCTGTTACAGGGTTTATCTCGATTACGAACTGATATATGAAACAGTCAATTATGGATTGGAAGCTCAAAACTCGTGGTGTGTGTCCGATTGGGTTGGATATAGGCCATAGCTCTGTCAAGATGCTCCAGTTAGCGGTCAGCGGCGGCTACAAAAGTGTCGTCGCGGCAGCTAAAGCCGACATCGACACCGGTCTCGACGGCGACAAAGAGGCAAGAAGGAGCTTTGTAGTTTCCGCGGTGAAGCGGATGCTGGAAAACGGCGGCTTTCACGGCAGAAATGTCGTTTCCTGTCTGTCGAATGACGGTCTGAGGATATCGAGCCTGCGATTGGGTCGTACCGACGCTGAGAAGATAGAGCAGGCTGTTAAAAAAGAGATGCAGCCCCGATTCGGGCTGGACCCCGATAAAGACATAGTCAACTATATTGTTGCCGGTGATGTTCGACATGGTGATGAAATCAGGAGCGAGCTGATACTTCTGGCTGTGGACAGCGAGATGGTGAAAGACCACATCGATATGCTCGCCGAAGCCAGACTCAAGCCTGTCGCAGTAGATACGGTTCCGTGCGCGTTGTTCAGGAGCTTCGAACGATTACTGAAACGGCAGGAGGATAAAGAACAGACGGTTGTTTTTGTGGATGTGGGGAGCCGATTTACTACCGTGGTGTTTGGTCGTTCGGGAGCAATCAGTTTCATTAAGCAGGTGCCGATAGGCGGCGAAAAATTTAATCAGGAAGTGGCGGCAAAATTAGGTGTCGACACCAGGGGCGCGAAGACGCTGCGAAGGGCGCTGTGGGCCGAGAGGTGGCCAACCACCGGCGGCTGGGGATTGACGTACGATAAGACCGACGGCGGCAACCAGATGCCACAGGGAAAGGACGGTGCGCCCGCACTCGCATTACCGCAGGTGCAGGCGGAAGATTCGTCCGGCGTTGACCTGGAAAACAGCAGGCCATTCGAAAGTACCAGACAACGGCTTGATACATCAACCAGACAGGCGGTAGTCGATGCTGTCAGCGCAGTCGCCGAAGAGCTGGCGAAAGAGATATCGCTGTGCTTTAGATACTATACGGTAACATTCAGAGGCAAGCGTGTGGAACGGGCGATTTTTACCGGTGGTGGTGCATACGAAGACATCCTGCTTAATGTTCTAAGGAGACAGTTGACGGTTGAGATTGAAGTGGCCCAGCCGTTGAAAGGCTTTGATTTGATGAATGTGAATTTCGACAGTGACAGGCGAGGCCTGCTCTGTGAGTGGGCAGTAGCTGTCGGGCTCAGCCTTAAAGGCCTGTCCCCGGACAAAGTCGCTGAGGGCGAAGCGGTGTAGGTGAACTACCTACCGCGGAGAAGAGACAAAAGTGAAAGAGATAGACTTTATTCCAGAGTGGTACAGAAGCGGCAGACAACGTCAGATTAGTCATCGCGCACAATATGCCGTTTTGGGGAGCATGGTCGTAGTGATGGTTGTGTGGAGTTCTATCTTGACATATTTAGTTTCAAGGGCCAGCGGGGAACTTGCCGCAGCTCAGCCGAAGCAGCGGGAAGCGGAATTGGTGTCTCAGGAGTTTGCCGGGATACAAGAGCAAATAACGAAGCTGCAGAAAAAGGCGGATATTATGTCCAAGATTGACTCCAGAATAAATGTGGCAAACGTTTTGGCTGAACTGGGTTTTTTGATAGATGAGAAGGTGGTGCTAAATAAAGTGGAAATGGTCGCTGAGAGATTCGCTGCAGACGAAGGCACAACAGGCCGCAGGGCGAGTGTAAGGGTAGCTTCGGGTAATCGCGGCGGCAGAGGGGCTTCGGAGGGTGATTGGGGCAACGATGTCAGATTTAAGGTGATTATAAACGGCATAGCGACGGACGCGGGTTGTGTGGCAGAATTGATATGCAGGCTGGAAGATTCGCCTTATTTCTGTCTGGTTTACCCATCCTTTTCAAGAAACAGTCAAATAAGGGGCCAGACGAGTAGGCCGTCCGCGGGAAGAAGCAATTGGCAGCCGATGGAAAATTATCAGGTAAGTGAATTTAAGATAAGCTGCTATCTGGCAAATTATCGATGGCAGGAAGAACATTCAGCCGAAGAACCGCAACCCGACAAAGGCGGCGTGTAGGAAAATAGCTGAAGATGTTTCGCGAAAGACAACAAATAGTAATTGGTATCGTGGCGGCGGTGACAATCGTCGGGTTTGTATTGTTTCTCTACATGCCGCTGCGAAAAAAAATAAAGCTGCTTAAACAGGACAGGGCAGTGCAGCAGGCCCTTATTGACAAGGCGTCGTATCAGAAAAAGCAACTGCCTGAACTGAAACAGCGCTTGCTGGAGCTTCAAAAGACGGCTGAAGATTACCAGACGAGTATACCCGCTCAAAGGGACCTCGGAACGTTTCTACAGAGAATTGCTGATTTGATGAGTGATACAAAGCTGAGTGAACAGTTGATAGAGCACGGCACCGAAACCCAAGCCGGCGTTTTGAACTCTATACCGGTGAATATGCGGTGTAAAGGTAATCTGATGCAGCTGTTCGAATTTTACAGGGCGCTTCAGCAACTTGAGAGGCTGGTTCGCATTGAGCAGGTGGAGCTTGTCAACAAAGCTGATTTCAGCGGCGAGGTAAGCATGCAGACAAAAGCACTTATTTACTACGAGCCGGCGGATAAACAAGGGTAGAGGCGCCTCTACGAGGCGATAAAGGTATTTAGGGCTGTATAGAAAGATATGAAAGAAACCATCGAAAACAGCGGTCCGCGGCAGTGGATTGGCAGGCTTATGGGCCAGCTGGCAGCGCAAAAGAAAAAGACCACAATGGCAGTCTGCCTGATTCTTGTGATGGCGTTTATGTGGGTCAAGGTGCTGACGCCGAACGTTCCGAATAGTGCCGCTGCTGCAGCAGTTGATGATGCAGCAGGCCTGTCCGAATCCCCGTTGAAACTAACCTATGTAGAGCTGCCGGTCGTCGAAGGCAGAAATGATACGCTCACGAGAGACTTTTTCACGGTAGGGAAAGAATTTCTGCGGGGCGGTGCAGTGGTGGATATTGTTGCGGGCGGAGGAAATGAAGAACTGACCAGACGCATCGTAGAAAAACTGAAGCTGGAAGCAATAGCATTCGGAGAAAATCCACAGGCGTTTATCAATGATGAGATGGTCTCTGAAGGAGATAAATTGTCGGTGAAAGAGGGAGCCAACGAGTATGAGTTCACGGTGGTCAAAATTGGACAAAGCACAGTGTTTATGAGGTGCGGAGAAGCAGAAATCACATTAAAGCTTGCACCGGCAATCGAAGGGGCCGATTAGACTTTGCCGGACTCTGCACCAAGGAGCAGGAGCTAAATTATGCTTGGCGAAGGGAAAATATATAAGGCAGTGCGAATCAGGAAGGACCTGCTTGTATGGAGCTTTGTACTGGTGGTAATGGCTGCGATGGCGGTCGGCGGCGTCAGAGGAGGCGGTGTAGAAGAGGGAGAGACCGCCAATGAGAATACGGCGCCCGATTCGGCAAAGATTAGCACAGGCGGGACGATTCAGTCGATTACTTTCAAAAAGGACGCGGAGATTAGGGATGCGCTGCGGTTTCTGGCAGCCAAGTATCAGAAGAACATTGTGCCGTCATCGAAAGTGGATGGCTTGATTACGGTAGGCAGCCTTTACGATGTTACGTTTGAAGAGGCGATGGATGCGATTTTGGGTTATGGCTTCAAGTATGAGCAGGAAGGCAGCTTTATCAAGGTATACACCGCTGAGGAATATGAGCAAATCAGACAGGATAAGAGCAGGATGATATACAGGGTGTTTACTCTGTACTATATCACCGCGGCTGAAGCGAAAAAGCTGATTTTGCCGGTTCTCAGCGACAACGGCAAAATTGAGGTTACCACGGCGGCTGAGACCGGTGTCCCCGTGGATGAGTCTATCAGCGCGACTTCGAGCGGCGGTGACAAGGTGGCGACGAATGACGCTATAATCGTTTATGACTATCCCGAGAATGTTGCCAAGGCCGAAGAGGTTATGGCCTCGCTCGATGTAAGACCGCAGCAAATTCTTATCGAAGCAACAATCTTAAGCGCAACTCTTACCGAGGACATGGATTTTGGCATTGACTGGCAAACTCTCAAGGGCAGTGCTGTTACATCGCTGACGGGTATTACACGGCCTGGCCCAACCTATTACAAGTTTGGCGGCAGCTCTGTCGTGTCAGGGACAACTACTGGATTGATAGTTGGTTTTCCTTTCAAAGATGTCGCGGCATTTATCAGAGCGCTTGAAACAGTTACCGATGTAACGATTCTGGCCAATCCCAAGATACTGGCAGTCAATAAGCAGGTCGGCCAGGTTTACATCGGTAAAAAAATAGGATACAAGTCGCAGACCACCGTGAGCGAGGGCGGCACGTCGACTGAGGAGGTGACATTTCTTGACACCGGCACGAAGCTGTCGTTCAGGCCCTACATCTGTGACGACGGCTATATCAGGATGGATATCCATTCCAAGGATAGCTCCGGCGAGCTCAGCACTCTGAACGTTCCTGACGAAACCTCGGCGGAACTGGTAAGCAACATAATGGTTAAGGATGGCCAAACCATAGTTATCGGCGGATTATTCAGAGATAAAATTAGTACCGGCAGAACACAAATCCCTGTGCTTGGCGATTTGCCTATCATAGGTGGAATTTTTAGAGGAACGACGGATCAAAGTGTGCGGCAGGAAGTTATGGTGTTGCTCACTCCTCATATTATAACCGAGCCTGAGCAGACTGAAGGTGACGCCAGAGCGGCTGATATTAGCCGTAAACGGATGGGCGTGCGCAAGTCACTGCAGTGGGCCAATAGAACAAGGATAGCGGAAGACCGCTACAAAGACGCTGTCGAGTATTACGCCAGAGGAAAGAACAAAAAGGCGTTGAATGAATTGAACTGGGCCCTTTCGGTCCGGCCGACTTATCTGGAGGCACTTCGGCTGAAAGAAAGAATTATCCGCGAGACCGTCCCCAATGGTTTGTGCACTATGGAGAGGATTATGCTCGAGGTTATTGACAGGGAAGAGTCCCG
>CAYLXD010000099.1:0-6894 GCA_964387515.1 uncultured Pirellulales bacterium | reverse complement strand
TAACTTCAGCCTTTACGTGCAGTTGCTCCTTGAAGCTTTGATAGACGTAACTGCGCTTGTCAAAGAGCATTCGGACCGTAAAAACCGCGGTTGCGGTTGGGGACTCGTCTTCGCGAAGCGCTTCGCCGGAGCGAGGAGAAATTTCTATGGACAGTATTTTTTTTATGTTTTTCTCAACCAGCGGCTCAGCCAGCCTTATTCTGCAATCGCGCATTAAATCATCTTTGGTTCCGTGGAATGAATCGCGGTAGTTATCAGCGATGAGCGCCTCAATTGCATCGGGATTTTCTTTTTCAACGGCCTTTACGCCTGTACTAATGACGGCACTTATTTTCTCGCGGTCGGTTTCAACGAGAAAATCGAGGCCAAAGGCTGCTGCGGCGAAAAGGGCCGGCAAAAGCCATTGCCACCAGCGGCGGTTTTGCGGGAAGATGCTGCGGAGAATCAGTACCAAAAGAAGGACAAAGCCAGCGGTGATTAGCAGCGGCCAAGGCTGTTCAAAGACAACGGGCATTTTTTTATCCTTTGTTTAGCGTCGCCGTCCGCCTTCGCCAAGGCTTCCGTCTTCGCTAAAGCTACGCCGGACAGGTCGGCGGACACGTTGCGGCGACGCTAAACGACCCCCAAGGCGTGGCTTGGGGGCTAAATAGCAGAATATTAAGCGCAAAGATTTTTTACGATTGGCATCAGGCGTCAAAAAGGTTTTTCAGTTCGTTTGTCCTGGTATGGTTGGTCATACCGGTGGCAAGGGCGGTTACCGTTACGAAGCCATCCACGAGGGAGGTTGTATCGGTTGGGTTTTCTTCGTGGCGATGCGTGCCGCCGGCTAACTGGAATACGGTCTGGCCCTGCTCGTTTTGATGGCGGACGTAGTATTCGTCGAAGCCTTCGGTCGATTGCGGAACGACCCTTATGCCTTTGGGCTTTCCCTTAGATAATAGCGGTACGTTGATATTTATCACATCGCCGGCGGCGATTGGCATAAGCTTTTTGAGTATTTCGACACAGTATCTGGCTGCGGCTTCAAAATCCAGATTTTCCTCGCAGGCAAGGCTCATTGCGACGGCAGGGATTTTCAGAAAAGCGGCTTCCATCGCGGCGGCGACGGTGCCGGAATAGTAGGCGTTTATTCCTGTGTTTGCGCCGTTGTTCAGGCCTGCGACGACAAGGTCGAGCGGGTCTTTGCAGAGCTGCATACGAGCGAGCTTAACACAGTCGGCGGGTGAGCCTTCGACGCTAAAACCCGTGAATAGACCGTTGATATCGATTTTGTTGCATACGAAAGGGCGATTGAGGGTGATACTGTGGCTGCCGCCGGAACGGCTGCCGGCAGGTGCGACGACCGTTACGCTGCCGATTTCGACCAGCTCTTTGTAGAGAGCGGCCAGGCCGGGCGCGAAAATGCCATCATCGTTTGTCAGTAGTATGTGCATACCTATTTTCTATTTACTATTTTCTATTTACTATTTAATATTTAATATTGGTTCGATTTTACCATTCAGTTTTGGTTTATCAATAGGTAATAGTTATGGAAAAGTATTGGCTGGGTAAAGAATGTATTGTGATGAGCAGAGATGAGGTTCGTGCGTTTGATGCGTGGGCGATAAATAAGCTTGGGGTGCCGGGAGTAGTATTGATGGAGAATGCCGGACGAAGCTGCGCCGAGCTGATTAAAAATAAACTGGCTGATGCTGCGAATCCGAAGGTGTGTATATTCTGCGGGACGGGGAACAACGGCGGGGACGGGTACGTGATTGCGAGACACCTGTTAAACAGCGGCTTTGAAACCGTGGTGGTTATCTGCGGCAACCGCGAGAAAATCAAAGGCGATGCGAAGATAAATCTGGATATTTTAGAGGGGCTGGGCCAGCGTGTTGAACGGCTGGGTCTGAGTGATTGTGACATAAGGGGGAGGCTAAAGGCTTTTTGCAGCGGCGCTGATATGGTTGTTGACGGTCTTTTCGGGACGGGATTGGGGGGTGAGCTTAAAGACGAATATAGACGATTGATAGAAAGTGTAAACGCCCAGAACTGCCCTATCCTGGCGGTGGATATTCCATCAGGTCTGGATTGTGATACAGGGCAGCCTCTCGGAGCGGCTGTCAGGGCAAACTGGACGGTTACTTTTGCCGCGGTTAAAAAGGGTTTTGCATCGTCAAAGACGGCGAGTGAGTACACGGGTGAGATTTTTGTTGCTTCGATTGGCGTTGAGCCGGGCGCTATGAGGGGTTAGAACGACCAGGCACCTGCTTCTGTGGCGCGGGTTTTATAGCCAATGAAGTAGAGGAACCTTTCGGCATTGAAAACGGGGACGGAAAGTTCCTGTGCCTGGGTCTGGACGTTTTTGTAGTGCGAGAGCTTTTGGAGGGAGACTTCATACTTTTCCATAGCCAAGGGGTCGATCTCCATTTGTTCAAAGGTCGGCCTTTGCTGAACAGCAGGGGCTTTGCCGAGGATGAGGTAGTCGGCGTCAACGGTGACGCTGTCGGTGGTTTTGCCGCCCCATTTTTCGACAAGTGCCTTTATTTTTTCGGCGCCGTCGTAATCGATGTTCCCATCATCGTCGAGGTCGAATTCGCCGGCGACGACAAAGACGTTTGTTTTGTCGCTGTCCCAGATTAAATTGGCAATGATATCATCCACTACGATGGGTCTTTTTATTTCCGAGCGTATAATTCTTGCTGCGGAGAAGGTTTCCGCGACATCAAATACTTCGAGCTCTGCTTTTCCTTTTCCGTCTCTGGGGATGGGGAAGCTCTTATCGTAAACGGAGAAGGTCAGGCCCGGATAGACATGGTCGTCAGTGCCGAGGTTTATATGAGCTATTTTGGTCTGGTTGTCGACTAACAATATTTTGCCGTCCGGCTGAAAAGCCGGTGCTTCGCTGTCGGGCGGAGGCACAATGGCCGTAAGTTTTTCCTGGGCGAGGTTCATCCTTTCCTTCACTACTTCGAGCTGAGCCTTTGTTTTGAGCAGGTCCTGTCTCAGAGCGTAGCTGTCTGCTTTTTCTTCGTCGAGACGGGTCATAAGGGTCTGAACCTGCTGTTCCGCGGTTTGCTGCGTCAGGGCTTTAAGTTCGTCGTAGTCTTTCCTGATGTCGTGAACCTGCTGCTCATACTTTTCTTTCTCGGCCAGCAGTGTCTTTTCTTTTTCGAATCCTGCGGCCATCGCGTCATCGAACCGGTTTCCCAGTTCGTCGAACTGGTTCTTCAAATCGGTTTGCGCGGCGGTGGTTTCGCTCAGGACGGCGTTCATCCTTTGAATTATTCGAGTAAGGCCGGTGGTATTCGGGTCGTCCGGCCTGATATCAAGCTGGTATTGGGGCAGTTCCTTTAACGTTTCTTCGACCTTTCGTGCGGCGGTGTCGACTTTGACTTCGGCGGAGGTGTCTTCGGGGAAACCGCCAATGATTAGATATACCATTTGGTCGAGGTAATCGACCATTGTTCCCATTCCGCTTTTTCCCTGCGGTATGCGTCCGATTATTTTTCCCAGTCCCTTTCGCTGTTCGGCTGGTGTGGCCATCTGGTCGAGCTGGGTTTTTGAGGTCTCCGCAATCGTTCTGTAATCTTCGATTTTGATGTAGCAAATGACTGCGAAGGCGGTCGCGACCAAAAAAAGGCCGACGAAGGTTATCAGATAATAGAGCATCGGGTCAGTTTGTGGCCTTTTGCCTGCGGGCATCGTCTAAACTCCTTCAGAATACCGAAAAATCAACTGCAAAGTTGTATATAATATCGTCTGAACAGCCCTGTTACGTCAATAAAAAAAAACCGATGTAAGCGTGTTTTATGGAGCTGAGGGGATGATTTGGGCGGTGTCGGGTCGATTTCGCTTCGAAGGGAGAGAAGTTAAATTTTTACAGCTTTTCCAAGAGGGGCGGCAGAGCACTTATGCTGTGTATTACATATTGGGCGGCGGCGTGGGGCCGGTCGGCTGGTTCGGTGTGTATGCGAGCCGGGCGGATTATCCGGATGGTGGAAAGGCCGAGTTTGTTCGGTGCGATAAAATCTTTTTTTTCGTTATCGCCGAGGAAGGCTGTGTTTTGCGGCTTTGCGTTTAGGGTCTGCAGGATTTTTTCGTAGCCGAGAGGCGATGGTTTCCAGAACTCTCTGCCGAGCTGTTCGGTGTAGATTATGCACTTAAAATATTTTTCGATTCCCAGCGCCTGTACCTTGAGTTGCTGGGCCGGCAGAAAGCCATCAGTCAAGAGGGCGAGGGTGTATTTGCGGCTTAACTTGCGTAAACAATCCTCACTTTCCTGTGGTAATTTTATGCCGGGGGTGTGGTTTCGATAGACCTCTATCAATCGGTCGATGAGCGCCGCATCGTATTGGATGCCGAGCTGTTCGAGGGCTGCATTGAACGTTGTTTTGTGATTGCCTGATATAAACTCTTTCCAAAGGGTCTCGAAGATGCGGCCGGCAGGGGGGCAACCGGGTTTATCGGCAAGAAAATCGGCGACGGCACCGAAGGCACTTCGGCAATAGTCGATTTCATCGTAGAGGGTATCGTCTAAATCGAAAATAACCGTTGTTATCATAATTCGTGGCTCGTTGCTCGTTGCTCGTGGCCCGTCGCTCGTTATGGGTTCGACACTTCGACCCTGCTCAGTGCAGGCAGGCTCACCACAAGTTTGTATAACGCGTTAATTATAACATCGACATTTGGTTCGGCAGCACATAATATTATAATTACGAACTATGGCTAAACAAAGATTACAGAAAGTTCTGGCTGCGGCGGGTGTTGCTTCCCGCCGGAAATGCGAAGAACTGATACTTGAAGGAGCGGTGCGGGTCAACGGCAAGGTTGTAAATGAGCTGCCGGTGTTTGTCGATGCTGAAAAAGACGTAATAACGGTAAACGGCAAAAAGATTCGGCCTGCGCGTAAGGTGTATTATCTTTTGAATAAGCCAAAGGGGGTGATTTGTACGAGCAGCGACCCGCAGGGCAGGAAAAAAACGATAGATTTGGTGCCTTCGAGTGAGCGGATTTTTTGCGTCGGCAGACTCGATATCGATACGGCCGGTTTGATTATCCTTACCAATGACAGCGAACTGGCAAACAGATTGACACATCCGAGATATGAACTGTCGAAGACATACGTCGCGGCTATCAAAGATGAAATTCAAGTCCAGGCGATTGAAAAGCTAAAAAAAGGTGTCTGGCTGGCTGAGGGCAAAACCGGCACCTCGGCGGTGAAAATACTAAAGCGCAGCCATAGAGAATCGCTGATAGAGATAACGATTCGTCAGGGCCTTAACCGGCAGGTTCGGCGAATGCTGGCGAAGGTGGGACTTGCGGTAAAGTCACTCAAAAGAACACGAATTGGTAAGCTTGATGCTCGTGGTATCGGTATAGGCAAATTCAGGCCGTTGACACGCTCAGAGGTAGAATACTTGAAGAGGGCGACAGCGAACAGCTAAGCTGGCTCAAATTCGAAATTCGAAGCACGAAATCCGCTTTCGCTGAAAGCTACGGCGGACAGGTCCGAAACAAATTCTAAATTCAAATGAACGAATGACCCAAACGCAATACGTAATACGAGCGACGCATCACGGTTTTAGTACCAGGTTGCCTGCCAGAGCCAGCTTTCGGCGAAAGCTGCAAAATCTTTGAAATTTTCTATGCCGTCGGCGTTTATGTCAAAGTGGTTGCGGTCAAGTCCCGCTTCGTTGATAATATTACAGTCTTCACAATCGCATCCGTCCTGAAAAACAACCGTGCCTCCTATTAGGTGGATAGTACCATCACAAATTGTGTGGCCTGTAATCAAGGTCTGACCATCACTTATCTCCAAGGTAGCATTTGGGTCGATTTGCACGTTGCCGAAGATATTAGCTGGGCCGGTCAGCCGGATTAGACCCTCGGATTCGATGACGAGGTTAGCGGTAACGATGTCACCTTGACCTTCGAATGTCGCATCGGCTGATTGGGTAATGTTCGATGCAGACAAAGTTCCGCCGGACATATAGATGTTCGCGTCTGCCTCGTTAACCAGATTGCAGTCAAAAACGACAGAGCCATCTCCGTTAACCTCAATCGCACCCTGGTTATTTACATATGGAACTGACGCCATCACTTTTACCGTACCACCAACGCGATTTCCCAAGGTTCCGGTGTTTTCTATGGGACCGTCACTGTAAAGTAGGAGTGGGCCACCACTGGCGTAAATTGTTCCTTTGTTTCTCAAAAGCTGGCTTGAAGAAATCCCACCAGAGCCTTCTATACTGCCGGTGCTATTGTTGTCAAAGACATCCCCATTTGAACCACCATCAAGAAGCAACTGAATCTCGCCATTATTAGTAAATTGAAGGGCTTCACCAATGGATCCGCCACTAATAGCTCGAATTAGACCATCATTTTCAACTACTCCGCCTTCAATATCTATATCACGAGGAAAGACCTCAATTTTCGCCTGTGGGGCATTATATAAATTGCCGTAGATATTTAGGTGTTCTCCCATTTCAAGCGTTGCTCCATCTGTATTTGTCACATCACCAGCAATGTCGAGTTCGATGGCCAAGTTACCATAATTTATTAAACCATTTATTAAAGTGAGGTTCACCAAATACCAAGTCCAACTCTGAAGTTCAATATTACCGAGGCACACCAGTTGGTCAATTGTACGGCTTTGTTGCAGGCCAACTTCTACCTCACCAGCGCCAGCGTCTATGGTGACGGTGAACGTATTCATATCGTTATCAGGAACCGAATTGGGGTCCCAGTTGTTTGGGTCTGACCAACTATGACCGTCACCACCTCCGTCCCAGCTCACGGGAATTTGAGCAGCTTCAGTGCAAAAACAGGCTGAAAAGACTGAAACAACGGCCGTTAAGATTAATATTTTTCTCAACATAATTCACCTTCCTTTCTTGCTTTCGCTTACAATTT
>CAYLXD010000098.1:1314-6997 GCA_964387515.1 uncultured Pirellulales bacterium | reverse complement strand
TGGAATAGAAGTAGATCCTTCTATCGACTTCGGCTTTTCTGCTCGTGCTCATGACGGTCCTACGCATTTTTCATTCAGTTCAAGCCTGCTGCTACTTACTCCAGCGTATGATGAAAATTCAGAAGGTTGGGCCTGGTCAAACCCAGAACCGGGATTATTCGACTCGATTATAAGCGGTGACTTCACTGATGGTAAGATGTATCGTGCTGAGTACAACGGTGGGACGGTATTCGCAGATTTGTCCCCCACTCCTATTGATAACCCTCCTGGTGGTACTACTGATTGGGTTCCGTCCACGGTAATAGGCGAACAAATAACAAGTATGCAGACTCACTGGGGTTTTACCCTATCTGCGGGAGGCTCGGCGAGCGGCACCAGCTTCTTTGAGATAACGGGCGACGTGATACCTGAACCTGCGTCAATACTACTGCTCGGCCTGGGTGGACTGGCTTTGATTAGAAAACGCAGACCATAGGCTCACAATTAGTTTATGAATTAAAAGGCTGCGAGGAAAACCCGCAGCTTTTTTTGTAACCCTCCAGTTCCCAAAGTCGCTTTTTTGAGCCCAATCAGACGAAAAAACTATTGGGTTTGCTTATGGTACCTGGGCCGGCCACTTTGGCCAACGCAGAGTCTGGGTTTTGGTGTAATGTTGGGGGTACGATAAAGGGGTTAAAAGTGCGTATTTTGGTGTTTCCGGGAATTCCCGGGCAAATCGGGGGGAAAATTAAGGCAGCGGTGCAAATTCGTTGACGTAAGGACGTAATTTTGTTAAATGTAGTAGTTTTATGAAAAACGGTCGGTTGCAAAGGTCGATTGTCAGGAAAGTTTTTCCCGTAAGGGATACTGCGTATTGCCTGTGAACTATGTCTCTTGATGAACTGAGAAAGCGGATAGATAAGCTTGATGACCAGCTTGTGAAGCTGCTGAATGAGCGTGCGCGAGTTGTGGAAGAGATAGGCAAGCTCAAAAATAAAACAGATAAGCCTATCTATGCGCCCGACCGCGAAAAAAAGATTCTGGAGAAAATCGTCAAAGCCAATAAAGGACCGCTGCCGGACAGATGTCTTGTGTCAATCTGGCGTGAGTTGATGAGCGGTTCTTTCGTTCTTGAACGGCCATTGCGAATTGGCTATCTTGGGCCCGACGGCAGCTTCAGCCATACCGCGGCGATGCTCAAGTTCGGGCAGAGCGTCGAATACGAGTCGCTTATCAGTGTGAGAAGTATCTTTACTGAAGTCAGTAAGGGCCACTGTGATTTGGGCCTCGTGCCGATAGAGAATTCGACAGGAGGGGGCGTAATAGAAACACTCGATGCTCTGATAGATTCCGACGTGAGGATATGTGCCGAGGTACTGATGGCGATTCACCACAATCTTCTGGCGAACTGCTCCCTGGAAAAGGTCGAAAAGATTTACTCCAAGCCGGAAGTTTTCGCCCAGTGCCGAAACTGGCTAAGTGCTACCTTCAAAGAGGCACAAACCATCGCCGTTGCCTCGACTGCGAAGGCGGCACAAATGGCTGCGGCTGAACCAACGGCCGCAGCAATCGGCTCACGGGTCGCGGCGGAACTGTATGGTCTGAGGATTATCTGTGAGAACATCGAGGATATTGTCAACAATATAACGCGATTTCTGGTAATCAGCAAAGAAGATGCCAAGCCGACCGGCGAAGATAAAACAGCAATACTATTCAGCACAGCGCATAAGGCAGGGGCACTGGCTGATGTGCTCGAAGTCTTCAAAAAATACAATATTAATCTGACGAATATAGAGTCCCGGCCGAGTATGAAAAGAGAGTGGGAATACTACTTCTTCGTGGATTTTATCGGACACAGAACGGAGAAACATGTTCAAAAGGGACTCGAAGAGGCACGTAAGCACTGCCTGCAGCTTTCGATACTGGGCAGTTTCCCGCGTGCAACAGAATTGCTTTAATTGAGTTCATTGTTCGTTGTTCATTGTTCATCGACGAACCACGAACTATGAACTGTGAACAAATATCGGGAGAGTTTTATGAGAAAGCCATTCGTGGCAGGCAACTGGAAGATGAACACCGACAGCCGCAGCAGCGTAGCTCTGGCCGAAGCGGTCGCATTGGGTTCGTCGCGTCTTGCTGGTTCGAGTGTTACTATAGCGGTCATACCACCTTTCGTTTACCTTCAAGCGGTGGCCAAGGCTGTAAGCTCATCACATATCGGCCTCGGCAGTCAGGATATTTACTTCGAGCAAAATGGGGCTTTTACCGGTGAGATAAGCGCTTCGATGCTGAAGGACATCGGCTGCACGTATGTATTGTGCGGCCATTCGGAACGCCGACACGTAATTGGCGAGACGGACGAACTGGTAAATAAGAAGATTGCTGCTGCCATTGCGGGCGGGCTTTTGCCGATATTCTGCATAGGTGAGCTGATTGAGCAGCGCAAGGCCAATAAAACCACAGAGGTGGTTACGCGGCAGATAAAAGCGGGGCTGGCCGGTTTGAGTGCTGAGAAAGTTTCGGCGGTGACGATAGCTTATGAGCCGGTCTGGGCCATCGGTACGGGTCTGACGGCGACGCCCGAGCAGGCACAAGAGGTGCACTGCTTTATACGGCGGCTCCTTGCAAAGATGTACAGTGAGCAGCTATCACAGGAGATTCGCATTCAGTACGGCGGTTCGGTCAAGCCCGGTAACGCGGCGGAGATAATGCAGAAGGAAGATGTGGACGGTCTGCTGGTCGGCGGTGCGAGCTTGAAGGCCGACGACTTTCTGGCGATAATCCAGGCGGCGTAGTCACAAGTTATTTAGAATCGAAATTATATGCGAGGCTGAGATATGACGGGTTTACCATTGTTAGCGGTGGCTTTCATTATGAAAGTAATTGCCGGTATTTTTGTCTTTTGCGCAGTGGCACTTGTCCTGATTGTTCTGATTCAAAAGGGCAGAGGCGGCGGTCTGGGCGGCGTCTTCGGCGGCGGGCTTGCAAGCGGGATTCTGGGCTCTAAAACGGGCGACTTCCTGACGTGGGTCACGGTGTCATTAGTGGGTCTGTTTTTGCTGCTCGCGGGTGTGATGGTGAAATTTTACAAGCCGACGGTCAGCGATTTTGGCGGTCCGGCGGTTCAGCAGGGGCTGCCGGAAAACTCACAGCAGCCACAGGCCGGCCAGACGCCAACCGCAGCAGAAACTGACGTAAACTTATTCGACGAATAGGGCAAGGTTTTTCCAGCGGTATGCCGGCACACCAACCGGGGGCGCGCCGGCTACATTAACTTGAAAGTACAGCGCTATGATAAACAGTATGACCGGATTCGGCGATGGACAGGGCCGGTTCAATGGTGTGACATATGCCGTTGAAATAAAAGCGGTCAACAACCGTTATTTTAAGGCCAAGATAAAACTGCCGGAGTCACTGGCGTTTCTTGAAGAAGCTATTGAAAAAGTGCTTCGGGAGAACCTGTCCCGCGGGATGGTGAACTATGTGCTCAGACTCAAGGATGCTCCGGTGGATTCACTGTTTGAGATAGATGAAAAGGCGCTGCGTACGTACATAGAACGTTTGGGCCAGCTCAGCAGTTGCAGTGATACCAAATGCCAGATTGATATCGGCAGCCTGCTGGGCCTTCCCGGGATAGTGACGCCGGCACTGCCGGACAAGCAAACGGCCGAGCAAATTAAAAAGGTGGTTCTGGAAGTTACCGAACAGGCAATAGGGAAAGTCCAACAGATGCGTCAGGCCGAGGGTGCCGCTCTTGCGGCCGATTTGAACGGCCACTGTGAAGCAATTCGCAAGGCCATTAAGCAGATACGCGCCCGCAGTGAGGTAGTTTTGCAGGAATATCAAAAAAAACTCAAGAAAAGAGCGGACGGCTTACTGGCCGAGGCAAAACTGAAACTCGACGAAGAAACGATTGCCAGAGAGGTGGCGGTCTTCGCGGAGCGGTCGGACATATCGGAAGAGGTTGCCCGATTAGAATCGCACCTAAAGCAGTTTACTCAGAGCTGCCGGACGGACGGGCAGGCAGGCCGTAAGCTGGACTTTATAGCCCAGGAGATGCTAAGGGAAGCCAACACTATCGCCAGCAAGGCCTGTGATACCGAGATTGTCAATTGTGTGGTGGAGATAAAGTGCCTGATAGACCGGATTAAAGAACAGGTGCAGAATATAGCTTAAAAAGCAAAATCCGTAAGTCGAAGGTGACACAAAATTTTAACGCGTCATCGTGAGCAAACAGAAAATAAGAAAGGGCAAAATCGTAATAGTGAGCGGGCCTTCAGGCGTGGGCAAAAGCACTATTTGCAAAGAGGTGGTTAAGCGGTTAGATAACTCTTGTCTTAGTATCTCAGTAACAACCCGGCCGAGAGCAGAGACCGAAGTCAACGGGCAGGATTATTGGTTTGCATCACAGCAGCAGTTCCACAAACGCATCGATGAGGGCTCGCTGCTGGAATACGCCGAAGTCTTCGGGCATCTATACGGGACGCCGAAAGACAAAGTCGAAGAAGCACTTGCAGCCGGCAAAACCATCATTCTGGAAATAGACGTCCAGGGCGCCAGACAGGTCAAGTCGGTATATCCGGATGCGATGATGGTTTTCATTTTTCCGCCGACGGAAAAAGAACTGGTACACCGGATAAAGAACCGGGGCCGCGAGGGTTCGGAAACAGTTGAAAAAAGACTTGAAGGTGCTGGTGCCGAGTTTGCGGCGGCCTGGCAGTATTACGAACATATGGTCATAAACGACGACCTGGAGCAGGCGGTGAAAGAGATAATACAAATTATCGAACAGAGCGGTGGAGAAAAACAATGATAGAAGAACTCAAGAGCACGGAGATAGTTAACAAAGTCGGTGGTCGATTCAAATTAACGGCCCTAATCCAAAAAAGATTAGGAGAGTTAATGGAAGGCTCTCGGCCTTTGATTGAGAACGCTGAGGGTAAAACTCACATGGAAATCGTTATACAGGAGATACTCCAGGACAAAATCACCATTGATACCGGAACTGACATATCTAAAAAGCAAGGCAAAGAATAGCAGGCGCGATGCCAAAGAATAAATCAAATATTACTGGGCTGAATATTTTAGTGGGTGTCAGCGGAGGTATCTCTGCATACAAGGCGGTGGATTTGGCCAGTAAGCTGACCGCCTGCGGTGCGAAGGTCAGGACGGTGATGACAGAAAACGCCTGCCAGCTAATCGGGCCGAAAAGCTTCGAGGCCGTGACAGGCCAGGCGGTTTATACCTCACTGTGGAGCACCACGGAGGAACATAAAATAAGCCATATAAGTCTGGCTGAGTGGGCCGATATTGTGGCGGTCGTCCCTGCGACAGCCAATATAATCGGCAAGGCAGCAAACGGCATCTGCGACGATTTGCTCAGCACAACCGTTTGTACGTGCTGGGCCAAGCCGACACTTCTGGCACCTGCAATGAACAAGGATATGTGGAATAACCCGGCTGTGCAGCGCAACGTAAAGACAGTCAAAAAGATGGGGTTTGAAGTAATCGGCCCTGTTAAAGGGCGACTTGCGTGCGGAACAGAAGGGATGGGCAGAATGTCAGAGCCGCAGGATATTTTGGAGGCAATCGAAAAAATCGCTTCGAAAATTAAAAAGCACGAAGCACGAAGTCCGAAATCCGAAACAAATTCGAAATTCTAATGTTCAAATTTTCAAAACTTATTGTTTTGGTCATTTGAATT
>CAYLXD010000098.1:0-1214 GCA_964387515.1 uncultured Pirellulales bacterium | reverse complement strand
ATTCGAAATTCTAATGTTCAAATTTTCAAAACTTATTGTTTTGGTCATTTGAATTTTGGTTATTAGATATTGTTTCGAATTTCGAAATTCGATATTCGGATTTAAAAAATGCACTTCTTAATTACAGCAGGCGGCACGCGGGAATACATCGACCCGGTTCGTTTCATCTCCAATGCAAGCAGCGGCAGAATGGGTTATGCCCTTGCGCTGGCGGCAATCAAAGCCGGTCATAAAGTTACACTTATCAGTGCCTCGGATTTGCAGCCGCCGGTAGGAGTGGATTTTGTCGGCGTTGACAGCGCCGCTGAAATGTTTGCAGCTGTGAAGAAATTTTTCTCAAAATGCGATTGTCTGATAATGGCAGCCGCAGTCTCGGATTATACACCCATTAGAAAATCAAAAATAAAAATTAAAAAATCAAAAAAGATTTTAGCAATAAAATTAAAACCAACTGCTGACATCCTTAAATGGGCCGGCAAACATAAACACGAGCGACGAGCCACGAGCGACGGGTCACGATTTATCGTTGGTTTCGCTCTGGAAGACAAAAACCTTCGGCGAAATGTTGAGAAAAAGTTAAAAGAAAAAAACCTCGATATGATAATCGCAAACCCCCCTGCCGCAATCGGCGCCGAAAAGTCAACCGTTCAGATAAAAATGCCAGGCCGCAAATGGCTGAAATTCACAAACACATCCAAAACCACAATCGCCAAAAAAATTGTTGATTTGCTAACTTGCTAATCCTTTATGCCGAGGTCGTCTTTGGTGAGGATACTTTCGAACTTGTAACCGGCGGCGGTTATGTTCTCCTCGGCACCCTGTCTGCGGTCGATTGTGCAGACGATTTTCTTAATCTTTGCACCGGCTTCGGTAATGACCTTTGCGGCTTCGAGGACCTGGCCGCCGGTAGTGGCGACATCTTCAACCAACAAAACGACATCACCTTTTTTGAGGACACCCTCAATCATTTTTCCTGTGCCGTAGGCCTTTTTGCTGTTACGGACGATAATCCAGTTTTTGCCGGTCTCCATAGCAGTAGCGGCTGCTAAGGCAACTCCGCCCAATTCGGCACCGGCTATCAAAGTAACATCATCGGTAACATACTTTGCAAATTCTTCGCCTAAGGCTTTTAGAATATCCGGACAGGTCTCAAAGAGGTATTTATCAAGATAGTATTTGCTTTTCTTTCCGCTGCGCAGGACAAAATCGCCTTC
>CAYLXD010000097.1:0-7060 GCA_964387515.1 uncultured Pirellulales bacterium | reverse complement strand
TTGTTTGTTGTTCATTGTTCATTGTTTGTTGTTCATTGTTCATTGTTCACAGAGTTCACAGAATGAAAATACGCAGTGCGAAAATAGCAGACGTCAAGGCAATACACCGGCTAATCAACTCCTACGCGGAGCGGGACAGGATGCTGTTTCGCTCCAAGACCGATATCTACGAGAACCTGCAGAGCTTTACGGTGGCTGAGTCGGACGACAAAATGGATTCGACAGGCTCACCACTAATCATCGGCTGCTGCGGACTGCAAATCATCTGGTCGGACTTAGCGGAGATAAGGTCATTAGCTGTCAAAAGAACAAAGGCAAAAAGCGGGGCCGGCAAAATGTTAGTTAAAGAGGCCCTCAAAAAAGCTAAACGGCTCGGTTTAAAACGAGTATTTGCGCTAACGTTAGAGCCGGAATTTTTTGAAAAATTAGGCTTTGAAAGAATAGAAAAAGATTCACTGCCAATGAAGGTCTGGCGGGACTGCGCCCGCTGTCCAAAGCAGCAAAACTGCGATGAAACAGCCGTTATCAAATTGGTTAAATGGTAACTGGTTAAATGGTAATTGGTTACCGCTCACCAGTTACCAATTACCATCAGCCGACCTGGCGGCGATGGAAGAGTGCGATAGACAGCGACAATATGGCGGCTGTGTAGCAGAGGGCGTAAGAGGCGCTTATGATAATGTACTTTAAGGGCACTTCGCTTCCTTCATAAATTGCGTCGCTTATCCAAAAGGCCTGGAGATTCGGCACTAAAAACCTGCCGATTTTCGCCCATAAATGGGTTTCTGCAAACCTGCCGAAGGTGTAATCACTGACAAGACCCAATAAAAACAGGCCTACACAGGCAGAAAGCGTTACAACGACGTTAAACCTCGTCGAAAGTGCGACCGCCAGGGCCACGATTATAATGGCAGCCAACAGCAGCAATACCGAGCCATAGACATCGAGCGCATTGATGCCGTTGTTGGAGGGATTGAACTGCCAGTTCCGGTCGATAAACGACAAAAAACTAATAGCCAGCGTGGCGAATATGCCGGCGAGTACGATGGCTGTTGACGAAAACTTCCAATCATAAACATAGTTAAAGAAGGCACTTAGCAGCAATGTCAAAGCCGTGGCAAGGCCTGCTGCGGTAATAACGGTCCAGTCGTGGGTGTCACGTGCCGTCTCGAGTACGCCGTGCCTGATGGTCATTAAAAGGGCAATTGTGCAGATGTAATGGGCCAGTGCGACGGCAGCGCTTACTCCGAGGAATTTGGAGATAATAAATATCGGACGCTGCACCGGTTTGCTCAGGACCGTAAGGATGGTTTTATCCTCGATTTCTTTGGCTACGGCACCACAGGCTGAAAAGATTCCTATGAACAAACTGGCCAAAAACAGCGTAGATAAACCTATTTCGCGTAAGAGTTTATTGTCGTCGCTCATTGAGTACATCGTAAGAGAGGGACTTATGAAAAACAGAAGCAGCGCAACGACAATCAGGACAGCGTAAATCGGCTGCCTTAAAGTCTCGATGAAAGTGTTTTTTGTCAGGCTA
Source organism: uncultured Pirellulales bacterium (assembly GCA_964387515.1). GTDB lineage: Bacteria > Planctomycetota > Phycisphaerae > Sedimentisphaerales > Anaerobacaceae > CAVXEF01. Next base: position 5,520 of record CAYLXD010000097.1, on the reverse strand, counting down.
AATAGCTTATACATCGTTCTTTGTTTGCTGCTTTGGTCACGGCGACGGTTAAACTAAGTATAATTATAGTTCGACAGGCTCACTATAAAAAGCATGATTTTTTGGCAATTGTTTCTATACTGAATACGCGTTTATTGCTATACGAGTCAAAACCCCCGGTAAAACCGGGGCTAAACACTGATTGCTTCGCAATGATACTTACGAATTTAACCCTGACGAAGCAATAGTACCATATTTATGGTTTTTTGTTCGGACTCGTCCAACGAGTTGGATATAAAAAGCGGGAATAGAAAATGGCGATATCCTCGAGGCGTGCGGAAAACGTAGCCATAGTTTCTTTAGTCGTGGAGGTTGTGTTTTTCGTGCTCGTTCTGTTGATAGGGCGATGGAGCGGCTTTCTCGCGGTCAATTCCGCCGCCTGGCTTATCCTCTCAGCGGCCCTGGTCTGGGCCGTGCTGGCCCTGCAGTTCCACCAGCGAAGCCTGGCAGAGCAGGAAAAGCTTGATTTGAGCCAATTAGACAAGGCCGAGAAGCAGGCCAGCGGAATATTTCAGGCAAAAGGTGAACAGGCTGGGTTATTCGCCGTTGCACAGCGGCGTTTGCAGCTACTTGAAAAATGGTTTCTGCCGGTCTTCTCAGCCGGTATAGCTATCTATCAGATAACCGTCGGACTTTACCTGCTAAAGGCAGTGTCGGCCGGCGCCGAGGCCGACTGGAAACAGCCGCTATTGTGCAGCATCCTTTTGACGGCCGTGGCGTTTGTGAGCTTTCTGATTTCCCGCTATGCGACGGGAATGTCGAGCCAGACGCAATGGAAACCTTTAAGAGCCGGCGGCAGCTTCGGCCTTGCCGCGGCACTTCTTTGCTTCGGGCTGGCAATAGCTCTGGCACTGGCGCATTTTAAGATTTTCCTGCTGCTGACGGTAATCCGCTGGGCTATTCCAATCCTTCTGGTAGTGCTCGGTACAGAAATAGCTCTAAATGTCGTGCTGGACATATATCGGCCGAGACTCAAGGACCAGTACAGCCGGGCGGCGTTCGACAGCAGACTGTTGGGCGTTATAAATGAACCCGGGGGTATATTCCGTACCGCCGCGACCGCTATCGATTATCAGTTCGGCTTCAAAGTTTCCCAAACGTGGTTTTATAAACTTCTCGAAAAGGCGATAGTACCTCTCGTTCTTTTCGCCGGCGCTACCGTATATCTATTGAGCTGCGTCGTCGTGGTCGCTCCGAACGAAGAGGCGATAATAGAACATTTCGGGGACCCCTTCAACCGGGCCGGCCAGGTCAGGCTCATCGGGCCCGGGTTGAGATTCAAATGGCCCTGGCCCATCGATATCGCACATAAGTATCCCACAAAGAAAATAATGGAACTAAACATCGGCTTTGTACCCAAGGTCAATCCGAAGACCGGCGAGCGCATACGCGAGCCCTTATTGTGGGGCAAGACCCATTACAAAGCTGAACACAGCGTTCTTGTCGCGAGTACCTACACCGTCGGCAAAGAAACACAAGGCGCTGTTCCGGTAAGTCTCGTCAAGGCCAACACCCCCGTTCAGTACCGGGTAAAGGATTTATACGCCTTTGTCTATAACCATCAGGATTCGGCCGAGATGCTCGAATCAATCTGTTATCGCGAGCTTGCGAAGTTTGCGGCCGATGCGACGATTGACGTCGATAACGAAACCGATATCCAGCGCAGCCTTCTCGGTGCAGGCAGAGTAGAAGCCAAAAGGCTTTTAACACAAAGAATTCAGGCTGCCGCCGACGAGGCGGGGCTGGGTGTTGAAGTTGTCTTTCTGGGCCTGCAGGGTATTCATCCGCCGCCTGAAGTAGCTGGTGATTATCAACGGGTCATCGGGGCCATTCAAAAGAAAGAGGCACTTGTACTGAACGCCCAGGCACAACGCAACAAAACCCTGAGCAACTTAGCGGGGTCGGTCGAGGAGGCGGACAAACTGTATGAGCTGGCGGCACAATACCAGAAAGCTCAGGGCGAAGACGATGCCGGAAAAATCGAAAAGCTCGGCGGCGACTTAGACGCGGCCTTTTCGCAGGCAAAAGGCGAAATTTTCGAGACATTAAGAGAGGCACAGGGCTACAAATTTGAAAAAGCGACACTGGCAAAGGCAACCGGTGAGCAATTCCAGAGCCAGCTCCAGGCTTACCGGGCTGCGCCGGAAATCTACAAGCGCCAACTTGTCTTGTCGGCCTATGAAGAAATCCCGCAGAATATACGCAAATTTATCATCGTAGCCGACCAGAACGACACTCAGGTTACCATAATCGACCTTCAGGAAAAACTGACGCCCAGCCTGTATGAACTGGGCGGCTTTGAGGAGACCGGCCCAAAATGAAAAATATAGCCATTACAATATTTATCGTTCTTGTAGTAGCCATTCTGGCACTGCAGCTTGTCTCGTTCCAGGTAAGAGAGACCGAATCGGCCTTAGTAACAACCTTCGGCAAGCCCACAGACGAAATCACCAGCCCGGGCTGGTATTTCAAGTGGCCCGCCCCCATCCAGTGGGTCTACAAGTTCGATTCGAGGATGAAAGTCCTCGAAGCTGAGGTCGGCGAGACAACAACAAAAGGAGCCGTTCCCATCATCGTAAATACGTACGTCGTCTGGAAAATCGCTCAGCCTTTGAAATTCTTTAACGCCGTCGGGACTATCCGCGAGGCAGAAAGCAAACTGCGCAGCCAAATCAGCGACACCCAGAACAGGATAATCGGCAAGCACGATTTCGGCGAATTCGTCAACAGTGACAGTACAAAGATAAAATTCAAGGAGATTGAGGACGAAATGCTCACCGACCTTCAGGGGGCGGTCAGCGACAACTACGGGATAGAAGCGGCAATGCTCGGAATAAAACAACTTAAAATCAGCGAGGACGTCAGTAAGGACGTCTTTGAGCGGATGCGGGCTGAGAGAAACCGCCGCACCGAGGCCACCATCGCCCAGGGCAACGCCGAGGCAACGAGGATAAAAACAGACGCCGATTATAAGAAGACGGAATTGCTCGCCGCCGCACAGGCAAGGGCCAAGGCGATACGCGCTCAGGGTGATGCCGAGGCGGCGAAATATTATAAGATGCTCGAGGTCCATCCGAAACTGGCGATGTTTTTGCGCGGAATTGAAACACTCAAGGAAGTATTAAAGGAAAGGGCCACCATTGTCCTACCTGCCGATACGGAGCCTTTCAAACTGTTAAAGGAGATTCCCGACCTGGAGTCCGGGCACTCCGGCTCAAAGTAATCCTGTAACCTGATTTAAGTACCGATGCAATGACAGAAGAAAGCAGCCCAAATAAGAATTCGTCGGACCGGCCAATACCGAAAGAGGCCGCTGGCGTCTTTGACGCCGCCGGCCGTTCGCTCTTCGAGGCACTGCGAGTGAGCTTCATTATCCTAAAGGTGATAATGATAGTGCTGGTCGTGCTCTTTCTGGCTTCGGGATTTCGAACGGTCGGTTCCGATGAGCAGGCGCTGGTCCTTCGATTCGGAAAGATACGCGGCGTCGGGGACCAGAGAGTGCTCGGGCCCGGTCTGCACTGGGTCTTTCCATATCCGATAGATACAATTATAAAAATTCCCGTCGAAAAAAGGACGAATCTTCCAATCAACTCTTTCTGGTATTTCCAAACGCGGGAGGAAACACTTCCGGCGGGTCCCAAAACCCAGATTCGAGTGCCGGAAAAACTCGACCCCCTAAAGGATGGATACTGCATAGTCAGAAGCCAAAAACAAGAGATACTCGGCGGCGCGGCCGGCAGTGATTACAACATTATTCACTGCAAGTGGCAACTGACTTATAAGATTGACGACGCCGAGCGATTCTTCAGAAATATCCATATCGAAGATGTCAAACCCGGCCAGAGCTACGCCGAGGTTATAGAATCGAGCATAAAACCGCTGCTGCAAGGTTTGTTCGAAGACGCCGTCGTAACTGCAATCGTAAACTACACAATCGACCAGGCGCTGTTTCTGAGTCAGGACAGAATAACCGGACATGTTGCGAAACTGCTGCAGGAAAAGCTCGACACGATACAAAGTGGTATAAGAGTTGTATCAGTGCAGCTAACCGACAGTACGTGGCCCCGGCAGGTCAATGACGCGTTTTTGGCGTCACTGCGGGCCAGTCAGGAAAGCCAAAAAACAATCAGTGAGGCCAGAGGCTACGCAGAAAAGACCCTTAACGAAGCAGCCGGGCCCATCGCCGAGGAACTGCTCGCGGCCATTGAGAATAAAGAAATCAGCGAAGTGAATTCGACAGGCTCACCACAAGATGAGCAGGAGCTTTTATGGTCTCAACTGGCCGGTGAGGGACGCGAAGTAATCGCCGAGGCAAAGGCATACAGAACAAAAACTGTCGAGAGCGCCAAGGCCAACGCCGAGTACCTGCAAAAAATACTGCCGGAATATCAAAAGCGACCAGAACTCGTTCTCCAGGATATATACCAGGAGGCCATCAAATACGTCCTTAACAATGCAGATGAAAAAATAATTATTCAACCGACCAAAGGAATCAAGGGCGAAGAGCTTAGAATTCTGATAAACAGGGACCCTGCAATAAAACGAAAATCTCAGAAAGAGAAATAGCAAATAAATACGAAGCACGAAACCTGAAATCCGAAACAATACCGAAATTCGAATGTCCAAATGTTCAAAACTTATTGTTTTGGTGATTTGAATTTTGGTAATTTGAATTTGTTTCGAGTTTCGAATTTATACTCAAAACGAGATACAAGGTTATGGCTCACGAACATTTACATTTTAAGCAGGACATTAGCGGCGAGGCGACGGCCGGCAAACAGGTTCGGGTAAGTATGGCCCTGTTAGGGACGCTGGCGGGCGGGGCACTTCTGTTTAGCAGCGCTACTGCCAGGCTTCTCTACGGAAAGGGGAGCTTCAACGCCGAGTTTCTGGCGATGGCCGGGGCCGTTCTGCTCGGCGCTCCAATCGTACTGCACGCGGTAAAAAGCCTTATAAGAAGAGTATCGCATATGGACGAACTTGTGGCGCTGGCGATACTGGCCGCCTTTGCCACACAAAACTACGTTACCGCGGGCATCGTCGCCTTCTTTATGCTTCTGAGCGAGCTCATTGAGACCCGAACCGCGCTCGGAGCAAGGGCCTCGATTGAGTCGCTGATAAAATTAACGCCCACCAAGGCCAATCTGGTCAACCCCGACGGCACCGAAAAAGAAATCGACGTCAGCGCTCTGGCGCCCGGCAATTGTGTTCGCGTTCGGCCCGGCGATAATATCCCCGCCGACGGTGAAGTCTTAAAAGGACTCAGCTCCGTAAATGAAGCGACGATAACAGGCGAATCACTGCCCGTCGATAAAGTACCGGGAATGCAGGTCTTCGCCGGCACAAACAACCTTACCGGTGCGCTGGATATCACCGTAACAAAGGCCGGCAAAGATACGACGCTCGGCAAGGTCCAGGAACTGATTATAGAGGCTGAACAAACAAAGATTCCGATTATGCGGATAATCGACCGATACGTCA
>CAYLXD010000096.1:0-7122 GCA_964387515.1 uncultured Pirellulales bacterium | reverse complement strand
CAGACTCCGCTTGTCCGAATAGCACCAAACGCGCAAGTACCCCGCGCGCAAGGGCTCAAAACGCGTCAATTCAGCACAATTTTTGCTAATTTTTTGAAATTTTTACCAATTTTTGCAAATTTTTTACAATTTTTTACAATTTTTTCACCCAACTTGCGCATTTGGTTGAAAAACCCCTCGATTTCGCATGCGCATTTGGTTGAAATCCGCGTTTTTTTCTTGTCTGGATTGCCTAATCGATGCAAATTAACCCCCAAATTTCCCGTTTTTTTCTAATTTTGGATAATTGAAGTCGTTAATTCCGGCGAGGGGTGGTTGATAAGGAATAACCGCGCCTATTTTGTACCTTCCCAGAGAACTAAGCCGAGCTCATAAGGGTCAACTATATCGTCGTGTCTTGGTAAGACTCGCAGTGCAAGGCCCCTGCGACCGGATTTTTCGCAGGGCATCACGCCCTCAAACCAATGCTCGCCGTCCTGACCCGACGTCTCTTTATAGTTCATTCTGACAGCCGAGCCATCCTTTATATCACCCCAGGTGTCAACAGGGCCGTGATAAAGCTCGACTGAAACATCATCCGGCCTGATTTTGCCAAGCTTAACCAGAGCCTTTACATTCAATTGAGAACCAACCTTGAGCTGGGATTTTTTTGGGTCAAGCTGCACGCGCTGCTGGCCGTTGTCGACCTCTATATTCACGGCACTAACGGCGATTTCGCGCCAGGCCGCTTTCATATCTGATTTCCACCCGGCAAGCTCCCTGGCCCCGGCCATATTTTCAGCCGTCAGGTAAGTCCATTTGCTGCTCGCCGGACGGTAAAACCTGTTCATATATTCAGTTACCATCCTGTGTGTGCCGAATCGCGGCGATATCCACTTGACGGAATTCTTTGCTCTGCGTATCCAGGCCCGCGGCAGATTGTCGGCTGAGCGTGTGTAAAACAGTGGAACCGCCTCATTTTCGAGCATATTATAAATGGCCTGGGATTCCACCATATCCTGATAGCCGGCATCCTCATAGCTTTCGCCTGAGCCGATGGCCCAGCCTATCTCAGGCTTGTAACCCTCACACCACCAGCCGTCCAGAGTGCTCATACTAAGCGCGCCGTTAACAGCCGCTTTCATACCGCTGGTACCGCTGGCCTCCATCGGGCGTCGGGGATTATTAAGCCAAATATCGACGCCCCGGACCAGTACCCTGGCCACATTGATGTCATAATCTTCGATGAATACGATGCGGCGTCTGACCTGATATTGCGATGAAAAGTGAATAATCTGCCGAATAATCTCTTTGCCTTCGGTATCCCTCGGGTGCGCCTTGCCGGCGAAAATAATCTGCAAAGGCCGGTCAGGGTTGGTAAGCAGTTTTACAATGCGTTTGGGGTCCTTCAGCAGCAGATTGCCCCTTTTATAGGGGGCGAATCTCCTGGCAAATCCGATTGTCAGCGCCTCTGGGTCGAGGACCTCCTCAGCCCAGTTTAGCTCGGTATGGTAGGTACCTCGCCGCTGTATTTGTTCCTTGAGGCGCCTGCGAGCAAAAACAACCAGATTTTCCTTGCATCGCTGACGCGCTCGCCAGAATTCCTCGTCCGGAATTTGGTCGATATTTTTCCAAACCGACTCCTCGGCACTCTGCTCAGCCCAATTGGGCCCGAGGTACCTTTCGTATAACGAGTCCATCTCCGCCGACAACCAGCTTTTGATGTGTATGCCATTTGTAATCGATGTTATCGGTACTTCATCGACAGGCACACCGGGCCAAAGCCCCGCCCACATCTTACGTGAGACCTGCCCATGGAGTTTGCTGACACCATTTCTGTATGCACTTAGCCTAAGCGCCAAAATCGACATCTTGAACAACTCTTTCTCGTCCCTGGGATTGGCTTTGCCTAAGCTTAGGAATTCGTCTTTGTTTATCCCGAGTGCAGGTAGATAGTCGCTGAAGTACTTATCCATTAGCTCAACGGGAAACTCGTCGTTGCCCGCTTTTACGGGGGTATGCACTGTAAAAATACTGCCTGCTCTGACAGCCTCTACGGCCTGGTCGAAACTTACGCCCCTGTTGCTGCACAACTGACGGATTCTTTCGAGTAGGCAGAAGGCTGCGTATCCCTCGTTGATGTGGCAGACAGTCGGCTCAATACCCATTTCAGTAAGAGCCCTCATCCCACCGATTCCGAGCAGGATTTCCTGACGGATTCTCATTTCCCGGTCACCCTCGTAAATGCTGCCGGTAATCGCACGATCCTGAGGCGTATTTTCAGGGATATTTGGGTCCAACAGATACAACTTCACCCTCCCAACGTCTACACTCCAAATCCGGACCTGTACCTTCCTTCCCGGATACTCGACAGTAATAGTAACCGGTTGCCCATCCTTTTTCCGGACCAGCTCAATGGGCATACTGTATGCATCGCTTTCGACATATACCTCCTGCTGCCAGCCATCAACGTTAAGGTATTGGCGGAAATAAGCCTGGTACAGCAGACTAACTCCTACCATATCGATGCCAAGGTCCGAAGCGCTTTTGAGGTGGTCACCGGCCAAGATACCCAGTCCACCGGCGTAAACAGGCAGACATTCGTGAATGCCGAACTCGGCGCTAAAGTACGCAACCAGAGGCCTGACATCCTGCGACTTGTCTTGGCGAAGCGCCAAGCCGTAGCCAGATTGGCCCGGCCCAAACCAGCGAGGCTCCTCAAGATATGATTTAAGCTTTTCGACAGCTCTGCCAAGCTCAGAGACAAAGCCGCGGTTTTCAGCCAGCGCCTCTAAACGGTCCTGCGAGACAGTGCCCAAAAGCTTGATGGGATTGTGCCCGCAGGCCCTCCATAAATCACTGTCAATACGTCTGAAAAGCCCTATAAACTCCGGGTTCCAGGACCAAAACATATTTCTGGCAATAAACTCCAGCGCCTTGAGGGAATCCGGCAGCGAGGGCAAAACCACGAAGCTGCGCACGTTCGGCATCTCTCGCGTCTCCAACTGTTTAGACGGTAATCAATAATATCCAGGGTAATGTACGACTCCGTATCGATTCATATAATCGACAAATCTATTTAGCAGCTTAAGCGCAAAAACAGAGCAGATGTGCGTCCTGACAGACCGGTATAGTCCGATATTGCTGCCCTTTCGGCAGCCAGAAAACAAAAAAAGGCCTGCATAAAACAGGCCCTTTATCAACCGCGAGCCATGCCTCCACTGGTGCCGTAAGAAAGAATTTGAATAAAACCCTTTATTTCCAGGTGGGCAATCGTTGCTTGCGTCCAAAAGTCCTATCGAGTAGGCATTTTTGAGCCGACAAGACCTGATTTCCCTGAATTAGGGTTATCGGTTTTTTTCAAATCTTAACTTTCTTTACGCACACCGCAGGGGTCTGCCCGCTAATTGTCTTATACCAAATTTCGCGGTGAAAATCAAGTAAATACCGGCAAAACTGCAATTTTAAGCCAAAAACTTCCGCCAGCGGCCTAATTTTAGAACCTGACAGCTTAATTATCCTGGCTCTGCCGCGATAAGGTTGATTTTTCCGAGCTTAACACCCTTCCGGCTCAATATACTATCGGCCATTCTGTTTATTTCAGCTACTCTGCCCTTAAGGACGATTACCTCCAGACAATTATGTTCGTCGAGATGGATATGCAGAGAAGAAATTGTCTGCAGCAAATGGTGGTGCTGCAGGTCGGTCAGCTTTTCCATCAGTTTCGTAGAATGATGGTCGTACACCACAAATACCGCAGCGAGTGCTTTGGCCTTTGGGTCGGCCAGACGCTCGTCGCTTAGCTGCTGACGGATGAGGTCACGAATAGCCTCGGACCGGCTTTGATAGCCTTTTTTCGCGATGAGTCTGTCGAATTTTGACAGTAATACTTTTTCCAGCGATACCCCAACGCGTTCTATCTGCTGCATTTTTCTCTTCTCCTGAAAGTGTAAGGGCGATATGCCGGTTTCCGGCCGGCCGAAAGGCTATTTTATCCGAAATAAATTTTTTTGAAAGAACCAAATTTTATATTGACACAGTAACACGATTTCTATATTTTTATGCTTAGTAGCACGATTACCATATTTTTATGCGCAAACTGCGGTATCAAACTGTTAAGAGAAGTACGTGGCATGAAAATAGCAAAGCGGCAGAGCGGATATACAGACAATATCTCTGGCGGGTTTTCCCTTCCTGAATTGCTGGTAGTTATGACAACCATAACAACGCTAATGGCTATCCTTCTTCCCTCATTCGGAAGGGCCAGGGAACAGGCACGCAGGATTGCCTGCGCAAGCAACCTACGCCAATCAGGTTTTGGCCTGAAAATGTATGCTATGGATAACGATGGGTGGTATCCGATTGAGCAGCTTTGCGGTAACCCGCAATCGATTTTGACTGGCAGCCTTTTCCCGGAGTATCTGGCCAATCGCAACATATTCTACTGTCCCAGTGCAGCCGCAGTTGAACCATACGCTCAAAGTCACGAATACGGTGGGCCGGGCGGTGATTCGGTCATTAACACGGATGAGAACTGGGCACGCTCTTACATCAGCTACAAATATTTCTCTATAAAGTGGCGGGATACACGTATGCCACTGCCGCTGCGTCTTTGCGAATACCCTCATCTCTTGAGAGATGGTTCACCACCAAGCCGGTGGCTTATGAGTGACTGGGTTCGCCAGAACGTACCTGTCTTTCCGCATATGGAGAAAGGCGGCTGGGGTGGCGGCAGGAACGTCCTTTTTGCAGATACAAGCGTACAGTTTGTCCGGCACAAGACGCCGGGCGCGTTTTGAAACAAATAATTAATATGAGTAGGAGACAAACAATGTTACGAACAACCTTATTAAATCCACAGAGGCCAACGCTAACAGGTATTAAGGAAAAAATCAATTTCCTGACTTGGCGAGAATTAGCATTTGCAGTCGCCGGTGGTATAGCTTTGGTGGGAGTCGGACCGCTTTTAGGGCGAATAGTCCACCTGGCCTGGCCGATTCCGATGTCAGGCTCGATAATCACAGCACTGCCACGTGCATTCATTTTGCTGGTGATATTACTCCGAATTGACCGCTTCGGGGCGTTAACTGTCGCTGGTATAGCAGAAGTAAGCACAAAGCTGGCAGTTGGTATCGGTGGTTGGTGGCCAATGTCAATGGTTGTACCACTATTAGCTGGTGTTGCAGGAGACTTGCTCTGGCAGTACCTACGGCACCTATCGCCACGATGGTTAAGCCTGATATTAACGGGCGGCTCTCTCTGCGGAGCAAGGATTCTGCTCGCTTTATCTTTCTGGACACTTCTGATGCGGCCAATTTCAGGAGGTGGTGAGCACTTGGCTTTGACGTTAGGATGCATTGTTGTAATCAACATAGTTTTGGGAATGGTTGCTGGGTTGCTGGTTAGCAAATCAATCACAACCGTGAAGAGCGGAAAATGAAAAGGCCAAATAACAATCCAAGTGCGGCAACTTTAGATTCGTTCTCTACTCGGCCGATAGGGTACGTACAGTCAGCTTATGCCCAAACTAAAGATGTGCCACACACACACACAGGATGGACGGAGGACGTCTCGCACATTCGCCTTTTGCCCAAGTACGCTAAGGGGTTAGGCGGCTTGACCGGCTATTCGCACATCATTGTTTTGTTCTGGGTACATAAGGCCAAAGAGTGGAAAATGCCAAAGGACCATTGTAAGCCACCCCACGTGAAGTTATTTGCCACAAGGATGCCGGTTAGGCCCAATCCCGTTGGGATGTCTGTCGTCGAGTTGCTGGATTTTTCCACCGACACGGGCGAGGTTACCGTAAAGGGCCTGGATGCACTGGATGGCACACCTGTACTCGACATCAAGCCCTACCTGCCCAGCTTCGATAGTTATCCTAAGGCTTGTGTACCGGACTGGGTGAGGCAACATCTCAACAGTCCCCATCATTCCGGTCACGCGCATCACAACGAGAACAATAAGTAATTATCTTCTTAGGAGAAGCGGTTATGAAAACAATAAATCTGGTATCCGTTATTTTGCTGACAATGTTACTGGTAGCGGATGTGCCGGCAGCTTCCATAGAGTTCGAATTGGTTACACATCCGAACAATGTGCAACTGCTGCCTCAGCCGAAGGGCATTCCCGGTGTTTCGGGCGACCACCTTTTGCTGACAGACGATGATATTACAGGCAGCACATTCAATCCTGAAGGTTGTTTTAGCTTCAACTTTATGAATCCGGTGGGCATATCGGAGCCCTGTTATCCACCTGGCTACGCTGAAGGAATCCATTCGATGACAAGCTCGGTAACACTGGAGCTAAACCTTTACACAGGCGGGACGGTGGAGGTTACATCATTAGCGTTTGAAGGTTACGTTGCCCAGGGAAAACCTATTGCACATCAGTGGCTGGTTCAGCCCGGCGACCCCGCAGCCGATGGAAACCACGGCCCGGTTGATGGGATACCAAACAGCGGAGTATATGCCGCATCAGCAACGGCGAACTGGGCTTTTGGGATTAGCTTCGATTGGTACTACGACACACCTTTTGCAGGCTCGGGCACCATTGATATGACGTTCGACAACTATCAGTGGAGCGGATTCATTATTCCGGTCAGCGAGCTGACAACAACCGGCATGGCAATGACCACACTCAACGACCCGTTAGGCTACTTTGACGGCACATCGGAAGACTTCGAGTCTTGGCTATTAGATGAAGTGAAGCCGAGACTGCCGCAGGATGCCGCTTATCTGCTTTTTGCACAAGGTGAAGCACACCCGGACTGGACTGACCCGGATATGGGAATGACCACCGACGGCATTGTCGGGGAAACTATCATAGCTTGCGCGTTGCAGCAGCCACCTCAATGCGGCGACCCGAATCACCCTTATCCTCCCGGTGATATGAACCAGGACTGCCATGTCGACTTGCTGGATTTGGCGATTCTCACCTTGCACTGGCTGGAATGCACTGCTCCAGAATGAGGAATCACAGCCATAAAATAATGTGGGACTCAAAACTGATGACCGACCACGGCTTAGAAGTACCGAGCCTCGCTTATAAGTCGTAACGATTTGGCTCGACGCGCTCACCACAGGTCGCTCAGGACAAGTTACACGGATTTGGACTTTGACATTTTAACCCTGATTTGCCGAA
>CAYLXD010000095.1:0-7239 GCA_964387515.1 uncultured Pirellulales bacterium | reverse complement strand
TTTTAGGAGAGTGCAGTGGCACATTCGTTGTCGGCAAAGAAAAGAGTGAGGCAGAACGCCAGTAGGCACAGGATTAATCGTGCTCGCAAGAGCCAGGTAAAGACGCAAATAAAACGTTTTGAGCAGGCGCTGGCGGAGGACGATGTGAAAGCGGCGAGCGAACAATATCGGCTTATTGTCAAGAAGCTGGATAAAGTTGCCAGCACCAGCACAATGCATAAGAACACCACGGCACGAAAGAAATCACGCCTTGCAAAGAAACTTAACAGTCTCAAAGCAAAAAAGGTATAGCACTATAAGATTAAAGTGTAATCCAAATTTAGCTGATTTGATATTTTGTCCTGAAGGTTTGCGCTTTGAGTTTTATGTTTTGCCAACCGCCAATGGATTCGACAAGCTCACCATAAATGCCTGAAATTTTCAAAAGAAGAATAATCAAATTATTGAAGCACCCTGATTATGCGCCTTTGAAGCCGGCGCAATTGGCCAGGGCGCTGAATGTAAGCCAGGAAGATTATTCGCAGTTCAAACTGGCTTTCGAAGAGCTTCGCCGGGCGGGTCATGTTGTGATAGGTTCGAAGAGCCTGGTGAGCCTTGTGCCGATGTCCGGGCGAATTACAGGGACGTTCCGGGCAAATCCAAAAGGGTTCGGCTTCGTGATACCCCTTGAGCCGAGTTCCCACGGCGATTTGTTTATACCACCCGACGCGACGGCTGAAGCGATGACAGGTGATATTGTCGTTGCCAAAGTCGTGAAAAAAGGCAAACCCCGTAGCATTGCCGGAGGCCGTCCTATGCTACGGGGCAAACGCGCCGGGCAGATGCGATACAGCGGACAAGTAGTGGAGATTCTACAGCGAGCGCAAAACAGATTTGTCGGAACATTACAACAAACAGATGAAGGGTGGATTGTTCAACCTGACGGGGTGAGCTTTTTCGAGCTGATTGCAGTTGACGACATAAGTGCAAAGAACGCCAGAAACAAAGATAAAGTTGTTGTCGAAATACTTTCCTATCCGACAGAGAGGTATTTAGCTCGCGGTGTAATCATCGAAGTACTGGGCAGGGCGGGACAATATGAAAGTGAGATACAATCGATAATTCGCCAGTATCATTTGCCCGGTGAATTTGACGCGGATTGTATCGAGCAGGCACGTCGGGCCGCGGCAAAGTTTAATCCGCAGGAGTTCGACGGTCGAGAGGATATCACCAAAAAGGTTGTCGTTACCATTGACCCGCCTGATGCCAAAGACTTTGACGATGCGATAAGCCTGGAAAAAGACTCGCAAGGTAACTGGGTGCTGGGAGTTCACATAGCGGATGTGAGCAATTTTGTACCGGCTGAGTCAGCGCTGGATGAGGAAGCGAAGATTCGCGGCAACAGCGTTTATCTGCCTGGCAGGACAATACCGATGCTGCCGGAGATTTTAAGCAATGGGATATGCTCTCTGCAGCCGGAGCAAAAGCGGTTCGTCAAAAGCGTGTATATGACCTACGACCACAATGGTAGGGTTTTGTCCCGGCGATTTGCAAATTCTGTAATGTGTTCGACACAGCGGCTGACATACCAGAAAGCCGATAAGGTTTTGAAAGGGCATACCAAAGATATTAAGCCACAGGTGATTGGGCTTTTGAAGAATATGGAGACACTGAGCCGGGCGATTGAAAAGCGGCGGACAGAGGATGGAATGATACACCTGGATTTGCCGGAGACGGAATTGATAATGGATAAATCGGGGCGAGTTGTGGACGCCCATCCGGCTGATACCAGCTATCCGCACACGATAATCGAGATGTTTATGGTCGAGGCGAATGAGGCGGTAGCCGGCCTTTTGAACAGACTCAATGTGCCATTTATGCGGCGGATACATCCGGAGCCGGATGGCTTGAGTATGAGAAATCTCTCGAAGCTTGTCCGTGCATTTGGGTATAGTCTTGGGCGAACTGTGGACCGCAGGGCGTTACAGGAGTTGCTGGCTGCCGTTGAAGATGCCGATTGTTCTTTCGGCGTGAATTTAATGGTATTGCGAAGCCTGGAAAAGGCTGAGTATTCGCCGCTGGATATTGGGCACTTTGCGCTTGCTTCAAACTGCTACTGTCATTTTACCAGCCCAATTCGGCGATATGCGGATTTGCTCGTTCATCACGTTCTGGAGTGCTACCTGAAGGCAGAAGACAGAAGACAGAAGACAGAAGACAGATATTCGGCATTCGAATCAGAACCAGGATATGTTCTGGACAGGCAGCAACTGGCGGAAATAGGTAAGCATATTACCTTTACGGAAGAACGGGCTGAGGATGCAGAAGAAGAGCTCAAGACCGTTTTGATACTGCAAATGTTAGAGCGGCATATCGGCGACGAACTGGACTGCGTTGTTACGGGCTTAACAAGCTTCGGTGTATTCGTGCGGTCGCGCAAATTCGGCATTGAAGGCCTTATCGCGATGGGTGATTTGGGCGATGATATTTGGAGATACGACGCGAAGACACAATGTATAGTCGGGCTTCATTCGGGTACAAGCGTTCGTTTAGGGCAGGCGATGAAGGGGCGTATCGTTTCGGTGAACGTAGCTGCCCGTCAGTTAAATATGGCCCCTGTCGAGCCATTGGTTGGTTCATCTATGCGAGGCAGAAAAAGCAAGCCGGCAAAAAAATCCCAAAAAGAGCGGACCCGAAAACGACCAAGAGGTAAGCACAGCAGGCGTTAAGAGAAGCTTTTTAGCCACAGAGCGCAGGAGAAATCAGATATTAAAACGCAAAAGTCAAAAGGTGAGTGGTTGTGGGCGATTTATTTTCGTTTTGCGAGCAGGGTCCTGACAACAGCGATGGTGAAAAATAAAGCAACTTGGCCTAATATCAACCAGGGTAATCCGGGATGAAGTATCCTTGTGGCAAGAGAAACGATAAGTGAGAGGCCCACCCACAGCAATTTTGAAGCATTCTCGATGTCGGCAGCCTTGTAGTAAAGGACAGCAAAGGCAATTATTAATATGGTGTCGAGGCTATATACTCCGAATATCTCCATAATCTAAACATTCTAACACGTGACAGGCATAAAACCAATGCGCTTTGTAGAAAGCCGTTGGCAGCGAATCTTGACAGGCAAACACCTTTCTGGGATACTTCTAAACTGAAGATACAGTTGATTGCTAACGCTTTTTAGATGGAGGCATTAATGAGAGCATCGCAGATGCAAAAAGGTCAGACTGTCAAAATCGACGGTAAACTATACGTAATTGTTGATTATCAGCACGTCAAATTAGGCAAAGGCGGCGCGGTTTATCAGACAAAGCTAAAAAGCCTGGCCGACGGCACAATTCAAAATGTTCGCCTGCGCTCAGAAGAGACAGTTGAAGAAGCATATCTCGATAAGCGCACATACGAATACCTTTATTCTTCGGGCAGCGAACATGTTTTAATGGATATGACAACTTACGACCAAATTACTCTCGATGACGATGCATTCGGCGATGGGACTAAGTTCATCAAGTCGAATACGCAAATCGAGATGAGTATGTATGAGGGCAGACCTGTTATAG
This sequence comes from uncultured Pirellulales bacterium, assembly GCA_964387515.1. Lineage (GTDB taxonomy): Bacteria > Planctomycetota > Phycisphaerae > Sedimentisphaerales > Anaerobacaceae > CAVXEF01. The sequence continues at coordinate 3,700 of CAYLXD010000095.1, read as the reverse complement.
TTACTCTGCCTAACACGGTGGAGTTAGAAGTTACGGAAACGTCGCCGGAGATTAAGGGGGCAACAGCGACAAGTCAAAATAAGCCGGCGACATTAGAGACGGGGTTTGTTGTCCAGGTACCGCCTTTTATTAAAGTTGGGGACATACTGCGTATTGACACCCGCAGCGGTGAGTACGTAACAAGAGTGAAAGGATAGCAAAGCATGAAGCACGAAATTCGAAATACGAAGCAATATCGAAGTTCTAATGTTCAAATTTTCAAAACCATTTGTTTGGATAATTTGAAATTTGGTCATTGGGATTTGTTTCGGATTTAGATATTCGATATTCGGATTTTGATAGTGATGCTTGAAAAAGTAAGCAAAATTCTCATAAAGATATTCGGCTCTCGGAATGAGCGATTAGTAAAGGCGTATTCTGTAATCGCCCGGCAGGCGGGGGAATTTGAAGAGCAGATAAAAAAGCTCGATGACGAGGCCTTGAAAGGAAAAACAACACAGTTCAAGGCTTCATTGAAAGCGGGGGCCAAGCCGGAGGATATTTTAGCCGAAGCGTTTGCGGTTGTTCGTGAGGCGGCAAGGCGAAATGTCAATATGCGACATTTCGATGTGCAGCTTATCGGAGGTGATGTCCTCTACGAGGGCAAAATCGCCGAGATGGCTACCGGCGAGGGCAAAACATTAGCGGCCACACTGGCGGTGTACCTTGTTTATCTGACCGGAAGAAAGGTTCACATAGTTACAGTCAACGATTACTTAGCCAAGCGCGACGCCGAGTGGATGGGCCCGATTTACAAGGCACTGGGATTGATGGTTGGGGCGATTCAGGCGGATATGGATACGGCCGGTGATGAAAGAAAGGGCGTGTACAACTGTGATGTAACATACGGCACAAACAATGAGTTCGGCTTTGATTATCTTCGCGACAATATGAAGATGTCACTTGAGCAGATGGTTCAAGGCCCTTTGCAGTATGCCATAATCGATGAGGTTGATTCGATTCTGATAGACGAGGCGAGGACGCCTTTGATTATTTCAGGGCCTGCATTTGATGATGTGAGCCGATATAAAAAAGCAGACGAGGTCGCAAAAAAGCTGATGGGCCTTCAGGGTAACTATGACCGCATCAAGCGACAAATTGATTCTGCTGAGCGTGCAATAGCTGGTGCGCAGGGTGAGATAGCCGAGGCCAAAAAGGACAGGGACGATAAACGAATTGAAAAAGCCGAAAAGGCAATTGTGCAAAAGCGGGCTGAGCTTGAGAAGGCTCAGAGTAGGCTGGCAGAGGTTACGCAGTATTATGAAGTTGAGTACGACCGCAAGCAGGTTCATCTCACACATGAAGGTGTGGGGGCTGCTCAGGAGATAGCGGGTGTAGGCTCGTTTTTCACCGGCTCAAATATGGAATGGCCCCATCTTTTGGAGCAGAGTCTGCGGGCTCACGTGACATTCGAGAAGGAAAAAGACTACGTTGTTATGGACGGCAAGGTCATCATCGTGGACGAATTTACCGGCCGACTGATGCACGGCAGGCAATGGTCCGACGGGCTCCATCAGGCAGTCGAAGCAAAAGAAGCTGTCGCTGTGAAAGAGGAAAGTCAGACACTTGCGACTATTACGCTGCAGAATTTCTTCAAGCTATACGACCAGATAGCTGGAATGACCGGCACGGCTGCGACCGAAGCAGAAGAGTTTATGAATATCTATGACCTCGATGTTGTCGTGATACCGACAAATGAGCCGTGCATCAGGGACGATATGAATGATGTGATATATAAATCGATGCGCGAGAAATTTAGTGCGATAACGGAAGCGATAAACGAAATCAGCTCGTCAGGCCGGCCGGTACTTGTCGGCACTATAAGCATAGAAAAAAGCGAAGCACTGTCGGCGGCGCTTTCAAAGAAATTCGGCATCGAACATGAGGTTCTTAATGCCAAGCAGCACGCCAGAGAAGCGGTGATTGTTGCCAAGGCTGGTCAGCAGTATAAAGGCCGGGACGGGCAAATGCGAGGCAATGTAACTATCGCGACAAATATGGCAGGTAGAGGCACTGACATCGTTTTGGGACCCGGTGTGGCGCAGCTCGGCGGGCTGCACATACTCGGCACGGAGCGTCACGAGGCAAGAAGAATCGACAATCAGCTGCGCGGGCGGTCCGGCAGACAGGGTGACGCCGGCTCCAGCCAGTTCTTTCTGAGCTTCGATGACGACCTGATGCGGGTCTTTGCGCCGGAGTGGACCGTCAAAGCGCTTTCGTGGATAGGCTGGGAGGAAGGTCAGCCGATTTATCACAAGAGGATAAGCAAAGGAATCGGACGGGCGCAAAAGAAAGTTGAAGAGCGAAACTTCGAGATACGCAAGAGCCTGCTCGAATATGATGAGGTGATGGACTACCAGCGGAAAATTTTCTATGGACGGCGACGTGAAATCTTAGCTGGAAAAGGGTTAAAAGGAATCATCGAAGGAATGATAGACTCGGCGATTGCGAAGAATTGTAAGACCATTCTTGACAAAAGTTATTCTCTGACGTGCATAGTCGAGTGGGCCCGGACGAATTTCGGTGTTGATTTGAAGTCGGCTGATATTGCCGATGTCAGTGCGGCTGAGATTGAGGAATTAATTAAGAACCGGGCGAAAGATAATGTTGCGAGTGAGATATCTCTTACAATCGGGGAATATCTGGAAGATTATTCAGAGCCGCAAAGCTGGGATGTAGAGGGACTCTCAAAGTGGGCAATGAGTGCGTTTAAGGTCAGTTTGAGCCCCGGCAAAATCAAAGACCAACAGCCGGAGGAGATTGAAAAGCAATTGATTTCGGCCTCTGCTGAGCAAATCGATAAAAAGGATTGTTCGCAATTAGTTGAATTTCTAAAGGAAGACTTTGGATTGCGCAGGTTTATTGAATGGGCGCGTGCCAAGTTTGATATAAAACTGGAAACAAGCGAATTAGCCGACTTAAACGCGGCACAAATCGGTGAGCTTGTTCGCACCAGGGCCGCAGCCAAGTACAAACAAAAGGAAATTGAATACCCGGTTGAATTTGCGATGAGTATGGTTTACGGGCCTGAAGGACCTAATGTATACGCATTCGAGGCGCTGGCTGAGTGGGCGAAGAAAAAATATAACGCTGACATTTCGGCCGAACGAATCGCAAATACCAAGCCGAGTAACCTTCATAAGCAACTGCTCGAATTAAGTGAAAGCTTCAACGATGGAGAGCTTGAACGAGAGCTTGAGGAAAAAGTTGGCCGGCTGAATACCAATGAGTTGGTTAACTGGGCCAATGAAAGATTCGAGACAACTTTGAGCGAAAGCGACATCGGGCACGGCGCTGAGTGCAAAGAAAGGCTTTGCGAAGTAGGACGAGAGTTTTTACGCAGAGAGCTGAGCGACCTTGAAAAATACGTTCTGCTGCAGGTTTATGACAGCACCTGGAAAGACCATCTTTACTCGATGGACCATTTGAAGAATAGCATCTGGACGCGGTCCTTCGCCGAGAAAGACCCGAAAATCGAATACAAGCGCGAAGGCTTCAGGATGTTCACTGAGATGCTGGAAGCAATTGAGGACCGTGTTACGGACATTATCTTCAAGGTTCGGCTCGAGGCCGGTGCCAGGGCCAGAAGTGTTTGGCGGGTGAGCCAGACTGCGCACGACGAGGTAGGTCAGTTCGCGATGGCAGAGCGCCAAAGAGCGGC
>CAYLXD010000094.1:0-7386 GCA_964387515.1 uncultured Pirellulales bacterium | reverse complement strand
TCTGCCACACGAATAGCGGACAAGAATTCAAAAGTGATTTGTCGGTTGCTGTTGCGCAGGCAATCGTTAAAATGGTGCGGGATATATTCGTGACTCGTCGCTGGTGACTCGAAGCTAAAAAGGGCAAGAGCAAGAAGAATAAGTGAGTCGGGACAGCCGTTTTCAATTTACTATTTACTATTGACGATTTACGATTTGGGTTGAGATTGCGGGTGCAACCATTAAAATGGTGAGGTAGTTTATCGAGGGGTGTTAGAACGCGGTAATAGGGTGCAGTTTAATGATAAATTTTACTTAGGGGATATAAAATGGAAGTGGAATTAAAAAATAAGAAGCTGATTATCACAATTCCGGTAAATGATAAACCAATACCATCGTCAAGCGGTAAAACGCTTGTGGTAGCCAGCTCACACGGCAACCAGAAGACAACAGCAACGATTAACGGCAAACCCATAATAGTCGGCGTAAATGCTTATATCCGAAAATAAAAAGCGGGACGAGCAAGTCAAAAATCAGGTCTTTTTTCTTGATTTAGACGACGGGCAAGGGAAAATAGATGGGCTACGAACAGGTAATTTGGAAAACCTAACCCCAAGAGGAAGACAGTATTATGGACCTAATTGTCGAACGTGTAAATGTGTGGGCTGCGAGCGTTAGAGACAAAGCCGGTGGCTTATCACGGCTGCTTGCCGGCCTGCGTGATGCTGGCGCCGACCTTGATTTCGTCATCGCCCGGCGGACGCCAGAAGAGCCAGGAATGGGGGTCGTGTTTGTCACGCCGCTACGTGGGAGTAAAGAGATTGAGGCGGCTGCGAGATTAGGCTTTAACGTAACGAGCAGCGTCCACTCGGTGCGCGTCGAGGGAGATAACAGGCCCGGCGTCGCAGCTGAAGTAACGGAAAAGCTCGCCGCAGCGGGAATCAACCTTCGAGGATTCTCGGCGGCTGTGATAGGGCCAAGGTTCATCTTCTACATCGGCTTAGACAGCGCCGCAGATGCTGGAAAGGCAGCCGACATCCTTCAGCGAGCGTAAAAAGACGGTGTGTAAATAAATGGTCTTATGCAGTAATTCGGTATGGGGAGTTTTTTAGTCCCATTAGAGACAAAAAGCTCTAACGGGACAAGGAGGTGCGATATGGGCGTGACGGAATTTCTAAAAAAAGCGGGCGTAAAATATGAGGTCAGAGAACATAAGCCGACGTTCTCAGCTCAAAGTATGGCGGCGGTAGAGCATGAGCCGGGCAGGTTCGTGGCCAAGCCGGTGATTGTCAAGGCTGACGGCAAGTACGTGATGTGCGTTCTGGCTGCAAATCTCAAAATCGACCTGAAGGCTTTGAAGAAGCAGATGGGTGCTAAAACAGTTGAATTAGCTGATGAAGAACAGATGGGTAAGCTGTTCGGCGACTGTGAGCTTGGAGCGGAGCCGCCGTTCGGTAATCTTTATGATATGCCGACTATTATGGACAAGGCGCTCGAGAAAGACGACCATATTATGTTCCAGGGCGGGACACACGAAAAGGCGATAAGTATGAGCATGGCTGACTATCGAAAGCTGGCTTCGCCGAAGGTCCTGGAATTCAGCTACCACGCGGCGCCGTGAACTGAGTGTCGCAGTTAGAAAGGTACATCCCTTTTTCGCGCTGAAAGGAGAACGAGATTTCTTATTGACTGAGTATCTCTGGCGTCAAGCCAGCGGCTTTCGAAATCCTTTTGCTGCGCGATTTGCGCAGTTGCCATTAAGGCCCGCAGGTGGTAATTGCGTTCGTCCTCGCTGCCCGCGAGAACGAACATTATTTTGACGGGGTCATCGGCGTGCGGGAAATCGATGCCATCAACGGCACGGACAAGCAAAATATCAAATTTATTCCGGCCTTCGACCACTATGTGAGGGATTGCCAGGCCTGGCTGGATAACGGTCCCGCCCTCGGCTTCACGATGAAGGAATTTCTCGAAGAGTACGTACTCGTCGGAGCTTAGCCTTTCGGCAAGTATGGCAGAAATCTGTCGGAAGATTTCTTCGGCGGAAACCCTGCCCTTGATATCAAGGACTTCACAATTTCTGATAAGCTGGTCGAATCTGTCTTCGATTATCTCATCGCGCTCGAGCAGGATGTCGCGCAGCTCATTTTCGAGCGTGACGGTTTTTAGCTGTCTGTCGGTAACACGTTCGACGATGTGCATTACCGCGGAGGCCCTGCTTACCCTGCGCGACGCGTAGAGAACGAACCAGGCCGCACTTAAAGCGAAAAAGGCAGCGGTAATCGACAACGGAACAAAACCCATATCGATTATCAAAGCAGCGTAAGCAATGATAGCGGCTATGTGAATCTACGGATACAACGGCGATTTGAACTTCGGCTGATAGCTCTGTATTCTGCTCTCGCGCATTATAATCACGCTGGCATTAACAAGAATGAAAAGTATTATCATCAGAGTTGAGGCGGTTTTAACAAGGGCTTCAATATCAAGAAAAACGATAGCGGTGGTCATAAAGGCACCGGTAAGGAGTATGCTGATGTGTGGTGTTTTGAATCGCCGGTTTACTGTGGCGAGGAAGGGCGGCAGTAATTTATCGCGGCCCATAGCCATCGGTGAGCGTGAGGCGGCGAGTATGCCGCCGTTCGCAGTGGTTACAAAAGCGGCAATCGCAGCGATACTCAGAATTATAAAACCGGCGGTACCCATAAACTTAGAAGCAGCCAGTGAAACGGGCATAAGGCTGGCGGTAAGCTGCTGGCCGCCGACAACACCTACCGTAACCGCAACCACGGCGATATAAAACACGGTAACAACAAACCATGCGAGTAACATTCCTAACGGCAGGTTTCTTCCAGGACGCTCCACTTCCTCTGCGATGCTGGCCACTTTAGTTAACCCGCCAAAACTTATGAATACCAGCCCCGCGGTGGCAAGCACAGCAAACCAACCTTTTCCGAGAAAACCCTTATATCTGACAGCTTCAACAGCAGGCACGCCAAAAAATACAAATAATGCCAGTATCATTAACATCATCGCTACAAGTAAAACCTGAAGCCTGCTTGTGTGCCTAACGCTTAAGATATTCAAGGTGGTAAAGCCGACACAGCAAAGAGCCGCTATCGCTTTGAGATGCCAGGGGCTTAGCTGAGCGGAAAAAAGCTGAATCAGTACGACCTCGATAAAGATAGCCATACCAATGATTGCAAAGGCACTCTTCATTGCCAGTGAGAACCAACTTGCCAGTCCGCCGAACATGCCCCAAAGCGGACCGAGACTTCGTTCGACGAAAAAATATGTACCGCCCGCCCTCGGCATCGCGGTGGCTAACTCTGCCTTGCTGAGGACACTGGGCATTACTAAAATCGAAGCGAGGAGATAGGACAATATGACGGCCGACCCCGCTTTGGCGTAGGCAATGGCGGGCAAAACAAATAAACCTGAACTTATCATCGCGCCAGATGCGACGGCGAATATATCAAGCAAACCGAGCTGTCTTTTTAACTGAGCCACTCAAAAATCCTGATAAAACTGGTACACTTGCAGATGATACAATAATCATAAGCGCCTAACCCGTCAAAATAAAAGTGGAGACGGCAAATCAAACTTGACTTTTACAGTGTTTGGCATAGTGTCGATACTTCGTTGGCATTGCGGACTATGTGTGAAACTTGAGATAGGAATGGCAGCTAAAATTTTATTAGTAAATCCGCCGATATACGATTTTGCGGCTTATGATTTCTGGTTAAAGCCGTACGGGCTGCTGAGCGTGGCAGGCTTTCTGCGGGGCAAAGCTGATTTTAAGCTCTTCGATTATCTCGACAGGTTGCATCCTTTCGTGACGGCTCAATCTAAACTTGAATCCGACAAGTGGGGCCGAGGCCGGTTCTATCACGAGAATATAGCGTCGCCGCCTTTGCTTTCCGAAATTCCGAGGTACTTTCGACGATTCGGTCTGCCTCGAAATATGTTCGAGGATTTTCTTAAACGTGAAGGGCCATTCGATTTTGCGCTTGTGCAAACAGTAATGACATACTGGTACCGGGGTGTGGAGGAAGTGATTGAAGATATCCACAGGATTGGGCCAGATGGTTCGACCCTTCGACTCTGCTCAGGGCAGGCAGGCTCATCATACAGAACAAAAATTGTATTAGGCGGTAACTATGTAACACTCTGCGGCAGTCATGCGCAAAAATTAGGTGCGGACTTTTTAGTAACGGGCAGTAATCTTGAGCCGCTCTGGGAATATCTGGGTCTTACAGCCGAGGCGAAGCAGCCAGCGTTGTGGGAGGCTTATGACAAGTTAAGCGTCGGGGTTCTGAAGCTTTCTGATGGTTGTCCTTTCAAATGTACTTACTGCTCGGTGCCTAAAGTTTACGGTAAGTTCAAACCGCGGCTGTTGGAGCACTCTTTAGCGGAATTGGAGCTGTTAATAAAATGCGGAGTCGAAAATATTGCTTTCTACGACGATGCCCTGCTGTACAAAAGCAGTGAAGTGTTGGCGGCGTTTCTGGAAGAGGTGTTGAAGCATAATATAAAGGTGAATTTTCACAGCCCCAATGCACTTAACGCCCGCTTTATTACGAGAGAGCTGGCTGAGCTTATGGTTCGGGCGGGGTTTAAGAGCTTCTACTTAGGGTTCGAAAGCACATCGTTAGAATGGCAGAAGAAGACCGGCTCGAAAGTCTTCAGTGAGGAACTTGCCGAAGCGGTCAAGCATCTGACGGCAGCCGGGGCCGAGCCGAGCAGTATCACGGCGTATCAAATCCTCGGCCATCCATACGGCGATATTCAACAGCTTGAAGAATCGATGCGATTTGTGAACAGCTTAGGTATTCGTGGAATGTTAGCGGATTTCTCACCGATACCCGGCACACCGGACGGTGAGTATTGCAGAAAATGGGTGGATATGGATGAGCCGTTGTTTCACAATAAGACAGCATTTCCGATTATACTGATGGGCTTCGATGAAACAAACCGCTTGAAAGACCTGCAGCGGCAATTGAATCGGACACCGGGCAAGATGAATTGATTTTGCACTCCAAATTTTGTATATTTCATCAGTTATGAACGGTTGGAAACTAACTGCGCCGAGAAAAGTTGCTCGTAAAGGGCAATACTGGGTTTACATATTGCAATGTAATGACGGGACGTATTACACAGGATACACTAATAACCTGAAAAGCCGCGTTGCTCTGCATAATAAAGGCAACGGAGCGAAATACCTTAAAAGAAAGCTGACGGTAAAGTTGGTCTATGCCAAGGAATATCGTTATTATAAGAATTAAGTGCCGAGAAGCGGGTTAAAAAATTGACACGAGAGCAGAAATTAAAGCTCATTAGGATTTATGCTGGTAATACCTGTAAAAGTAGTGAATGAAGGATGCCCCCGCAGTTTTGCATTAGCAAAACTAAACGCGGGGGCACCCGTGTTTAGGTTTGTAGGTGCACAATGAAAGTGCAACTCCAAACCTACGGGTGTCAGATGAATAAACTGGACACTGCGTTAGTAAGCTCTGCGCTTAAGGCAGCGGGGTTTGGGCTTACCGATGGCGTCAAAGAGGCTGACGTTGTGTTGATAAATACCTGCTCCGTTCGCGAGCACGCCGAACAACGCGTTCTTTCGCATCTTGGACACCTCAAACATATCAAGGAAAGTCGGCCCGAATTGGTTGTCGGCGTAATCGGCTGTATGGCCCAGCGATTAGGCAGGCAACTACTCGAAGATAAAACAGTCGATATTGTTTGCGGGCCGGGGCAGATACCTCAAATAGTAACTCTCGTAAGAGAAGCTCTCGACGGGAAGAAAAAGACTTTATCTATAACAGAGAAAATCCGACAAAAACCAGATAAAGACAACGCTCTCGATAACTTTGAATCGGCTTACGGCATTGAGGATAAGGAAATTCCGGGGCAGGCTTTTGTTCGTGTGATGCGGGGATGCGATAAGTTCTGCAGCTATTGCGTTGTACCTTACGTTCGCGGCGTGGAAGTTTCCCGGCCGCTCAAAGTAATAATCGAGCAGATAAAAAGATTAGCCGGTAACGGTGTTAAGCAGGTTACACTGCTGGGCCAGCGGGTAAATGCGTATAAATATAGCGCAGGCGAAAAAATCTTCTGCTTAGTGGATTTACTCTCGATGGCAAGTGAAATAAACGGCATTGAATGGATTCGTTTCGTTACGAGTTTCCCTTCGAAGGAGTTTTTCGATGAGATTTTGCAGGCGATGGCGACTCTTCCGAAGGTCTGCAACTATTTGCATTTGCCGGCACAGAGCGGCTCGGACAGGATACTACAAGCGATGAACCGCGGATATAGCTGTAATGAATATCTGGAGCTCCTTAACAGAGCCAGGGCTGTTGTGCCAGCTATCGCGATTGCCGGTGATTTTATAGTTGGGTTTCCGGGTGAGATGGAAGAAGATTTCCAGGCAACAGTTGGTTTGGTTAAAAAGGCACGGTATAAAAACTGCTTTATTTTCAAATATTCACCTCGGCCTGGTACCAACGCTGACAAAAAGCTGGAAGATGATATTCCCGCCGAGATAAAAAAGAAGCGAAATATTGAACTATTAGATATTCAAAACAAAATAAGCGAAGGGCTAAGCAGGCAATTTTTGAACAAAACTGTTGAGGTACTTGTTGAAGGGCCCAGCAAAAAATCCCATCTAAACCGCCGCGATAGCGAAATGGATTCGACAAGCTCACCACACAATAAACCACAGTTGGCCGGCAGAACGGCAACCGATTATATAGTGGTCTTTAATGGGCCGCAGACCCTGGCCGGTCAATTCGCAAAGGTAAAAATTACAAAGACAAGCGCATTAACACTTTTCGGAGAACTCAATCAGTAAAAGAACTGTGGAGGGTCATTGTTATGGAAATAAAGATTAGCGGGTCGGTTTTGGAAGTAGTCGAAGGCGATATTACAGAGATGCAGACCGAGGCGATTGTCAACGCTGCCAATGTGAGGTTGATTCTTGGCGGAGGCGTAGCCGGTGCAATCAGAAGAAAAGGCGGGCCCAAAATCCAGGAAGAATGCAATAAAACAGGAGGGACATTCGTCGGCGGGGCTGTCAAAACCACCGGCGGCAACTTAAAGGCTAAATATGTAATCCACGCTGTCGGGCCACAAATGGGAGAAGGCAATGAAGATGAAAAACTAAAGAATGCGACGCTGAACTCATTGAAATTAGCCGACAACAGCAATATCAAAAGCATTTCTTTTCCGGCAATCAGCACAGGGGTTTTCGGCTTTCCCATCAAAAGATGCGCTGGAGTAATGCTGCGAACGACTATCGAGTATCTCAAAGGCCAGACGAGTATTGAGAAAGTGGTATTCTGTCTGTTTGGACGGGATAGTTACAAAGTCTTCGAGAAGCAGTTGAAATTGGTAACTGGTAATTGGTAA
>CAYLXD010000093.1:0-7473 GCA_964387515.1 uncultured Pirellulales bacterium | reverse complement strand
TGCCGCATCTGCGCCGGCATTGCCCATCTTGGTACCGGCCCTGTCAACTGCCTGCTCAAGGCTGTCGCAGGTCAGCACACCGAAGACCACAGGAACCGTCGAATCGTAGTTAATCTGGCCGATACCTCGCGCTACCTGCTGGCATATATAGTCATAATGGCTCGTCTGGCCGCGTATAACCGCTCCCAGGCATAGCACCGCTACATACGTGCCGCTTTGTGCCAGTTTTTTTGCGGCCTGTACAATCTCGCACGCCCCCGGCACCCAGACCACGGATATCTGCTCCTCGCCGGCACCGTGGCGCTGCAGACAATCTATTGCACCGGCAAGCAGCCTGGCACTTATGAATTCATTAAATCTGCTGACTACGACAGCATATTTGCCCTTGCCGGCAGTAACCTGGCCTTTTATTTCTTTAATCATTATTAACTCCTCAAAATTGGTAATTGGTAACTGGTTACTGAATTTACCCTTTGAGCAGTTACCATTTAACCAGCACGTACCAGTTCCGCATTATAAGACTATCACCGAGTACTTTCCAGAAAAAGAACCCCCGCGTCTTCCTGTCGGAAGACAGGAGCGGGGAGCTCATCGGCCTAACCATTGCAAATAAAAGGTGTTACAGCCGGCCAGGCCGGCGAAAATTTTGCTTGCTGCCCAAAACGCCGACGCCTGTAAAAATCCGCTAACTGAGGCGTATTTTATCGCCGAAACGCCATTGGCTATCTTTCTTGTGTCTTAGGTCAGGAGGTTTAACACAGCACCATGCTTTTCGATGATATCGAATTTGGACCTTACGACAAAGCCGAACACATGGCGCAAAAGGCTTTCGAGCTTTACGAAGACGGCAAAATGCCGCAGGCCCTTTCACAACTCGATTCCGCTCTGGATATAAATCCCTGCAACAGCTCGTGGCATTTCAACAAGGCCCTTACCCTCGACGGGATGAATAAGTTTGACGATGCGATACACGAATACGAGCTTGCGCTGGAGCTGAGCCCTGATGATTTAGAGATATTAAATTCGTTGGCCGTCGATTATACCCGCACAGGTCAATATGACCTCGCTATTGATACCTTCGAACACATCCAGCAACTTGACAGTGAATTCGAACCGTGCTATTGCAACCGCATAATAACTTATGCCGAGATGGACCAGCATGATTTGGCTGAGCAAATGTTTTATCTTGCGCAGCAAATACAGCCGGACTGCCCGCTGTGTTATTACAATATCGGCAACAGTCTTTTTATTCGTGGCCAATACAAAAAAGCTATTCACTGCTGGCTGAAAACCGCTGAGCTCGAACCAACGCATCCGCAAATCAACTACCGAATCGCCCAGGCGTGCTGGTCAGACGGCGACCTCCGCCGCGCTCACGAGCATTTTTTGGCCGAGCTTCGCACAAACCCGGGAGATGTCGATGCGATTTTTGATTTCGGTCTGTTTCTTCTCGAGGTTGATGATATCGAAGCTGCAAAAGAAAAGTTTAACAGAATACTCGAACTCAATCCTGATTTCGCACCTGCGTTCTTTTATTTAGGTGAAATTGCCTTTAACAATGCCGATTATGCACAAGCAGTAGGGCTGTTCGACCAGGCCCTGCAAAAGGATGGTTCTCTGCCCGGTCCGCGTTATCGGCTCGCCCAATGTGCACTTAGCGCAGGCAAGTGCCGACAGGCGAAGGCATATCTGGCTTCGGAGGTGAAACTGGCGCCGGAAAATGTCGATGTTTTACTTTCTATGGCCTCGATGCTTCTGGCGGTTGGAGATACTGATTTCGGTATAAACTGCCTGCTTAGGGCCACCGATATCGATTCTGCCAGTGCTGACGCATACTATTACCTGGGTCTTGCCAGCGTCCTCAAGAAGCGATTTTCCGAAGCTGCGGAGTTCTTCAGCCATACACTCGATATCAAAGCCGACCATCTCTGTGCGTTTCGGGCCTCCGCCGAGCTGTACCTGCAGATGGGAAAATTAGCCGACGCCAAAAAGAGGATTGATGAGGCACTGGGCTGCGCCGGCGAGGACTCTCAATTGAAAGCTCTCCGCCGTAAGGTGCGGTTTGCTCAGGCAGCACATCGGATAACGGATTCTCTCGGCAGATTCAGCCCCCGGCTTGGCTCATATCTGACTTCCTATGCGGCACATCGCGCCTGCCGCCGGTAGCATTTACCTTAGCACTGCGGCGTAATTCAACGCAGAGGAGTAGCCACAGGATATTGTGATATAAGTGGTTATGTTCGTTGAGTTAAATTCGAAGCAAACTCGAAATTCAAATGTTCAAATTTCCAAAACTTACGGTTTTGGTCATTGGATATTGTTTCGGATTTAGTGTTTTTGTGCTTCGGATTTTAGTAGAAGAATCAGCTTTTTGACTATCAGGTTGCGCTGTAGTACTGAGTACCTCAACTTGCGGCGGTTGTGCGATTATGCTGCGTTCCGTTGCTAATCATTTACCGCGTCTGAAGCAGTTTGCGGATTCGACAAGCTCACCACTTGCAAAATTGACGAAAATCCATTAACCTGTTGGATTAGGCCGAGTGGCGGAATGGCAGACGCTGGGGACTTAAAATCCCCTGTCCGAAAAGGACGTATGGGTTCGAATCCCATCTCGGCCACTGTTGGTAATTGGTGAGTGGTAATTGGTAATTACCATTTAACCAGTTACCATTTAACCGATAACAGGAGAGAAAGTATGGCGAAAAAGAATCCTGAACTTGAAGATGTGCAAAAGCCTAACCTTTATCGTGAGACCTTTCCGTATACTGAGTTTCCGAAGGTGGCATTTGATAACGAGGTTGTTGCCTACGATATTCCGGAGGAAATCTGGATAACCGATACGACCTTTCGCGACGGCCAACAGTCACGTCCACCCTATACGCCCGAGCAAATTCTCAGAATTTACGATTTGTTACATGAAATAGATGGCGGCACGGGAGTGATTCGGCAATGTGAGTTTTTCCTGTATTCGGAGCGAGACAGAAAGGCTGTTGAAATGTGTAAAGGGCGGGGCTATGAGTTTCCCGAAATTACCGGCTGGATAAGGGCGGTCTCAGCCGACTTCAAGCTTGTTGCCCAGATGGGTCTTGCCGAGACCGGTATTCTGACCAGCGCCAGTGATTATCATATCTTCCTTAAGCTACGAAAGACCCGCGCACAGGCAATGAATCAGTATATCGATATCGTAAGATCGGCTCTCGACAGCGGCGTCATTCCGAGATGTCACTTTGAGGATATAACGCGGGCCGATTACGAAGGTTTTGTACTGCCATTCGCTGCGGAGCTGATGAAGCTGGCAAAAGAATACGAAAAGCCGGTCAAGATTCGTCTCTGTGATACCCTTGGGTTCGGTCTGTCGTGGCCTGGAGTTGCTCTTCCTCGCAGTATTCCGAAACTAATCGCCGGGCTTCGTCAAATTCCAGTTCTGTCTGAGTGGCTCGAATGGCACGGCCATAACGACCTGCACAAGGTTCAGGTGAACGCCGCGACGGCGTGGCTCTACGGCTGCAGCGCCGCCAACGCCGCGATTTTCGGTGTCGGTGAGCGAACGGGAAATCCGCCTCTGGAGGCGATGGTTGTCGAGCATGCGCAAATCAAAGGCGTGACCGAAGGTGTTAACTACGCGGCAATAACCGAACTGGCCGAGTACGCAGAGAAAGAACTGGGTTTTGAAATCCCAAACAATTACCCGTTAGTCGGAAAGGATTTCAACGTTACGCGGGCCGGCATCCACGCGGACGGTCTGCTCAAGGACGAGGAGATTTATAACTGCTTCGACACCAACAGGCTACTTAACCGACCCGCACGCGTAGCCATTACCGACAAGGCCGGCGCTGCAGGTATCAAACACTGGATAGAAGCAAGATTCAAAATCGAAATCGCAAAGCATGACCCTCGCGTTACCAAAATAAAAGAAAAAATTGACGCTGAGTACGCAGAAAACAGAGTCTCAGCGATATCCGACGATGAAATGTTCCGGTGGGTACGGGAGGTTTTCGGGGATACTTTGCCCCCGCTTAGATAACTAAATAGTAACTGGTGATTGGTTGAATGGTTAAAAGTTACCAATAACTAATTACCAGTGAGAAGTGTGGAGTTATGCAGGATGCCCGAGGTAAAATCAAGGCGGTGCTGTTTGACCTTGGTGAAACTCTGCTGAATTTCGGCAAAGTCGACACAAGCGCCCTTTTCCGCGAGGGCGCGAGGCTGTCGTACGACTACCTCAAAGGCCAGGGGCAGGCCATCGGCAGCTTCCGGTACTACCGGCTGCGAAGCCTTACATCGCTCCGCGTCCTTCGCTGGCTTTCAAATGTGTGGGGCAAAGACTTTGATGCGCTGACGGTGCTTAAAAAAACCGGGATAAAAAAAGGAATAAAGCTGAGCGAGCAGCAATGGCGGCATTATGCGTGGCTATGGTACGAGCCCTTGAGCAGGGTCAGTTGGCTCGAACCACAGACCGCCGAGACCCTGACCAGGCTGCGGGCCTGCGGTCTTAAGCTCGGCATAGTCTCCAACACCTTCGTGAACGCCAGCTCCCTGGAGAAGCACTTAGAGCAGTTGGGCATACTGGACTTTTTTGGCGTCAGGCTTTTTTCGTGCCAGTTTGATTTTAGAAAGCCAAGCGGCAAAATTTTCAAAATTGCCGCCGACAGAATTGGAGAGATGCTTGGCAATATACTGTTCGTCGGAGACCGCATCGACAAGGATATCATACCGGCAGTAAGAACCGGTATGCACGCTGTTCTAAAAGCAGCTTACACCAACGCCGGCAAAAAACCACCTGAAGGAGTCCGCAAAATAAATCAGCTAAGCGAACTGCCGGGTTTGATAGAAAAAATCAACGCTGCTGCGATGCAAGGAAGTCCACAATCCTGAGGCGAGACCGAAGGATTTGATTTCTCTACCAAAAGCTCCGGCTTTAGTTTATAATTTTCAGCATTTAGCGGGTAGCGGATAGGAAAATGAAGAAGAGATTCTTCGCTGCGCTCAGAGATGACAAAAAAGAAAGCTCAGTAGTAAAAGAATTGATAAGGATTTGCACATGATTAAATCAAAGCAAACCGATACCGCTTATCAAAAGTGCATTAATCCTGATTGCGCAGCCGAGTTTGACTGCGGCCAGACGATGTTCAAGTGCCCAAAGTGCGGCAGTCTGCTCGATATATGGTACAGGTGGGACAAAATCCCCGTTCCGGATAAATTGAGCGACTTTGCTAAACGATGGGCAAACAGAAGCAACCCTCTTGATTTCTCGGGTGTCTGGCGATTTCGGGAGCTTTTGAATTTTTGCCAGGATAAATACAAAGTAACTATAGGTGAGGGCCAGACAATCCTGCAGCGAAATGACGCGGTGGCCGAATATGTCGATATGGGAACCGGCTGTTTGTATCTGCAGTATGAAGGGCTTAATCCCTCCGGCTCATTCAAGGACAACGGGATGGCTGCAGCTTTTAGTCACGCGAAAATGGTCGGCGCAAAATCCTGCGTCTGTGCATCGACCGGCAATACCTCCGCTTCGATGGCCCTTTACGCGCACAGTTGCGGGCTGAAATCCACCGTTTTTATCGGCTCGGGCAGAATCGCTTTCGGCAAGCTGAGCCAGTCAATGGACTATGGCGCCCAGACTATTCAGATACGCGGCGACTTCGACGACTGTATGCGCCAGGTTCAGGATGTCTGTACGAAGCTCGGACTGTATCTGCTCAACTCGTTAAATCCATTCCGACTCGAAGGCCAAAAGACAATAATGTACAGAATTCTTGAAGGCCTTGGGTGGGATGTGCCCGACTGGATTGTGGTACCCGGCGGAAATCTCGGCAACAGCAGTGCATTCGGCAAGGCCTTTCTCGAATTAAAGCAGCTTGGCCTGATTGAACAAATACCGCGAATGGCGGTCATCAACGCCACCGGCGCCGATACCCTAACCGACCTGGTCAATAACAAAAAGCTCCGCTGGAACAACGGCAAAGTTGAGCAGACTGTTATTGACGATTATTATGCCGATTTGACCGCCCGGGATTTTTCGCCGCACACCTGCGCTTCAGCGATAGAGATTTCCCGGCCGGTAAACCTGAAAAAGTGTCTGCGGGCTATTGATATATGCAATGGCGTCGTTCGGGCTGTAACTGACGAACAAATTTGCGACGCAAAGGCGATTGTGGGCAAATTCGGGTTAGGGTGTGAACCGGCCTCGGCAGCCTCAATCGCAGGATTGAAGCAGCTCAGGGCTGAAGGCATCATCGGCCCCGCCGAGAAAGTCGCTTGTGTACTGACCGGCCACGCACTTAAAGACCCAAATGTAACCGTCGACTACCATAAGCAAAAACAGGGCCAGTTCAGCAATCCGCCAACAGAAGCACCAAATGACCTTGATGAAATAATCAAAATAATCAGTTGATTCTTTAGGTGCTTAGCCACACAATATTTCGCCAATGGCCAACGACCATAAAAACAGTAAAAGAACAAAAATTCTCTTAGTGTGTGGCGTATTGCTTCTCGCGGCAGTGAGCGCCTCGTGGACTATTTCCGAAAGGACATTAGGCAACCATGAATGTTTCGTTTCTATCACGGCGCGCGAGATGTTCACCAGCGGCGACTGGGTTTGGCCTACCTGTAACGGTCAGCCTCGCCTTATAAAGACGCCGCTGTCCTACTGGCTTGTGGCGGGTCTGGCCAAGATAACCGGCGAAGTCGACGAGTTCACCGCCCGGCTGCCCAGCGTCATATTCGCGGTGCTCTCCGTGGCCGCTATCCTTTACTTCGTAAACAGCTGCGTGTCCTTCAGGATTGCTGTTATCTGTGCGGCGGTCTGGGCGACGTCACTCAGTTATATTCGTTCCGCACATAACGCTCGCCCCGAGATGGCGATGACGTTTTTTATCGTTCTGTGTTTCTTAAGTTTTTACTCAGCCATTACTACTCAGAGCAGAAAAAGGCAGATTGCCTATATGCTTATCTTCTGGCTGAGCTTTGCACTGGCAAATCTGGCCAAGGGGCCTGCGCCGCTGCCGTTTGTTCTGATTCCTTTATTTTTCTATATCGCGATATTCAGGAAGTGGAGCGTGCTGCCGAAGCTGCTGCCAATCATAGGACCGCTTATTTTTTTGGCTATTGTTTTGCCCTGGCCGCTGGCTATCGCCCACAAATTGAACTGGGACCTGAGGTTATGGAAAACCGAATTCGTCGACCGTTTTCTGGGCGAATACAGGCCGGGAGGCAAGCCATTTTATTACTACTCATTCATAATGTTTCAGTTCGTTATACCCTGGGTCGTTTTCCTGCCGATGGCGCTGGTTGCGCCTTTCTACAGGGTCTGGAATAAAAAACGACCTTTTATGCAATTTCTGTGGCTGTGGTTCGTTGTGGGTATAGTGTTTTTGACTATCTGCGGCGGCAAACGCCAGCACTATATATTTCCTTTGATGCCGGCAATGGCTATCCTTATCGGCATCCTGATTGAAGATATGGCTTTTA
>CAYLXD010000092.1:7076-7725 GCA_964387515.1 uncultured Pirellulales bacterium | reverse complement strand
GAATTCTGCGCCAAATTTCTCGCAAGCAGCCTTATAAACTAATTCTCCAGAATTGATGTTTATCTTGTGGTCCCTAGGATTCCGCTTATAAAATGTTTTAAAATGATTATGTTCAATAATACGTTTGGCATGAATATGACCGGGATGCTTGTTGTCTAAAGCTGCTTTTCTCAGTTCGACAATGACTTCGCTATCAGTTATCTTTAAAATATCATCGACTTTTGTTGAAAATTTTCCTTCTGGAAGCCAACTTTGCAAAAAATCTTTCAAATGTATATCGTATATTCTGCGAACATGATGAAAGTAAACTTGACTATACATGAAATATCGTGCCCACAATAATGCTTCTGCTGATTGTAAACCACCAGCATTTAAACCTAATGTGGGCTCTGTTGAACCTTTTTCTTCTTTTGGAAGGACACATAGTGTATCAATAAGCCGGTAATGATCAAATTTGCCATAAACAACACCTGCATGAAGCGAATCACGTAACAAATAGTCCATACGGTCAACACCAAAAGTGTCGCCTATAATAATTTCTGAGAGTATAGTTTCCCAGTCGCCTAGTTCCAAGGACAGTTTTTTTGCCTTTTCAGATCCTAATGCGATTTTTATAATTTGATCTGTCTTTAGGGGCATTGTTGATTCT
>CAYLXD010000092.1:0-7066 GCA_964387515.1 uncultured Pirellulales bacterium | reverse complement strand
TTCTTCCCAAATTTTTCTCATCTCATCGCTTCTAATAATCTCTGCAGTTATCCGCTCATGGTTCCATCCTTCTGGTAGTAGCTCCTCTTCTGCCGCATGAGAAAAAGGTAAATGTCCAAGGTCATGACATAGAGCAGCCATCCGAAGGACTCTTCGCCAATATGCTTTCTTGTCGTCTTCTGGCATTATATATCTAATTTTATCATGTATGGGTTCTTTGGTTATGATATCAAAGACTCGACTTGCAAGTTCCATAACACCGAGTGAATGCTCAAATCGACGATTCGTTGCCCCAGGATAAACCAAATATGTCATAGCAAGTTGATGAATTTGCCTGAGTCGTTGAAAGGGGCGAGAATCTAATACTTTGCGCTCGTCAGTATCCAGACGTATAAAGACGTGAACAGGATCCCTAATTTCATGTATGTGTTTTGCCATTATTGCTCGTTTCGCAAATCATAAAACGACAGCTACCTATTATCTCTATTTATGCTACCCAAAACCGAAACCAAATACAAGCCGGGAATTCCCTATTTTCTACCCGCCTTCGGCTAGCCTCCGGCACCAACAGTGGGGGTTTTGGGTCTGCGCACCACCGCACAAAAACCCTGATGCTTAAAGCAGTACATTAGTATATATGCATATACTAATATACTTCCTGACGCTAAGTGGCATTCTTGTCCGCCTGTGGCGGAACCGCCTACTGAAATTTTCCTAAAGGTGTCAATCCTGCCAGAAATCCCTCGTGTTAATTCGTGTGAATTCGTGGTTAAAAAATCTAGAACTCTCTGTGTCCTCCGTGGCTAATAAAAATTCAATCATTTGCGCAAGTACCCCGCGCGATCACTGCTCAAAACAGGCTCAAAACAGCGTAATTTTTGCTGATTTTTTGAAATTTTTACGAATTTTTGCAAATTTTTACCAATTTTTTACAATTTTTCCGACCAACTTGCGCATTTGATGCGAGTTTTTCTCTATTTCGCTTGCGCATTTGATTGAGGATTATTCACCTTTGCGTAAAAAACCCGGCCAAAGAGCGCGCAAAAAAAAGCTGGAGGTAGTTACCTCCAGCTTTTGCGAGACAGCTTTGCTCTTACGAAATATATTGCAAAGTTATGAAAATTACTGCCTCACCGAAACCAAAACATTATGAGAAGAAAAGTCCTCTATAATACGTTATCAATTATAAGGGTTGGGGCGAATTTTGCAAGCGTTTTTTCCAATTTTTTTTCATTTTTTGCATTTTTTCTGCAAATCACCCTTGGCAATACCCATTTTAGCTCTCTTTTTAGGCTCAGCAGCCCCATTTGCCGCTGCTTTTTGTTCTTTTGCGTTGAAAAACCGCCAAAATCCCTTGCAGCAGGTGCCAGACGAGCTTAAAATGCCTTTTCGAGCCTAAAAACAAGGAAAAACTATGTTAGCCAGATTGCACAGTGTTACGCTTGAGGGAATTGAGGGTATTATCTGCGAGGTTGAGGTTGACGTTGCTCGCGGGGGTTTTGAAAAGTCGCTGATTGTGGGGCTGCCTGATGCCGCGGTAAAGGAAAGTACCGAGCGGGTCAAAAGTGCCGTTACTAATTCCGGCTACAAGTACCCGAAGACACAATCACTTGTGAACCTGGCGCCGGCGGACGTGAAAAAAGCAGGGCCAGCCTTCGATTTACCTATCGCTTTGGGAATGCTCATCGGCCAAAGCGTCCTAAGCAGTCCGATACTCAAAGATTTCATTATTGTCGGTGAGCTGGCGCTTGACGGCAGGGTTCGGCCGGTCAATGGCGTACTAAGTATGGCAACGACGGCTGCGGCAAATGGTTTTGCCCGGATGATTGTGCCCCTGGAAAACGCCAGGGAGGCGGCGGTCGTTGCCGATATGGAGGTATACGGGGTCGGCTCACTGGCGCAGGCGGTTGGTTTTCTGTCCGGACAACTGCCGCTGGAAACAACGACAGTTGATATCGAGGAACTTTTCAGGACCGCCTCGAGCTATGAGGTTGACTTTGCAGATGTTAAGGGCCAGGAGTCCGTCAAGCGAGCGCTGACGGTTGCAGCTGCTGGTGGCCACAATATTATGATGATAGGTCCGCCGGGGGCGGGCAAGACGATGCTGGCACAGCGATTGGCGACGGTTTTGCCGGGTTTGAGTCTTGCGGAGTCTCTCGAAACAACCCGTATATATTCGGCGGTAGGGCTTTTGGGCAGGGGCAGGGCGCTGCTGGCGACTCGGCCCGTTCGGATGCCGCATCACTCGGCGAGCGGGCCGGCTTTGGTCGGCGGCGGGACGAATCCTCGGCCGGGCGAATTGTCCTTGGCGCATTTCGGAATACTGTTTCTCGATGAGTTCGCTGAATTTCCGAGACACATTTTGGAGATGATTCGCCAGCCTTTGGAGGACGGCTTTATTACAGTCTCACGTGCCAAGGGTACTATCCGATTTCCGGCACAGTTTATGTTTGTTGCGGCGATGAATCCGTGTCCGTGCGGCTATTACGGCACTGATGCAAGAAGATGCAGATGTACGCCGGGTCGGATAGAGCGGTATCTGTCAAAAATATCAGGGCCGTTGGTGGACAGGATAGATATTCACATCGATGTGCCGGCGATAACTTTCGGCAGGCTGCGTTCAAAGGCGGCCCAGTTAAGTTCGGCTGCGATAAGACAAGAGGTAATAAAAGCCAGGAGTGTTCAGGCGAAGCGTTTTGGCGACGGTAAGATAATGACCAATGCACGAATGACTCACAAACAGGTTCGAAAATTCTGTGAGCTCGACCAGCTCTGTGAGATGATGCTAAAGCAGGCAATGACCGAGTTTGGTTTGAGCGCCCGTGCCCACGATAAAATCTGCAAAGTCGCACGCACAATAGCAGACCTCGCCGGTTCAGAAAATATTCAGCCTGAACACATAGCTGAGGCTATAAGTTACAGAAAGTTAGATAGGAGACTGTAAACGGATTTTGCAACTTCCTCAATCACCGGTTCGTTATATCGTGATATCAGGAAATCAAACAGGTGAGTTCGTCCTACTTGGTCAGCGAATAAGCCTGCCGTTTTCATCCCAGGTCAGATTGGCAGGGCATTAAAATTTGATGGCACGAATGGTTATATTTAATATTATTGCCTCAGTAGTGCTGCCGTGACGGCCTTATATACCGGTCAGTAAAAACAGAGAGGATTTGACTTCTATCGGTACTGATTTTATATTTGAATGCGATTTCTGAAACAGCGGTTAGCAGTCAATAGGAAGGATTTCAAATGATTAGAAAGAAGGATGTTGTTTTTATCGGTGTTATATGGCTGTTGGGTCTGTTCAGTTCTCTGTCCGCTGCGACTTCCGATAGCGAGACTTTGCGCAGGGACGAAATTGGTTTGACGGTAGAGACGCCGGCAAAGCTGACCCGCCTTGAAATCTGGAATGAGCATACTATTCGTGTTCTTCACACGCCAACGCAAGAATTGCCCAAAAATTCAAGCATGACCGTTATTGCCAAACCGCAGAAGATCGAGTGGCAGCATCAGGACAATAAGGATTATGTAATGCTAAGGACCGCGAAACTTCAGGTACGTATTGACAAAGCGACCGGGCGAGTCTGCTTTATGGAAGGAAACGGTGAAATGATTCTGGCCGAGGCTGCGGACGGAACGTCCTTTGAATCTGCAACAGTCGGAGGCGCTGCGACATATCGCGTAAAGCAGCAGTTTGAGTTCGACCCGCAAGAGGCCTTCTACGGTCTGGGGCAACATCAGCAGGGAGCTATGAATTACGTAGGGACGAATGTGCATCTGCAGCAGAAAAACATGGAGGTCGCTGTTCCGGTGTTGCTTTCGTCCAAGGGTTATGCTGTTCTGTGGGACAATCCTGCTGTAACTAATGTGAACTTAGGCGCCGGCCCAAAGGAAATCATTCCGTCGGCCCGTCTTTATAATGAAGAGGGCAAGCCCGGCGGTTTGACTGCTCGCTATTACAGGGGAGAGAATTTCGAGGAACTTATCGACACGCGAATCGATTCACAGGTGAAATTCGATTGGAGCCAGACACCGCCTTCGGGCGTGCCGCACGACCATTACAGTGTACGCTGGACAGGTTTTATCGAAACGGAAGAGGCGGGGGAATACACTATTTTCGCATCGACAGATGACGGTGTACGTGTGTGGATTGACGACAAGCAGGTAATCAACGACTGGACAACGCATGCTGTGGAGACCTTTCAGGCCAAGTTTAATTTCGCCGCAAAGAGCAAACACAGCATACGGGTGGACTTTTTCCAGAGCGGTGGCGGTGCGGCGGTGTATTTGGAGTGGCAAATGCCGGTGGTGAAACCTGCCGTTATCTGGTCCTCTGAGGCTGGCAGTGCGGTGGATTATTATGTGATGTATGGCCCCCGGCCCGACCAAGCGATATCCGCATATCGGCAATTGACTGGAGCTGTTCCGATGTTTGCCAAATGGACGTGGGGATTCTGGCAGTGCAAGGAACGCTATCAGAGCCAGAAGGAATTGTTGGATATCCTTGCCGAATATCGCAAGCAAAATATTCCGCTGGACGGAATCATTCAGGATTGGCAATACTGGCAAACCAGCCAGTGGGGTTCCCACGAATTCGATTCGAGGCGTTACCCCGACCCCGTCGGGATGGTAAAGACCGTCCATGACGCCAATGCCCATATTATTGTTTCTGTCTGGCCGAGATTTGATTTGGAGACAACTCATCTTGCCGAACTGGAAAAGGCCGGCGCAATTTATCCGCCTGTCTATGACAACGTCTATCCCAAAGGGCAGGGCAAGTGGTATGACCCTTTCAATTCCGAGGGACGACGTCTCTACTGGAAGCAAGTGAACAAAAAACTTGGCAAGCTCGATTTTGACGGCTGGTGGCTGGACGCTTGCGAAGCTGAACTGGGCGGTAAATGGGGCCAGATGCGCGACTTGAAAACAGGCGCCGGCCCCGGCGCTGCTGTGTATAACGCTTACCCTCTGATGCATACCAGTGGAGTCTATCAGGGCCAGCGTGCCGATATTCCTCAAAAGCGCGTTTTTATCCTTGCACGTTCGGCTTACGCCGGCCAGCAGCGTAATGCTGCTGTGACATGGTCGGGGGATATTCAGGGCACGTGGGATGTATTTGCCGCCCAGATTCCGGCTGGGCTTAATTTCAGTGCAGCGGGTATCCCGTATTGGAATACTGATATAGGCGGATTCTTCGGCGGCGACCCGGCCAATCCTAAATACGCCGAGTTATTTACGCGATGGTTCCAGTTCGGGACATTCTGTCCGATGTTCCGTGTACACGGTACCGGTAAGGGCAAGGAAATGTGGCGTTTTGACGAGGCGACACAGAAAATCCTGATTAATTACGACCAATTACGTTACCACTTGCTGCCTTACATATATTCCGTGGCATGGCAGGTTACCAGTCAGGATTACACCATGATGCGGCCGCTCGTTATGGACTTTCAAAACGACAGTCAGGTGTATAAGATTACCGACCAGTATATGTTTGGACCGGCAATCATGGTCAGTCCTGTCATTAAGGCGGGGGTATCAAACCGCAACGTTTATCTGCCCGCAGGCTCCTTCTGGTATGATTTCTGGACCGGCCAATCTCACATCGGCGGACAGACTATCGACACAACAGCCCCAATTGAAACTTTGCCGCTGTTTATCAGGGCGGGTTCAATTATTCCTTACGGTCCGATGATTCAGTATGCCAATGAAAAACCGGCCGACCCAATCGAATTGCGCATTTATCCCGGCGCTGACGGCCTGTTTACACTGTATGAGGATGAAGGGGACAATTACAACTACGAAAAAGGTGTTTATGCCGAGACACCCATACGCTGGGACGAGACATCGCGGGAGCTGACGATTGGCAAACGCAAAGGGAAATTCCCGGACATGGTAAAGGAACGCACCTTCCGGATCGTTCTTGTCTCTCCCGTTACCGGAGTTGGTATCAAACCGACAGAAAAGGTCAATGCGGAAGTGCATTATACCGGTCAGACTGTGAAGATAAAGTTATAAATGAGAAATAGGGGAGCGGCGTTTTCTTAATGCCGAAGTGTCTCGAACCCTCCTTCGGACCGGCAGTCCAATGCTATGTGTTAGTAAATGACCAGCCTTGCGAGATGATGTTAAAGCAGGCAATGACCGAGTTCGGTTTGAGCGCCCGTGCCCACGATAAAATCTGCAAAGTCGCCCGCACAATAGCGGACCTCACCGGCGTCGAAGCCATCGCGCCCGAACACATCGCAGAAGCGATAAGCTACCGAAAGCTTGACAGGAGATTATAATCGGAACTACCAAAGGTTCTGGCTTTTCTTTTCCCACACCAGCGGGAAAGGCAAGGTGTATTATTATCCGAAGACCTCGACAGAAATGGGTTTGTTAATTTTGCTGTTTTTGCCAACAACTGGCGTTGGCAGTAACAGTACCAGAGCCGACTCAAATTCCTTGACTTTTTGTTCTTAAAATCATATAATTAGACTTAGTAGGTTTTGAGGGTATGGGTGATTCTGAAGTACAGCAAATAGATTTTATGTTAGTAATTCTGCCCAATTACAGAAAAATCTTGAAGGTTAATTTGATTGTCGGTATTCAGGTCCGCACAATCGCTGCTGGATGAACAGTCGCCTGTATTGAGCCACTGTGATGAAAATATAGCTATATCAAGCATATTGACCTGACAATCAGCGTTGAGGTCACCCGCACCGGCAAGCTCTTCCATTACTGCACACCAAGCTGGTTTCGGCTGAAAATTTTCGTCAAGTATAAGAGGCCAGTCGTCATGGTCCGTGTGATTTATAATCCACGAATATCTGTCAGTAATTCCCCATAATGCAAAATCGTTGCAATACGGGGATTCGAGGCATGCCTCCAAAATTTCACGGTATACAGTTGCCTGTTCGTTAAGCTTTTCTTCGGTAAGGCCAGTCTCGTCGGCGTTGATAACAACGTCAGCCTCAGTTATATACACCTCAAGCCCCAATTCACCGAATCTGTTCATGTTGTTTAGGATAGATTGTTTGCCGGGATACCAGTCTAAGTTGAAAATATGCATCTGCAAACCGATTCC
>CAYLXD010000091.1:1510-7879 GCA_964387515.1 uncultured Pirellulales bacterium | reverse complement strand
CCTCGTATTTTTCGGTACCGCGCAT
Source organism: uncultured Pirellulales bacterium (assembly GCA_964387515.1). GTDB lineage: Bacteria > Planctomycetota > Phycisphaerae > Sedimentisphaerales > Anaerobacaceae > CAVXEF01. The sequence continues at coordinate 7,854 of CAYLXD010000091.1, read as the reverse complement.
AGCTTATATAAAGGCCTTGTTTGGCGCGGGTTATCCCGACGAAAAATAACCGTCTCTCTTCTTCGAGTTCTTCGTCATTGTTGGTACTTCTTTCATGTGGCAGCAAGCCGTCTTCGAGTCCGATGATAAAGACGTTTTCAAATTCGAGTCCCTTCGCGGTGTGCAGGGTCATTAAGGCGACACGGTCAGCGGCCGTATCGTAGGCATCGACGTCGCTGAATAGTGCTGTCTGCTGAAGGTAATCGAGTAGTGACGGCTGCTCTGCTTGCTGGTCGTAAAGACTGGCGGCGCTAATAAGTTCGTTGACGTTTTCAAGTGCATTTTCGCCGTCGGCACCGGCGGCCTGCAGGGCCTTTTCCAGACCTGATTCGGCGAAGACCCGCTCAATAATCGGCGCAACTTCACCAGCAAGCTCTTTTTTGAATTGCTCAAGCATATTGACAAAGACAGCGATTTTGGCTTTTGGGGCCTTGGAGAGAGAGTCGATATGCTCGGCTTTTTTGAGCGCTTCGTAAAGGCTGATATTATGCGATTGGCCGTAGGCTCGAACCTTCTCTATTGTTGTCTTGCCTACGCCGCGAGCGGGCGCGTTGATGATGCGTAGCAGCGCCGTTTCATCGCTCGCGTTAACAAGGATTTTCAAGTACGCCAGAACATCACGGATTTCCTTTCTGCTGTAGAATTCGACGCCGCGGACAATCTGGTACGGTATCTTGTTTAGAATAAACGCCTCTTCGAGGGTTCGGCTCATAGCGTTGATGCGATAGAACACAGCTATTTCTCGCAGCAGTGCGCCGTTATCAACTAAGTTTTTGACCTGCTCAGCGACACCCTGCGCCTCTTCGGTTTCATCTTCGAAGCATCTCAGGCGAACATCTTCACCGTGAGGCCTTGTGGGAATTAGTATCTTTGGTTTTCGTTTTTGATTTGCTGCAATCAGGTTATCCGCTACCTCGAGGATATTCGCAATGCTGCGAAAGTTTTCTTCGAGTTTGACGATGGTGGCGTTGGGCCAGTCGTTTTCAAACTCTATTATGTTGCGGATGTCAGCGCCTCGCCATCGGTAGATGGATTGGTCCGGGTCGCCGGTTACGCAGATGTTGTTGTGGGCCGAGACCAAGGCCTTGGCGATTACGTATTGGGCGCGGTTGGTGTCCTGATATTCGTCGATTAGCAGGAACTTGAAACGGTTTGATAATTCGCTGCGAACCTCATCATTGCCCTGCAGCAGAAAGGCGGTTTTAGATAGCAAATCGTCGAAGTCCAGCGCGCTGCATTCGGCCAGAATCTGCTGATAGCGGGCGTATACTTTTGCCAGTGTTTTGGAAAAAAAATCGTCGGCCTGGGCTTTGAGCCGGTCAACATCTATAAGATTATTTTTAAGTGTTGATATTGCTTCGAGCATTCGGACGGGAGGGAAGTTTGTTGTATCAAGCTCGCAGTCCTTTACGGCCTGTTTGATACAGCCGGCCTGGTCGGACTCGTCATAGATGCTGAAGTTAGGGTTTATGCCCGCCTGCTCGGCGTAGCGGCGGAGAATTCTCACGCATAAAGAGTGGAAGGTGCTTATGTGTGGTTGGGTCCCCCCAAAGCGGGGTCCCTCGGCGGAAGCGCCGAGGGCGATTGCCCTTTGTCGCATCTCGTTGGCGGCTTTGTTGGTGAAGGTTATTGCGCAGATGTTGTTCGCCCGCACTCCCGAATCGATGAGCGCCGCGATTCGATGTGTGATGACGCGCGTCTTTCCGCTGCCGGGACCGGCAATAACAAGCAGGGGCCCTTCAACGTGAAAGACCGCCTTTTTCTGTGAAGGTGTCAGTTGTTGCAAAAGTTCATTATGCATAACAGGAGCACGTGCTTTCGGTCGCAGGTCATTTTGACTGTTCAAGCTGCTTAAGGAAATTTTCCTCCTGTTTTTCGAGCTGCTCGGCCAGTTCAGGCCTTTCTATTCTTATGCGGTTGCGCAGGGCCAGCCTCATATTCGGCGGGTACTGCCCGTCATTCAGAAAATCCATAAGCGCAACGTATCTTAACAGCGCAAAATCCGGCAGGTCAATCCTGTTTTCGTCCTGATAAACCGACCGGTAATGTTTATAAACCTCCTGTGCCATTTTTTCTCTGCCGAAGGACTCGTCGTCATCGTGAAGGGCATATCGAAAGTAGCTTTCCCGAAGCATCATCATTATGATTTCCTTGGCGTCCGTTATGCCGATGTTTTGGAGCTCTTCGCGGAGGCGATTTCTGACAAAGACAACAAGAGAGACTTTGAATTCATCTTTGGGATAGAGTTTTCTTAACTGGTCATAGATTTTTTGAGCCTGTTGAATGTGACCTGCCTGATAGAAGGAAAAGACAGCATTTTTTAGCATATTGCGGTGTCCTATCTGCATTGATTCATACGTGGATTCTTTTAGGTCTTTGTATTTTTCGATTATGGAGAGAGTGGACTTGTTATAAGGCTCGAACATCCTCAAATCCGGCCGCAGGAATATCTCGCGCTTCACGGGGCGTGGCTCATCGGTTGCAGCAGTCTGGGTCGTTTCGGCGCTGTCAGCCGGTACGTTATAGATAAATATCTTTCCGTTTCGAAACAGCTCCTGCAGGCTGTGGTTCACGATACGGTCGGTCCTTGCCTCGTCGGCGGAGAATTTTTCTTTTCCGGCGACTTGCAGTCCTTTCACAGCCCAGTAAATTGCGTGAGTACATGGATGTCGCCAGTCCAGCGGCAGATGTTTGTTTGGGTCGTTCCAGTCAATGGGGCCGTACAGTTCATTGAGCTGCTCCATTAAAACAGGCTCGAGCTTCCAGACGTTGCGGAGTTGGCAGGCTTTGGCAAAGATATCGAAATTTTGCAGGGCTGCGGTGCCCCGGAAATCGTTAATGACCCTGAAGGCTTCGGGCTTGAATTTACGTGGGTTTTGCCGTAGCGAAAGATAATTACCGACGAGTTTATCGTCGTCGGAAAAGGCCTCGTCAGCGGATTTAAGCGCGGCGATAAAGCCGGTTATATTTGGGTCGCTGAAGACCATCTGCAGGTCGGTCGGCGCATTGGCGAGCGTTTTGAAATAACGCTGGTCCGCCGGTTCGATAAGCGGCTCCATAGCGTCAGCGAGCTGCAGCTTGTAGTATTTGTGCGCATCATCGGAGGCCGACCCCATTTTGTGCTGGAATATTCTGGCGAGCTCTTGGTAGAGTGCAATACTTTTTGGGTTGAGGGCAATACCCTGGTCGCGAAGCAGTTCGTAGCCGTTTTTTACCCATCGCCATCGCTCGTCGGGTTCTGTGGCGGGAATAGCGGCGGAGATGTTGTAGGCCATATTCCAGGCTTGGAACTCCCATACCTGGGCGAATCTTGGCTGGAGTGTGGTTATCCACTCTGCGAGTTGTTTTGCGTCGAAGAACTGCTTCTGCTGTTTCAGCCTGTCGGCCCTCATCCACAGGACATCGACGACGAGCCCCCGGAAAGCGCCCATAGCTACGGTTGCAAAGGCCAGCGAAGGCGGAGCATTTTCGAGCGGCTCATTGCTTATGAGTCTCATTTGGAGGCGATTGGAGTTTATGAAGTCAAGCTGACTGCCCGCCGCGACAAGTAAGCCAATCGCAATAAGGATGCAGACACACAGAATTATTGTATCGCGCAAACGCATAGCTCGTTTTATTGCTCCTTAATTGTGTTTAAACTGATACCCTTTCCATCCTCTGTCGTCCGTCCTCTGTCTTCTGTCGTCCGTTTAGGCGTCTCTCAGATTATGGTTTTAGCGATTTCTCTGTACCTGAAAATCACCAGCGCCGCAAGGAAAAGCAGCATTGCTTTGACGCAAATCATAAGGGCCGCCGCTTTGGCCAGCAGGGACCAGCTTAATAGTCGAGCTGGAACGAGAAATTTTGCCGGGCTGATTTTATCAAACTGCGGCAGTAAGTGAATGACAGGCTTTACGGTGTAAGAATACACGCCGCTCATATTTGCACTGAGGTAATCGAAGGATTCGAGAATAAAACCGCTGATGTTGGCGGTAAACAAGACTGCAAGGCACAGTAGTATCGCCACAGGAAAGGACAGGAAGCTGGCGGCCAGAATGCCGAGGGCGGCAAGGAAGACCAGCCGCAATAAGATTAAAAGCACAGCTCTTATATAATTAGCGCCGAAAACATCGGCCTTGTAAAGAACCTCGAGTCCGTCCTCGGGAGGAAAGATTACGGTCGTATCGTTCAAAGGCACATTGAAGAACGCCACGGCTAAGTACCCGTCTTCAGCCACAGCATTGGCGGGAACCTCGATTTCGTGAAAAGTTCTGATTAAATCTTTGCGGCCAAAATCGTAAATGGGCGTTCCAAACGTCCCGTATCGCAGCTGTCGAACGTCACCTATCGCCCATCTGCTGTAGATTTGCAAATCGGGTGGGTTTACCGAGACATCATATTTGAATCTTACGAACAGGCTCTGGTTCGGGTCGAGGGGCCTGACGTTATCGAATTCCCAGACGAGTTCGCCGGCCGGTGCAGCGGCCCGTTTTGCGAGTTTTAGCTGTTCGGCGACGGCGGCCTTGTAGTTTCTTCGGGCATTTGCGCTGCTAAGGACCTCCGGGGGCAGTTGGCCGGTTTTGAGACGTTTGTCATACTCCTGCTCAACTTCACTACTGACATCTACTTCTGCGGGGATTAGACTTGCGCGCGCAGTGTAAAATTCATTTTGGGCCTGCAGAAGCTCGTCTTCGCCGGCGCCGGACAAACGCGGCATATAAATAGTGATGGCGTAAATCACAGCCGAGAACAGGATAAGCAGGCTGCTGCTCAATAATATCACGCCGACCAGCTTGCCTAAAAGAAGCTGGAAGCGGCGAATCGGCTTGGTAAGCACGGTATAAACTTGCTTGTGCTCGAAGTCGCTGGTTACGGAATAACTCGCCACCGCTATCGTAAGCAGGCACAGTAAGAAGCTGCTCAGCGAAAGACCATAGCTGACGAAGGTTTGGGCTCTGCCCTTGAGGGTCCCGTCGCCGGTCATTGAAAGGCCCATAACAGGCAGTAGTACAACCAGAAGGATTACAAAGACGGCGGCGATTTTCATCCGAACAGCCTGTTTTATTGTATTTACGGCGACGGCCCAAATCCTGCGCATTGCCTCAATCCCCCTGGTGGTTAGTTTGCTTTTGGTCCTCGTCTTGGGCCTCTGTGAGTTGGTCCAGGATGGTTCTGTGATTTTGTAGGCGGTCAGCTTCTGATTCGGCGGATTCGGGTTTGGTTACGGGTTTGGGTTGTGGCGGCTCAGCTTGTTGCTTGGTCAGTTTTTCGAGCAGCTTCTCGTCCGGTTCGCTCTGCGAACGGCCAGATGGTACTACCTTTTCTGTTTCGGTCACAGCGGGCTGGCTGCGGGTCGCAGCTGTTGCCGGCGTGGACTTGTCCGCCGTCTGTGTGGCGGAAACAAGCTTATCGAGTATGCTCTCTTCGATATGCTCGGCGGTGAGAAAATCACCGATGCGGCCGGTGCTTACGGCTCCCGCTGCTGCGCCGGCCTGCTGCTGTGCCGCTACAACCGTGTTGATGAAAAACGTTTCGAGCTTGTCCATTGGTGAGCTGACAACGCAGTCGGCCTGCTCGGTTTCGACGAGCTGTTTTATCTTTTCGATGGTGGTCTCGCTGATGGACCCTGTGGTAATCTGCGTTTTGTGGCTCTGCTGCAGCAGCTCTCTGACCTTTCCTTTTGCCTGGATTTTCCCACCGTAGAGGATTGCGATTCTGTCGCATACATCCTCGACGTCGGCCAGCAGATGGCTGCAGAGCAGAACGGTCTTGCCTCTTTTTGCAAGCTGGCCGATTAAGTCTTTAATTTGTCTCGTCCCGATAGGGTCAAGGCCGGTTGTCGGCTCATCGAGAATAAGCAAATCAGGGTCGTTTATCAAAGCCTGTGCCAGCCCGATTCTTCGTGCCATACCTTTTGAATAGGTGCCGACGGCCCTGTTTGCAACGGCCTTTAGCCCGACCATATCGAGCAGCGCCTCGATTCTCATTTTCCGCACCTTTGGCGGCAGGCCGAACAATCTGCCGTAGAAATCCAAAGTCTCGCGGGCGTTGAGGTACCGGTAAAGATAGGATTCTTCCGGCAGAAAACCGATGCGGGCGCTGATTTTGGGGTTGGTGCTGTCGCCGCCGAGAACGACGGCTCTGCCGCTGGATGGATACAAAAGACCCAGCAGCATCTTCAGTGTGGTTGTTTTTCCGGAGCCGTTGGGTCCCAAAAGGCCGAAGACCTCATTGTATTGAACCTGAAGGCCCAAATCGTCGACGGCATAGACCTTGTCCCTGCCCCACCAGTCGGAGAAAATCTTGGTCAAAGAAAAAGTTTCGAC
>CAYLXD010000091.1:0-1410 GCA_964387515.1 uncultured Pirellulales bacterium | reverse complement strand
CCTTGTCCCTGCCCCACCAGTCGGAGAAAATCTTGGTCAAAGAAAAAGTTTCGACAGCATATTCCATAGGGAAATCAAAAATTAAAAGTTAAAAATCAAAATGACAAATCAAAAATCAAAATCGGAAATTGCTCGAGGTTCGATTTTTTTGAATTTTGCATTGTAATTTTACATTTTGCACTTTGATATTTACATTTTTTGTGGTTAGTGGCTGAGTTCTTCGCCGAAACGTACAAGTCTGGCACTATTAAATACTACTATCAAAGAGCCGACAAAGTGCAGGACGGCGGCCATTTCCGGACGCAGAAACTTAAAGGCTGAGATTCCCAGTATGATGAAGGTGATGCCGAAGCCGAGGTTCTGCATAATGACGGTTCTTGTTTTTCGCGAGAGCCGAACAAGAAATGGCAGGCGGTTCAGGTCGTCGCTCATAAGCGCAATTGACGCAGAATTTATGGCGACATCGCTGCCGGCGGCGCCCATAGCTATTCCCAAATCACCGGCCGCCAGAGCCGGCGCGTCATTTATGCCGTCTCCGACGACCACAACGGTGTGCCCGTCCCTTCGAAGCTGCTCTACAATTGACAGCTTGTCGTGCGGCAGACATTGAGCCCTGAAATCCGTGCAGCCGAGCTCCGCGGCAACACGGTTGGCGACCTCTTCTCTGTCCCCTGTCAGCATCGTAATTCTTTTTACTCCGATATCGAGCAGCTTATTGACGGCGTGGCTGGCTTCGGGTCTGGTTTTGTCCTGCAGTCCTATCCAGCCGATGCACTTTGAGTTCTTCGCGACGTAAAGCGTGCTGAAACCCTGCTCCTCGTGCAGGGCCGGGTCTGAGACGTTGCTTATATCGACGTTGTTTTCCTTCAGGAAGGTGTCTCTGCCGACCATTACCTTCTCGGAGTTAACGACAGCGGTAACGCCTTTGCCGGGCACTTCCTGGAAGTTATCGGCGATGGCCAGTTCCAGCTTTGCCTGTTTCGCAACTTCCTGCAGCGCCCTCGCGGCGGGGTGCTTGCTCATCTTCTCGGCCGACGCCGCGGCGGCCAGCATCTCCGCAGGCTCAACACCCTCAGCGGGCGTCAGTTTTGTTACATATAGTCGGCCGGTTGTTACCGTTCCTGTCTTGTCGAAGACCATCGCGGTTATTTTGCCGGCAACTTCGAGGTCGGCAACGTTTTTTATCAGTACGCCCAGGCGGGCGGCGGCCGAAATCGCCGCTACCATTGCCGTCGGCGTGGCTAAAATCAAGGCACACGGACAGGAGATTATAAGTATGGTGATTGCGTAGTTGACATTTCTCGTGAAAAACAGCACGATTCCCGCAATCATTAAAATCGTCGGCGTATACCACTTGACGTATCGGTCGATTATCCGCATAATCGGAATCTTTGTTTGTTCAGCCTCTAT
>CAYLXD010000090.1:0-7879 GCA_964387515.1 uncultured Pirellulales bacterium | reverse complement strand
TGCACAAATCATAACCGTTGAAAGGATGACCTACATATTATCTAAATATAACGGCAAGACCGGCTGTTTAGCCGGTGAGGAGGTCGAATTCTTCGGTGCTGAGCAGGTGCTTCAGCTTCTGCAGGGCGATTAGCTCGAGCTGGCGGACCCTTTCCTTGGTAAGGCTGAGGTCTTGGCCAATCTGCTGGAGAGTTTTTTTCTCCTTCTTGAGCCTTTTTGTTTTCGAGGCGATTAGGCCGAAATGGTTCAGGATTATGTACTGCTCACGCTCGTCGAGGTTGTTCCGGATGGCTTTGAGCAGGCTTAGGTGTGCCCGTTCGATATTTACGACGGTTGCTGCCGTCGCTCTCAAATCCTCCTGGATGTCTTCAATCGAAGCTGCAACAGGTCTGTCGAGTCGGGCGAACTCGGCGGGTATCTTGTGGGCGTAGTCTTTGGCGATGGCCCAGGAGGCATAGGTGGCGAATCGAAAGCCGCGGGTGTAATCGAATTTTTCGACGGCCCGCATAAGAGAGAAATTGCCTTCGCTTATCAAATCCGGCAGGTTGGCACCGCTGATGGTATGTTTTTTTGCGATACTGACGACCAGGCTGAGGTTGGCCTCTATTATCATTTTTTTGATTGTCTCGGCCTGGGCGAGATAGTTCTCTACTTCGGTGAGTATTTTCCCTGACGGCCGACCCGGCATCAGGGCAGCAGTTTTCGTAGAGGCGAGGTACTTTAGATAATTGTATCTTCGGAAAAGTTCAATCTCGCGTTCTCTGTTTAGCGGCGCTTCGGCGGGGAGGGCTTCGAGCGGGCCTGCGAGGATTTTGCGTGCGGCGTCTTCGCTGGAGAATTCGGGGCTGTCTATGAAATCAATTTTTTTGGCCAGCAGAGCCTTTGCCCTTCCTCGGTCGATGATTCGATAGATGGAGCTTCTGCTGCGATTGAAACGTTCCATTAATTCTTCGATTGTAGAGCCTTGACTGAAGAGCTTGTAGATTTCAGCGGCGTGGGCAGGGTCGACCGCCAAAGGTGATTCTTTGAAGGCGTGTTTTTCGGGATACGACTTTTCATAATTCAGCAGGGTGTACCTGATGGTTTCGTGTGCCTTTGCGGTCTTTGCCGCGATTTTCTCTATAATCTGATATCGCGAAAGGCCTGGTTTGGCGGTGAGCAGTTGGGCCTGTTTGATAATCTGCTGCTTTTGCTCTTTTGTCAGTCTTGCGAAGGTTTTGGCTTTTGCGGTCAGGTCGGGATTTTCCTTTATGAATTTGTCGACCGTTGACTGGAGAAAGCCGAGGCGTTTTACGCCGTCATCGAAGATAAACTTTTGCGCGAGCAGACCTCGCTTTCTCCAGCGATTGATTGTTTTTGTTGAGACGCCGAGGGCCGCTGCGAGCTGTTGGATGTCGTAAACATTTTCCCGCTGCTGACCGGCCGGCGGGGCGACCTGGGCGCTCAGCTTAGCGATAAAAATCGGCAGGTCCTCTGCGAGGTCGCTGCCTTTAACAAGCTCCTGTGCGGTGTGGTCTTTCGGCCGATAGCCTGTAATCTTGAAGCAGACGAACTCGAACGGATACTCTTTATCCTTATCGATAATCGCAAAGAGTTTTTCGGCTGAGATGAGCTGTTTTTGGCGTTTTCTCTGGGGTGCGAACCGAAGCTGCATCAACAATTGAGCTAAATTTTGATTTCTTATCTTTCGCATAATAACGGCTGTTATGGGCCCCGAAATAGCGGGGCAGCTTTCCCACGTTCACCAAGTGTCCATTTTATCAGATTCGGCGTGGGAAAACAACGCCTTAGGCACTGTTTTTTTGGTTTTTTCGTGGGTAAGGTGTGTGGCGCTCCGTCCCGCCCGCGGCGGGTCGGCGACAAGTCTTACGGAACGAGCTTTTTGGCGGCACGGACGGCCATAGCGGCATCCGGGGCATAACCATCGGCGCCGATTTTGTCGGCGTAATCCTGGGTTACCGGTGCTCCGCCAACCATAATCTTTGCAGCGACGCCGGCCTTTTTCAGTGCCTTTACGGTTCTCTCCATAGCGGGCATTGTTGTGGTTAGAAGTGTGCTTATACCAACCAACTGGACCTGCGCAGCGGTGGCCTGCTCAACAAACTTCTCTGCTGCAACATCAATGCCGAGGTCGATAACTTCAAAGCCACCGCCTTTTAGCATCATAGCGACCAGATTTTTGCCGATATCGTGCAGGTCGCCCTGGGCGGTTCCTATGAGGAACTTTCCGATGGGCTCTACACCAGCCTTGACAAGTTCCGGCTCGAGAACGCCCATCGCCGACTTCATCGCCCTGGCGGCAATGAGCATCTCCGGTATGTAGATTTCGTTTTTGCTGAAGCGGTCGCCGATGATGTCCATAGCTGCAATCAGGCCTTTATTGAGAATGGTCTCGGCTGAAGTGCCTTCGTCAAGTGCTGCCTTTGTGATTTGGGCCGCGGTGTTTTGGTCACCCTTAATAACTGCATCCTCTAACGCCTTCAAATCCGCCATCTCAATTTACCCTGAAAAATAAGTTAATAGTTTTTGTTCTATGGGGCTGAATCCGCCCCGCCTTCGCTAAAGCTTCCGCCTTCGCCAAGGCTACGGCGGACAGGACGGCGGGCAAGCTTCGCCGAGGCTTCCGTCTTCGTCCCTAAGGGACTACGCCGGACAGGACGGCGGACAAGATTGAACATTATTTCGCAATTCAGAGCAAGCGAAAAATAGCCAAGAGTACTTAAAGTGAGCTAAAGTGCCTAAAGTGTAAAGTGTCTGAAGCAGGATTGTCCTTAACTTTAGTTCATTTTAGGCGCTCCACACTTTAGTTTATCGGACAGAGCGAGGACGCGGCGGGAAGTTCTTTTCATTTGGATTTGTCAATTGGCCGGTGGGAAAAGATTTTGCAGGAAAGTTTGAATTTAAAGCGGTTTTCACTCGATAGAACTATTGGTGGCAGAGTTTACTTTAGCAAGCAAATAGGGAGACGGTGCAGATGCGGATTAGATATGTAGTTTCCTCGATGATATTCTGGTGGCGAGAGAACCGCCTTACGTTCGAGCAGGATTGTCAACTGCTTAAGTCGATGGGCTTCGGCGTGGAACTATGGCCGAATATAAGAGGATGTGAAAACGACTGCCGCTACGAAAGGCGGAACTGGCCGAGGCTTGCTTCGGCGACAGAGGGTATGGTGGTCTCGATGCTCTCCCGTAACGACAACCCGACATTGAAGCAATGGAATGAGCAGATAGAATGTGCCAAGCTGCTTGGTGCCGATATTGTAACCGATTTGCGAAGTTTTGGTATTCCCGACAGCCCTGAGATTGACGGCTTCGACTTTGCCGCTGATGTTGTCAGACTTGCGCAAGACAACAATGTCAAACTATGCCTCGAAACCGGCTCTCCGACCACGCTAAAGCGGGCCGGTAAAAGATTTGAGAATATCTGGTACTGCCTTGATACCAGCTACGCCTACCTTAACAGCGAATTTCCCTTCAAACAATACGTGGATGAGCTGGCGCCGCGGGTAGGGCATTTGCACCTTGCTGACAATTACGGGCAAAGGGACGACCACGCTCCTCCGGGGCTGCGCGGCGGTATGCCCCGCGAGAATTGGGACTATCTGTTAAAGACTTTAAGCAAATACGACAATGAGCTAATCGCCTCGCTTGAGATGTATCCGAGTATGCCTGCTGTTCTGATACGTCAGGGGTGTGAGTTTCTCTTTGGTGAGTTGAACTGGCCCAACCCCCCTCACATGCAGCATATTTCCGGCCGTGTTACTTCTGATTCTGTTTAATACCGGCTCAGATAACGCAAAAGCTTTTCCGTACAGCGCCGACGAATGCGTTTCGGTTCCTGTTGGCCTGTTAACTGTCAGCGACGGAATAATTGCACCGGTCGCAACGGCGATTAGAAGCCGTAGCCTGCCTGCTTGAGCTGCTCGGCGGTTGGCAGAGTCGTATAGGTCTCGCCTCTCGGGCCGATATAAACAACGCCCTGCTTTCTCAGCGTTACCGGTGTAATGGAGCCGTTGCTGTTGGTGATATTAACCGTAACGGTGTTCACCTGCTGGTAGAGCTGCTCCCTCTCGGCAGAGGCTTTTTTCTTGTCCTGCTCGTTGCCAATCATATAACCTGCACCGCCGCCCACTGCTGCACCAACCAAGGTTGATTCGGTATCACCGCCTGCTAAAGCACCGACGCCCGCACCAGCCAGTGCGCCAAGACCAGCACCGGTTTGTGCATCGCTCTCACAGCCGGTAACAAGTGCCAAACCCAGACTCACAACAACTACCATTAGAATTGTCCCAAAGCCTTTGACCATTTTGCACCTCCATCGAACCTTAAAAATGTTCTCTCCTCTTTTACAATACACGTTATTTTACTACTGGCCGGGCGAAATAATCAAGCGAATAATCCTTTGGCCCTGCAAATATACGTCCGGGCTGTTACGTTGGTTCGGCGTAAAGCACAACGCTTAAAGGAGTCCGAAAATGCGTCCTAAACTGGTAATTATAGGCGCCGCCGGCCGAATGGGCAAGCGCATCATTTCGTTAAGTGTAGACGTCGAATGGTTCGATATTATTGCGGCAGTCGAAAGAAAAGGGCATCCCGATATCGGCAAAGACGCCCTCATGCAAAAGGTACCATTGGTATGCACTCAGTGCGCGGCGACGATATTACCGGTATGCACTCGGTAGTATTTTAGTACGCTTGGTGAGATGGTAATGCTAAAGCACACCGCCCACAGCAGAGGTGCCTTTACCTGTAGTGTTCTTCAAGCCGCAAAATGGCTCATTGGCAAAAAGCCAGGCCTGTATTCAATGGCCCTTGATGTCAGCCGTAGCTTTATTTCCTCTTGTCCTGCTCATTGCCAATCATATAGCCGGTCCCTGCGCCAACGCCTGCACCGACCAATGTCGATTTGGTATCACCACCTACGAGCTGGCCGATGCCTGCGCCGGTCAGGGCGCCAAGACCAGCACCGGTTTGGGCGTCGCTTTCGCAGCCTAAGTTAAATAACAAACCCGCGCAGACAACAACTGCCACTAAAATTGTTAATAACCCTTTCATTTCGCACCTCCCTCAAACCTTAAAAATATCCCGCTTCTTTATATTAAAGTATACATTATATTTTACCGCTTGGTGGTCAAAATAATCAGGCTCATAATCCTTTGGCCTTGCAAATATACGTCCGGGCTGTTACGTTGGTTCGGCGTAAAGCACAGCGCTTAAAGGAGTCCGAAAATGAATCCTAAACTGGTAATTGTAGGCGCTGCCGGCCGAATGGGCAGGCGCATCGTCTCGTTAGGTATAGACGCCGGATGGTTCGATATTATCGCGGCAGTTGAAAGAAAAGGGCATCCTGATATCGGAAAAGACGCCGGCCTGGCGGCAGCGGCGGGGCCGCTCAATATCAGACTGGACAGCATCTGGCCGAAGGGGGCCGATGTGGCAATCGACTTTTCGCAGCCGGCGGCAGCCGATGAGACCATCGACTACTGCAGCGAAGCCGGCGCAGCTCTTGTTCTTGGTACGACCGGTCTGGCCGCGGCCCAACATAAAAGGATAAAAGACGCCTCACGAAAAATCCCCATCGTATATGGGACAAATATGAGCGTGGGAATGAACGTTCTGTTCTTTTTGGTCGGCAAGGTCGCACAAATGTTAGGCGCTGAATACGATGTAGAAATAATCGAGCAGCACCACCGCTTCAAAAAAGACGCGCCAAGCGGTTCAGCCCTTACCTTAGCCGAGGGTATCTGCAAAGCGACCGGCAAAAAATTCCCCGACAGCCTGACATACGGCAGGAGCGGCAAAGATGCTCTTAGACAAGAAGGCACCATTGGTATGCATTCGGTACGCGGCGGCGATATCACCGGCATACACTCGGTGATATTCAGCACGCTCGGCGAGACGGTAATGCTGAACCACACCGCCCACAGCAGAGACACCTTTGCCTATGGTGCGCTTCGGGCCGCAAGATGGCTCGTCGGCAAAAAGCCCGGCCTGTATTCGATGGCCGACGTCCTCGGCATCTCGTGAATCGCCCCTTTGGATACGATGGACAAGCGGAGGGTGGAAAGCACAATGGCTAACGAAGGCCTCTGGGAGCAGGTTATAGCACTCGATGGGCAGGAAACGGCGCAAAGAGCAGGGTGCAGGTACATCGTTGAGCCGGCCGGGTATATTATCACACTGCTTAATACTGAGTATGAGGTCAATCTCTCCGATAAGCGGGTCTATTCGACTCCGCAGGGTTCGAAGCCGGCAGGATTTATTGAGGAACTGTGCATTCTTGCCTATCTGATAAATGCTAAGGGTTTGCCGCCGGCCGGCAAACTCATCAAGGCGCAGGACCTGCCGAGCGGGCAGTTTTTCTTTCGGGGGCTGCACGAGATGCCTACCGGCAAGCTCGAAAAGGCATTTGGCCATCGTCCCGAAGCACTATTGGAGATTGCCGGGCGGTTTGGCGCCGATAAGTGCGAGTTCGGCGACGCTTCAATTCGACTGGGCGTTCTGCCGCGTGTGCCGATAACGATAATAATCTGGCGGGCGTGTGAGCAATTCGGCGCGCGAGCGTCGATTCTTTTTGACCAGACGGCGGCGGTGCATATGCCGCTTGATGCTCTGTGGGCGGCGGTGAATCTTGCCGTTGAGGCGGTGATAGAGGCTGCCGGAGGGGCCGGTTAAGTAGTAGCTTCAGTTTTTTTCAAACATAGGCTGCTGTTATAGCGGCAGTTTGCCGCTAAATTTCATTCTTGCAAAAGTATCTTAAGTCCTTTAGAATTGCTGATTTATTGGAGCAGAGGTTTGCCGGTCAAAGCTCAATAGACGGGGAAATAGCGGGCAACATAGAATGTTTGAATCCTTAACGGCAAAATTTAACGCGGTTTTCAAGTCGCTTTCGGGCCGAGGCAGAATCACCGAGGCGAACGTCTCCGACGCTATGCGCGACGTCCGCAAGGCACTTCTGGAAGCGGACGTCCATTACAATGTAGTAAAGAAGTTCTGTAAGGATGTTACCGATTCGGCTATCGGGGCCGAGGTGATAAAGAGCCTGCATCCGGGGCAGGTTCTTATCAAAATCGTCAATGACGAGCTTACAAAGCTGATGGGCCCGGTCGATACGAGTGTTTATTTCGTCTCACCCGGGCCTACCGTAATTATGTTAGCGGGCCTGCAGGGCGGCGGCAAGACAACTACCGCTGCCAAGTTAGGCAAATACCTCGTTGCAAAAGGCAAGAGGCCGTTATTGGTGGCCGACGACCTGCAAAGACCCGCTGCCATCGAGCAGTTGGTTGTGCTCGGCCAACAGGCGAATATCGACGTTTACAGCGAAGAAAGCAAAAATGCCGTCAAGGTTGCGAAGAACTCCCTAAGATACGCTCAAGAGCACGGCCATGACGTAATCGTGCTTGACACTGCCGGCCGGCTGCATATCGACGAGGAAATGATGTCGCAAATCGCCGATGTGGCAAAGGCCGTCAATCCACACCAGATTTACTTAGTCTGCGATTCTATGACCGGCCAGGACGCCGTCAACTCCGCAAAAGAGTTCAATGAGCGTCTGGAGCTCGACGGCGTAATCCTTACAAAACTCGACGGCGACGCCCGCGGCGGAGCTGCGCTGAGCGTAAAGGCCGTTACCGGAAAGCCTATCAAGTTTATCGGCGTCGGTGAAAAATTAGACAAGCTCGAAGAATTTCACCCCGACCGAATGGCCGGCAGAATCTTAGGAATGGGCGACGTCGTATCACTTGTTGAAAAGGCCCAGGAGCAGTTCGATACGGAAGAAGCCGCCAAGCTGCAGAAGAAGATGGCCAAGGGCAGCTTCGGCTTTGATGATTTTCTAAAGCAGATGCAGGCCGTCAAAAAAATGGGCGGTATGAAGGACA
>CAYLXD010000089.1:0-7881 GCA_964387515.1 uncultured Pirellulales bacterium | reverse complement strand
CGGGAAACAACATCCCCGTGATGACACTGACAGGGGCATTAACCACTATCGCCAGGAGCACAATGGCTCGTATAGACAGCAGTGCATACGATTCGACACCTGCCAGCTCGCGGGCCTGAATAATCAATATCAATTCCAGGATAAAAGCCGGCAGATAACACAAAAGCCAAAGCTCCACGTTTGCGAGCAGTTTTTCGGCGAAGCTTTTGGCTCTATAAACGATTATCGCCCCCAAACCAACCCACAAAAACCACGAGGCAAAGAATATGCCGACGCTTATATCGTTACCTTCGAAAGTGGTGATAAACTCGCGAAAAAGCAGAGTCTGCGCTGCAATGGTAAACAAGCCGTAACTGAATATCAGCAGTCGGCGGGCCCCGGTAGAAAACCGGTCCAAAGGGGCGACGGTTTCCAATCGCAACTTACTTCTAACAGGGCGGGCAAATTTCATTTGCGGTCCTCACCGAAGACCTCAGCCTGAAAGACCAGGAAACTTGCACCCTGCTTCCAGGCATCAGCAGGCAAACCTGCCTTCAAAGATAAATGGGTGAGCATCTGTTCCAGATTCCAGTTCTGCTCCGTCGCAATCTGGGGCAAAAATAGAGCCGAGCGCCCGTCTTTGCTTAACACAACGCCATCTATGCCGATTCGAATCTGGTCGGACGAGGCAATGGGCTGAGGAATCGTCAGGATGGAAATCTCAATATTAATATCATCGCACTGGTCTTTTATGAGCGGGAAAAAACGCCTGTCGTTGACGGCGGCGTTAATGGCGTTGGTAATAACCGACTTGTATAAAGGCTGACGCGGAAAGATGTCACCTGTGCACCCTCTGAGCTGAGAATTCCGTCTTAGCGTCACAAAAGCTGCGCGAGGCTCCTTCATAGCCTCTGTGATTTTAACATTCAGGTCTGATGGCGTTGGGACTTTACGCCATTCGAGAAAAGAAACTATCGATTTGCGAGCCAAAACCAGAAGCTGCTGTTTGTCGTGTTCGGTAAGTTCAGGTGTACTCTCGGCTGGTCCCGGCGGCGTATAGCTTGCCCACGTTCCGCAGAAAGCGACGGACAAATAGCTGACCGAATTACTGAAGTCGCCTGTAATCTCACCAGAAGTGGTATATTTCAGCAGCTTTACTTCGGTCGACTTATCCAGCATTGAAAGCAATATCGCAATCGGAACATAGCCACATATTGTTGCGCCGGTTTTGCGTTTATAATCCAGAAAACCTACGCTATTGAGGTCGGCAATGTACTCGTAAGCACCCATATCAAGCTTCTTGATTTGTTCAGGTATGTTTTTCGTAAACGGCACGTAACCATAGTTCCAGCCGTAATGCGTAAAATCCGAACTTGCAACTACGAGGGTTTCGTCATCTACCAAACTTTTGAGAATCGAAGCTGCTTTTTTAATCGTCTCCGCAGAACAGTCGCCGGCCACAATCGGAACAAGCTTGAAATCCTTCTGGTTGTATTGCAGCAGCGGCAGCTCTATCTGAACACTGTGCTCATGCTCGTGCACGCGCGGCACTTTCTGAAATATCGAATGCTTCAGGAGACTGTCTATAAATTCCAAATCCAGTGGCACCTGCCCAAGGGGTGTTTCGTAATGGGTTGCAGCAGGCACACTAAGCGTCTCATTCATAAAGACACGGTGGCTTGGGCCGATGATAACGATTCGCTTATATTTTTTTTGTGTGGCTGCGGGGCCGAAGGCGGCGGTCTGGCCCGAATACGAGTAGCCGGCGTGCGGCAAAATCATCGCCAAACAATTATCCATCGGCTTAACATCAGCTTTCTCAAAAAAGCCGGCGATTTGCTTTTTTAGCTTTTCGGCGTCAGCAGGATACCAGCTGCCCGCAAGAGTCGAGTGCAGAACAACTTTGGCGGGCTTGACGGGCTTTTCTTTTTCGGGCACAGATACTTCTTTGGGAGCTTCTTCAATTGGAACAGAAGGTTTTGGGATATGTGCTTTCCAGAACAGTGCGCCTAAAATAACTAATAGCACAACAACCAAACCCAGCAGAAATTTTCTCCGGGATACTTTGATGACAAACGTTTTCTTACAATGCGCCCATTTGAATTTCATGTCCATATCAGCCACTCCATTTGCCTTGTTTGTGAATATCCGACAAAGGCTTTAATGAGCCGGGGTACTTTTTCAGCCCGGCCGCCCATACGAATTTGCGAGGCACAACTTTTTTGGTAAGCCAGCCGGCACCTACGACCAGCGCCGCTCCAACCTCTATCAATTTGCGAATGAATTTTCTGCGTGTCATTTAGCTACCGCCACTTCGTGTCCAAATCCCATAAATCTGGTTACTGCAGTCCGGGCAACGGCCTTCTTTGAGGTGGTTTTTCAGGATGGTGTATTGACTGCGTTCGATAAGAAGAGTCCCGCAGGCCGGACAATACGTGTTCTGGCCAGCTTCACTTCTGATGTTTCCGATATACACATACTTCATCCCCTCGCTGATAGCAATTTCGTGGGCCATATCCAGGGTCTCCGCTGAAGTCGACGGCAGATGCCGCATCTTATACCGCGGGAAAAACCGCGAAAAGTGCAGCGGCGTCTCGCCACCCAGATTTGCTTTGACCCAGCGAACAAGCTGACGTATCTCTTCGGGCTTGTCGTTCAGTGTCGGGATAATCAGGTTGGTGACTTCGACAAGTACACCGGCTGCCTTTGCCAGGACTAAGGCATCCTGAACCGGCTTCAGCGTTGCCGAGCAGACCCGCCGATAAAAATCGTCGGTGATACCCTTCAAATCTATATTAGCAGCATCGATATACCTGAGCAGCCGCTTCCAGGGCTCGGCGTTGATATAGCCGGCCGTTACCAGCACGTTGCGTATACCTTTGCTCTTGGCCAGCTTCGCGGTATCGTAAGTATATTCATAGAAGATAATCGGGTCCGTATAGGTATATGCCAGCGACGGACACTGAGAGTACCTGGTCAGCTCTACAAGTCTTTCGGGAGCGTAAGCAAAGGCCTGACTGTCCTCAGGATTGGCCTGCGATATTTCCCAGTTCTGGCAGTTGCGGCAATGCAGGTTGCAGCCGACAGTTGCGAGCGAAAGAATTTTAGTGCCCGGCAGAAAATGAAAAAGAGGCTTTTTCTCAACCGGGTCGACATTTAGGGAGCAGGGATATCCGTACACGACGCTTCGCAGCACGCCGTCGATATTGATTCTCACCCGGCACTCGCCGCTCTGGCCGGGTGCAATCACGCAACTTTTAGGACATAACTCGCACTGAACTTTCAATTTAAACCTCGCTTACTACGGGCTGTCCGGCAGAACCCGGATTGGTACAACCGCCGATATTCCGCAACACCACACGCCAGCTGTCCTGTAATTATAACAAATTAAATGGACTATTGACTATTGACTATCGATAAATTATAAACCATCGGCTATGCAGATTGCGCCCGGAGAGTAAAAAAAAACCAAAGTGTGCGTAATGCCATAGTTAAAAATTACCAGGTACGAGATATGGCTGAAGAAATCGTAAAAGTCGGGCTTGTCGGCTTTGGCACCGTGGGCAGCGGGGTGGCAAAGCTGATACTCGAAGAAGCTGACTCAATAGCGGTCAAGACCGGTCTGCGCCTTGAATTAGCCTGTGTTGTCGATATCGACACCAAATCGCCGCGGCCGGTAAAACTGCCGGCTGGGGTACTTACCAACGACCTGAACGTCCTATTGAATGACAAGAGCATCAAGATAGGCGTCGAATTGGTCGGTGGGACCGAGGCAGCTAAGGAAATCCAGCTCAAAATGCTGCAGGCTGGTAAAGATGTTGTAACCGCAAATAAGGCGCTGCTGGCTGAATATGGAAACGAACTTTATAAAGCGGCTCACAAAAACGGTCGGTGCATAGCCTTCGAGGCGAGCTGCGCAGCGGGCGTGCCGATTATCTCCGGGCTGCGAACGGGACTGTCGGCCAACGAAATCAGGGCGATGTACGGCATCGTAAACGGAACCTGCAACTACATTCTTTCGAATATGACCAGCAAGAATGCGGATTTTTCCGAGGTACTGGCCCAGGCGCAGGAAAGAGGCCTTGCCGAAGCCGACCCGACGCTTGATATCAACGGCATCGACAGTGCGCATAAGCTGGCCATCCTGGCTTCCATCGCCTTCGGATACGAAATCACGCTCGAAGACATTTATGTCGAAGGCATCGAGGCGATTTCGAAAGATGATATTCGCTGCGGCGGCGAAATGGGATATTGTCTGAAACTATTAGCCATCGGGCAAAGGGGCGAGGACGGCAGGATTTCACTTCGGGTGCATCCGTCTTTCATCGCCAGGGACAATTCACTTGCCCGTGTCAATGGCTCGTTCAACGCGATTAGTATATTCGGCAGCGCCGTCGGGCAGGTAACATACTACGGCCGAGGCGCCGGGATGATGCCGACTGCAAGCGCGGTCGTTGCAGATATTATCGACGTAGCGATAGGCAATTCCGCCACCACTTTCCGGCAATTTCGGTTGCAGCCAAGAGAAAAAACGGCTTCACTGATAGTTAAGATAGGCGATTCGGTCAGCCGGTTTTATATCCGGGTAATGGCGAAAGACCAGCCCGGTGTATTTGCCCAGATTGGCAGGATACTCGCTGAAAACGCTATAAGCATATCAGGCGCGCTTCAGCACGAGGGACGCGGTCCGGACAATACCGTTCCTGTGGTAATAACCACCCACCTGACCAAACAAAGCAAGGTAACCGCGGCGCTTAAAGGCCTTGACGAGCTTGATACCATCTGTGGTAAGCCGGTCTGTGTAAGAATAGTTGATATACCGGAGGACAAGGATTGAGCACCAAATACGCGATAATAGTTCCGGATGGCGCAGCAGATGAGCCGCTTGAGCTGTTCGACAACAAGACCGTTCTGGAAGCTGCCCAAACACCCAATATGGACAAAATCAGCGAGCAGGGCAGACAGGGGCTTGTGCGAACGGTCCCTGAGGATATGGAGCCGGGCAGTGATGTTGCGCAAATGAGCATATTAGGTTATGACCCGCGCCAATACTACTGCGGCCGGGCGCCGATAGAGGCGGTCGCGCGCAATATAGGATTGGCACCGGCCGATTGGGTCTTCAGGTGCAATTTTGTAACAATCGCCGACGGTAAAATGGAAGACCACAGCGCCGGTCATATCTCTACCGAGGAAGCCGGCCAGCTTATCAAAGAGTTAAACGACCATCTCGGTAATAAGCAAATGCGCTTTTATGCGGGCGTCAGCTATCGGCACCTGCTGGTTTTCAAAGGGGTCAAGTTCGACGTTCAGACGTATCCGCCGCACGACCACATAGGCAAACCGATAGAAAAGATTCTGCCTCGCGGCAAAGGGGCTAAGATGCTTAGTGATTTGATGGCCCGTTCCCAGCAGCTTTTCGCCAACCACGATATTAACAAAGTCAGAAAAGACTTAGGTGAAAATCAGGTCAGTTCCATCTGGCTTTGGGGGCAGGGCCAAAAGGCTCGAATGCCGCGATTCAAAAATCAATTCGGAATTTCCGGCGCCGCCATCACCGCCGTTGACCTGGTACGGGGGCTGGCAAAGCTTATAGGTTTTGACCTGATAGAGGTGCCCGGCGCCACAGGCTTTGTGGACACAAACTATAAGGGCAAAGGTTCCGCGGCCGTGAAGGCGCTCAACAAATACGACCTTGTTTTCGTGCACGTAGAAGCGCCTGACGAAGCATCTCATAACGGCAGCGCCGAGCTGAAGAAAAAAGCTATTGAGCAAATCGATGAATACATTGTCGGGCCTGTGTTCGAGGCTCTGCAGAACTACGAGAGCTGGCGAATCCTTGTTATGCCGGACCACCCGACGCCGATTCGAACGGGTGCGCACTCCGCGGAAGCTGTACCGTTTGCTATGACAGGTACCGGCATCAGCGGCGTTTTGCACGCAACTTTCAGCGAGGCAAACGCCGCCAGGTCGGGACTAAAAATAGAAAACGGGTTTGAATTGATGGAGTATTTCTTAAAAAGCTAAATGGCAATAATTGTACAAAAATTCGGCGGCACAAGTGTGGCTGACGCAGAGAAGATTCGCGGGGCTACTAAGCGGGTGATAAAAGCGTTAGATAAAGGCTATCAGGTTGTGGTGGTGGCTTCAGCCCGCGGCAAACAAACCGACGAGCTTATCGCCAGCGCGCTGGAGCTTAATCCCAATCCGCCCGAACGCGAGCTGGACCAGCTGCTAAGCACCGGCGAGCAGCAAACGGTTTCGCTGTTCGCTATGGCCCTTGACGCAGCCGGCTACGATGCTATCAGCTTTACCGGCGGACAAATCCGGATGATTACCGACAACGCCCACACGAAGGCGCGGATAAAAAGCGTCGATGCCAGGCGTATCCACCAACAATTGGAGAAAGGCAAAATCGTTCTCGTTGCCGGTTTTCAGGGTATCGATGAAAATGAGAACATAACGACCCTCGGCCGGGGCGGCTCAGACACAACGGCAGTTGCCTTGGCAACGGCGCTGGGGGCCCAGGAGTGCGAAATTTATACCGACGTCGATGGAATCTACACGACCGACCCGCGAATATTCAAAGACGCTGTGAAGATGGACCGGATTAGCTTCGATGAAATGCTCGAGCTGGCAAGTCTCGGTGCCGGCGTTATGCACATCAGGGCCGTCGAGTTCGGTAAAAAATACAATGTCAAAATTCACGTCAGAAGCAGTTTCGAAGAAAAAGAAGGGACGATGATTATGCACGAAGTACCGCAAATGGAAGGGGTGGTCGTTACGGGAGCGACAATCCAGAAAAATATGGCCAAGATAGACCTTAACGGCGTCGATAATAAGCCTGGCAACGCCGCGAAAACCTTTGCCCATCTGGCCAAGGCCAAAGTGGTGGTCAACGACATTATGCAAACAGAAATCAGTACCGAAAAAGCCAACCTGTCGTTCACGATTGGCATCTCGGATTTAGCAGCCGCCAAAAAAGCAATGGAAGAAATCAGAGAAGAGCTTAACTGCGAGAGAATCTTCGTCCGCGACGATATCGCGGAAATTTCCGTCGTTGGCGTCGGTATGCGGACCCACTACGGCGTTGCTGATAAACTGTTCAGCGCCCTCGCTACAGCCAAAATCAATATTGATTCGATTACCACCAGTGAAATTCGCATAAGCTGTATCGTCGATAAAAGCCAGGGCGAAAAGGCGCTCAATGCGGTCTGCCTGGCCTTCGAATTAGATAAACCCGCCGAGCAGCGCACCAAACACAGCGGTTAATCCGTGTCAGCTAAAAGCTCCGGAACCATCTATGCTATGAGCAGACGCAGGCGAACTGTTTTATTCGCCCTGTGCGTGTTGGCTATAGCCGTCTTTATCTGGCTTGACCACACCACAGTCGAGCACAAATTTCAGCGCCGGCCCAAATCCGAAGGGCAGCTGCAAGCCCTCGACTTGGAAAAATACCACGGCAAAACCTTCACCGTTGTAAATATCGTTGACGGCGACACGATTGATATTGATATTCCCGACAACAAATACGACCGCACAAGAATCCGGCTTTGGGGTGTTGATACGCCGGAAACAAAAAATCCAAAAACCGGCGTTATGTATTTCGGCCCCGAAGCTGCTGAATTCACGAAGAAATTAGCTCTCGGAAAGCAGGTTACCGTTTATCTCGACGAGGACAACCGCACGCGAGGTAAGTACGGCCGATTGTTAGCTTATGTTAAGCTGCCCGATGGAAGATTTTTGAATAAAGTTCTGCTGAGTGAAGGCTTTGCTTATGCTGATACGCGCTTTCGCCACAGCTTTTATCACACATATAAGCAGTTAGAAGCCGTTGCGCGCAGCCAAAAGAAAGGCTTGTGGCTGAATGTAACACCTGAGCAAATGCCCGAATGGCGACAGAAA
>CAYLXD010000088.1:0-7951 GCA_964387515.1 uncultured Pirellulales bacterium | reverse complement strand
ACGCACAACCTCTGGCTCCGGAGGCCAACGCTCTATCCAATTGAGCTACGGGGACCGATTAATACTCGTATTTCGTTTATCGGTTGCGCTGCTCGTTTCGTAGGATGTCTGATGGTTAACGCAACCGAGACGAGCTGCGCAACCACAACCGATTAACGGTATTCTAATACGCCAAAACAGCCAACAAGTCAAGCACATAGGCGTGATTTTACTGCTGCTGAATAACCGCTCATCAATTATACGGCCCATCCCAGGTGCAGTTCAGCTAATTTCCCGCCAGCAGGGCCATATCTTCGAAGTTTACCTTGTTGTCACGGTTTAAGTCACAACCGGCGCAGTTCCAGTTAAGCCAGTCGCAATTATTGGTAAGCCATTCGTATGACAACATTCCAAGGTCGTTTATATCCGTTCGGCAGTCACGGTTGATATCACCCTCAAGCCAGGGATGCTCTGCATCTCCGCATTGGTTCGGCAGGGTATCAGGTACCGGATAAATATCATTAACATCGAATCCAAGAATTGCCCTTTGGGTGTCAAAAACAATGTTGTTATAAGGTCCCATCACAATATCAAGGTCCATATCGTACGAATAGCCGAGAAAGTTGGTCCCAAATATTCCGTCGAGTATTATGGGCTCACCGGTACGTTCGTCAATGGTTCCTATATCTAAGACGCCGACATAAGCATCTCCATATACC
Organism: uncultured Pirellulales bacterium; assembly: GCA_964387515.1. Classification (GTDB taxonomy): domain Bacteria; phylum Planctomycetota; class Phycisphaerae; order Sedimentisphaerales; family Anaerobacaceae; genus CAVXEF01. The sequence continues at coordinate 7,253 of CAYLXD010000088.1, read as the reverse complement.
AGCTCAAAACCGTTAAGAGTAGGTATCGACACCGCGTCAACCAGGAATACCGGCACGAGAATCTCACCTCCGATACCTCCGATCGGCTGGTAAAACTCCGGTTCCACTATTGGGTCACCATTAGAATCGACAAGGCCGAGGGTCTCTGCCTGGGCGGTGGAAATCGTACTGAGTTGGGCCCCTGTGTCCAAAAGCCAATCGCCGGTAGAACTATTGCCATCGTAACCGATTCGAATGTTCTCGATGACTGGGTTATAGCCTAACACCGGCAGCGGGCCTTCGTTGTCCGGGTGTGAAGTATAAAGAAAATTGGTAAACCGCACCTTAACTTCAATATCAAGTTCCGGGATGCCGGGGTCGTTCGACTCCACAATTTGTGTTACATAATACGGAATCTGTATTCCCCAAAAATCAAATATTTCTACTGTTAAAACCACCGACTTACCAGCCATTCCGGGAATACCCACAATATCGATAATTTGCGCAAGCGGGTCCTCAACGTAGTCGATAGTCAGCATCAACCTCCAGGGCCCCAAATCCTCGTGGAAATCATTTTCAGTCGGCTCTTCTAACGGATTGTGGTCTGCCAGCGCGATGTATAAACTCTCGGATACCTCAAAATCCTGCTCTCCTCCTATTCCGACATCAACAAAGTTCGCATTAGGTTCGGCGAGTATGCCAAGAGCCTCTCTGGTTTCGCGAGACAGTAATATCCCTGAAGCACCGCTGTCAAAAAACATCTGAACCACGCTCTCCTGTGGGTCAGGCAAAGGCTCGCCTCCGGGACTTCGACGAAACAATGCCCAGATATAAGGCATATCACCGAATGGTAACGTCCCGTCGACCTGAAAATTGTTAGCACCCTGCGCAAGGAGAGCTTCCTGCATTATGCCGAGAACCAGAGCAGACAGAACCAGTAATAAAACACAGCTCTTCGTACCCCCCGGAAACAGCTTATTAAAATGAACAGGAAAATTCATAGGACAACCTGAGTTTTGGTAAATTTGCCGTTTACTCTATGAAATCATTCATCTGTTACACCTTATATTATAACATATTTGGACGCCGTTTTTTGTGAGGTTTTATGCTGATATAGCAAAAAATAGCTGTGCGGACATCCTGTGTTTTCTGCTCAGCCGAACGTCAATTCCGACTTCCCAAACAAGCAATTGTTTGACAAGCCAAAGCTTTGCAAATATCATTTATCGCTCGGTAAAGTATTCCTTTATTCGCAGAAAAGACAAAATGACATTTATCCTGGATTGCCTGTATTTGCTGATTGGCGTAGCGATGAGCCCTGTCGTTTTGTACCGCGCGGTAAGGTACAAACGCTACCACAGCGGCTGGGCGCAGCGATTCGGTAATATCACCCGTAAACAGCCGGAGAAAAAATGCATCTGGCTCCACGCAGTAAGCGTCGGCGAGGTCAACGCGACCAAAACGATTGTCGAAGAGCTCGAGAAGCGATTCGGTGATTACGAAATCGTAATAAGCGCAACAACCGATACCGGCTTTGCCCGCGCCAGCAGTCTTTTTGGCTCTAATCACACTGTAACTTATTTTCCATTCGATTTTTCGCCGGTAATGCACAGGGCCTTTCGCGAAATTCGCCCCGCGATATGTCTGCTGATGGAACTTGAAGTCTGGCCCAATCTTGTCCGAATCGCGGAGCAACAAAATATCCCGGTTGTTGTTGTCAACGGCAGAATAACCGAGAGAAGCTTTTCAGGGTATAAAAAGATAAAACCAGTTGCTGAAAAAATCTTCGCAAAGGTAAGTTTAATTCTTGCGCAGACCGAAGAGTACGCCGAGCGTTTCAAACAGCTCGGTGCCGCCGAGGAAAAGGTCATCGTTACCAGCTCCTTAAAGTACGACACCGCCCAAACAGAAGATAAGGTCGAAGGCACAGATGAACTCGCAGAACAACTATTCGGAAAAATTGAAAATCGAAAATCGAAACTTGTCCGCCGTCCGTCTGGCGGAATCGAAAATCCCTTGTGGGTCGCGGGCGGCACCGGCCCCGGCGAAGAAAAGATACTGCTCGACGTCTATCAAGGCCTCAAACAGCAGGAGCGATTCAGAGACCTGCGATTGGTACTTGTGCCGAGAAAACCGGAAAGGTTTGATGAAGTTGCCGAGCTAATCAAGCAAAACGGCTTCGACCTGATTCGATACAGTGCTGTCAAAAATAGAAGCCAACAATCGCCCATCATCAATCGTCAATCGTCAATCGTTATTCTCGGCGATACGATGGGCGATTTAAGAAAATTTTATTCACTTGCCACCATAATTTTTGTAGGCCGCTCTCTCGTTCCAATGGGCAGCTCGGATATGATAGAGGCAGCAGCCTTAGGCAAATGCACGATATTCGGCCCATCTACTTATAACTTCCAGCATACCGCAGACGCCCTTTTGGCTGAAAATGGCGGCATTATGGTAAAAGACAAACAGGATTTGCTGCAGATGATGGAAAAATGCCTTTCTGAGCCGGACTTCACCGAAAAAACCGCCCGCAACGGCCGAAACGTAATCCGAAAAAACCAGGGCGCAACCGCAAAAACCATAGACCAAATCACAAATTTTCTCTAAACCCGAATATCGAAATACGAAATTCTAAACAACATCGAATGACCAAAATTCAAATGTTCAAAACGAAATGTTTTGAGAATTCGAACATTAGGATTTTGAATTTGTTTCGGACTTCGGATTTAGTGCTTCGAATTTTGCTGTCCTTGAGGGTATTTTTCTTGCTTTTTCCGACAATCCCTGTAATAATACTCGAAACAGCGAACTTGTAAATCCACCGGCGTCTTATATAGAACCATATAATGCAGAGTTAGCCTTCTATGAACAAGGAACCATGCGTAACCAAATCAAGAGAATTCTCAATAAGATCCTAAGAGCTCAAGGTGCAGCGCTATCCGGGCTGCGACCCGAAGACCGTGAACTGATCTTACGTATCCGTTCGAGAAATTTGACTTATTTGTCAAAAAGTAAACTTGGCAGTCTGGCTCAATCCTGTCGAATCGTGGAAGAAAAAAAGCTTTCCGGAATATTCGTTGAGGCCGGTTGTGCCCTTGGTGGTTCAACGATTTTAATTTCGTCTCTTAAAGATAGTAACCGCCCGCTCCGTGTTTACGACGTTTTCGGGATGATTCCACCCCCGACAGATGAGGATGGTCAAGACGTAGATAGACGCTACAAAATCATAAGGCAAGGTCGGTCAAAAGGGCTCGGTGGAAATAAATACTATGGGTACGAGGATAATTTATATGAGATTGTTCAGTCCAATCTACAAGAGTTTGGTATAGATCAAGAGCAAAAGAATGTATTGTTGATCAAAGGCTTGTTACAGGATACGATGAAGATTGACCAGCCGGTTGCCCTTGCTCATATTGATGTTGATTGGTACGAGCCTGTAAAGACCTGCATAGAGCGAATCGTTCCGAATCTCGTCGTTGGAGGGATTCTGATACTCGACGATTATAACACCTGGTCTGGATGCAGGAAAGCGACAGATGAGTATTTCCGAAAGATTACCAAACAATTCCAGATGGACAATTCCGCCGGTTCTATGAAAATTACCAGGTTAACGGGCTAACAAGTCGCTGCACCGGACTCGCTGTGCTCACCAGTGAGCTTGACCGTTAGGCAGCGAAAACAAAATACTCGATAACAGGGTCAGCCTCTTAATTCTTATCTCATGATGGCACAGTGATTCCGCTTTTGATGTTCAGCTGCAGATGGTTTTGCGTTTCCAGTAGTGTTCGTTTTGGATTTCTGATTTTGGTCATTTGAATTTGTTTCGAGTTTCGAATTTCGATATTCGGATTTTCTTCCCTTGCAGTTTCCTGCTGACGGCTGTGATGTGTTCCGGCCCTGTTCCACAGCAGCCGCCGATAATGTTTACGCCGGCTGAATGTATTTTCTCCACCGCCGTTGCAAAATCTTCAGGGGACACCTTATAAACCGCCCTGTTGTCAACCAACTGGGGTTTGCCGGCATTAGGCTCGGCGAAAATCGTGACCCGAGTTTTCTCTAAAGCCTTTATTGTAGAGACATACTTTTCTGCCAGCTCTACATATTCATCGAGTAACAGCGTGCCGCAGTTAAACCCGACTGCGTCAACACCAAGTGAAACCATTTTTGCAACCGCTGATTCGACATCAACGCCCATCATCGTTCTAAAATCACCGCCAGCTTTGTCAAAAGCCATTGACGCAAACACCGGCAAATCACCACAAACCGACTTCACTGCCTCGATTGCAATTGTAATTTCATCGAGGGCAGTCATTGTCTCGATTATGAAACCGTCTACACCGCCAGCTAAAAGTGCCTGTGCCTGCTCACTGAAAGCTTTCCTTAGCTCTTCCGGCTCTAAGTTTCCTAAAGGCTTCAGAAAATCACCGCTCGGGCCAATATCGCCTAATACATATTTTTGCTGCCCTGCTGCCCGACGGGCTATTTTCGCTGCTGCCTTATTTATCTCTTTGACTTTGTCGCCGAAACCATGCCGGGCCAAGGCGAATTTGTTGGCGCCGAATGTATTGGTAAGGACCGCGTCGCTGCCGGCCTGAAAATAAGATTGGTGAATCTCAAAAATGGTGTCAGGCAGTTCAATGTTCAGATAATCATTACACCTGCCCGCTTCGATGCCGCGGGCGATTAACTGCGTACCCATCGCACCATCCAGCAAAAATACGCCCTGCTTTATTCTTTCTCTTAAGTTTATCCTGGCCATAAGCGATTTCCTTTTTTGACTGTTCACTGCTGCTGTTCAATCATATTGCAATTTTCGTCAAGTTTATAAATGTGCTTAAAACCGGTCGGCTTGGGCCTATAAAAAAGTCGGCTTCGTCGCTTTTCTGTCAGCTGCACCGGCTTTATGGAGCCAAGCGTAATACTGACAGAATCGCTCCTGTCGTCCTGCCTGTGCCTTACGATTTTTATGACGGAAGGAACCCGGAAAGTCTGTGAGAGCGGCTTATATCCGTCCAGCTCCGTAAGAACCAGAACTTTCCCGTCAGTATCACAATATTCAATCCTCCGAACCAAACGGTCACAACTGTAGATGTATACTTTCTTGACTATGTCAGCTTCCGGGGATTTCGTAAGTATGTCAAAGGCACCACTGTTCGACAAAGACCAATTGCTATCGGTATCGAACTGGAGGATTCCGAGTGCCTCCAGCAAAAGCGCCGGGTTAATTGCCAGCTCTTCGAAACAGCTCTGCCTCGCCTCGGGGCGAAGCCACGGGTGCGACCATTGACCCCAAACGTAACTGCTGACTTCCTTTGGTTTCATTGACAGCCAAAATTCGCGTTCATTTGAACCGAGCACAAGTCCTTTTGGGTCAAAGGCCACGTCGCCCTGCAGATAAAACTGCCCCGGCGGTGCAGCCCAGAGTTTTACAGGGAAATTTTCATTTCTGCGGTTATTTTGTTCATCGTAGTAGCTCAGAAGACACCGCCCGTTAGCTCTAAACGCCACTGCATTTTCAAAATGCTGCTTCTGGATGGATATTGCCGCCACAGCAGATTCAGTCCCCGGACAGACCCGCATCGGCTTTTGCACCTTTGCACTACAGCCGCTGGAAATTAATATCACCGAGACAAAAAACAGAAAACAGGACAACCTGCCTTTTGTCCTCTGCCTTCTGCCTGCCCGCCGAAGCTTTAGCGAAGGCGGGTCTTCTGACTTCTGTCTTCTGATTTCCGGCATTTACAAATCGACCTGCAATATCTCACTTAACTGTAACGATAACTGTTCAATCTGTCCCTCATCGAGATGCGGATTTACAACTTCGACGAACTCCCTTTCACCGGTCGTTCTCAGACGCCAGATTTCTTTGCCGTCTTCGGTTCTGGATGAGTCATACTTCAGAAGTCTTTTACGCATCAAAATCAGCGTCAGTACAAAGCGAAAGTTTATCTTTTCCTGGTCGTTCTCTGCTGCCAGCCGGTCGAAGAAGGCCATCAGCATCTGGTCATCGATGAACAACTGTTTTTTTCGGCCGGGTTGGGGAAGTTTTGTCTTCCAGTAGCAGAAAACATCCGGCTTTTGCTGCTGCCAGTAATCGGCGCAAAAGTCACGGCGCTGCAATCCCTCAGGAGTTTCCACCAGAGCGGCAAAGTACTCCTGGCCGGGCTTAATCTTTTCACCCGTGCCGGAGCACTGTCCTAACGGCTTATCTATTTCCCACTCATCCATATTCTTCTTTCTTTCGGGTTCGACAAGCTCACCACAAGAAATAATCCGGCGAGGCGGTTACCACATCGGCTCAAGCGGCGGCATACGCAGCACGTTGTCTTCTTCGACAAGACCAATCTGGCCGGCTATTTTGCACAACGGCCTGAACTTCTCCAGCACCTGCCGGGCGGCGGCTACCGTCGCCTCAGGTTCGCTGCTGTCAGGCTCACGTTTAAGCAGCGCTTCAATCAGCCGCTTCGGACGTGGAAAAACCGTTACCTTAAATGGTCCGTTGGGGTCCAATCCGGCTTCCGTACACGCCAATCGAAGCGCCACATCAAAACCACCCAACTCATCCACCAGACCTCGCTGTTTCGCATCGGCACCGCTCCAGATACGCCCCTTTGCCACTTCCAAGACCTGCTGCTTTTCCATCCGCCGGCCCTCTGCCACCTTCGTAGTAAAATCGTCATAGACCCGGTCGAGCAAGTCCTGTACCTCCCGCCACTGCTGCCGCGAGTAATCATGCGTTCCCGTCCACAATGTTGCGTTGTCACTTGTGTGTACTTCGTCCCAGCTAATACCGATATGTTTGAGCCAAAACTCACGTGTCAGCAGTTTGCCGACAATTACTCCAATTGAGCCGGTAATCGTTCCCGGCTGGGCGACAATCTTGTTCGCCGCCATCGAAACGAAATACCCACCTGAGCCAGCAATGTTGCCCATCGAAACAACCACCGGCTTACCCGCTTCCTTTGCCTTGACCACTTCACGCCAGATTGTGTCCGATGCGACATACGAGCCGCCGGGTGAGTTCACACGGAACACTATTGCTTTTACTTTCTTATCTGCTACTGCATCGCGAAATGCGGCAGCCACCGTATCACTGCCCATTGATTGTGAACCAAATAAGGCATTATACTCGCTCTGGCCGCGATGCACACTGCCAACGCCATAGATTAGCGCGATTTTTGAGCCTTTTTCATGTGGCCGGCCGGCCCGTTCCAGATACCTGCCCAAGTACAATAGCTCCGCACCTTCCGCCCGGGCCTTGACCAGCTCAT
>CAYLXD010000087.1:0-7976 GCA_964387515.1 uncultured Pirellulales bacterium | reverse complement strand
GTTATCGCCTGTCAGAGTAGCAAAGGTATCTACATCACGAGCCGTAATGATATGATATATTTCCTCCTCATCACCGATCTTTATGGTTTCGAATCTGTCTTTACCCATTCCTATACTATTTTTAGATTAGATTGAACTTTCTGTACCGCATTCGTCAAACAATTTGCCAAACAGATAAGCATCATGATATTTTCTATTCTTATAAATCTCGCTTTTCTTCACGCCTTCAAGCTGAAATCCCAAAACTCTTACAAACATGTCGGCCACCTCTTTGGTAATCGTTCCACCGGAAGTTTTATGCATATTAAGTTGGGAAAAAGCATGCTTTATTAATAACTGGAGTGCTTCGATAACGCATTTCAGCTTCTGGTACTTTCTCTCACAACCACACAATCTATTTTGCAACCAAACAGGCATAACTCAAATTAGCCCTTTCCGCTTCCCAATATTCCTGTGGAACATCATCTACCGATATAATTATTTCCTCAATTATCTTTAAACCCGAGCTTTCAATATCCATTCTGATTTCGTCAATCGTATGGTAAAGATATACATGGTCGATAACGGGAGAATTTGCGCAAGTAGATATATAAGCCTTGCCGCTATTTTTTAGATGACAATACACCGAACGCAGCAGTTGCTTCGGATTATCAACATGCTCCAGAACCTCTCCCATCGTAATAAAATCATATTGACATTCCAATTCATGTTTGCTGATATCACTCAAAAAGTATGCAGCATTATGTTTTGCCGCATCTGTATAAAATTCGACAAACGAACGGGTCATATCCAACGAAGTCTCACTAATGTCAACAACATGGTAAGCTCTAAAATTATTTGAGGATAAAGCTTCCAGAAAAAACATGCCATGACCAGGGCCAATTTCCAAATATTTTTCACCATTGATTACATTAATATGCTTTCGAAAAAACAAAAACATGTCTCTGTGGTTTTTCCACAGAAATTGAGATAATGCAACACCAATCATATATTGAAACATATATTTTTCATTTTTATATATATTTTCATAAGCTTCTTGTGAACTCAGGTAGCGATACTTGCCATAACGCAGAAATCTAGTCTGTTCAACCAATATATCTTTCACCGTTCTCAGATAGGCATCGACAATAAAATCCACGTCATATCCAATGTTCTGAATAAATTTAACATACTTACCTAAATAAGCGTTCGCATAACATAAAAAATCCAAGCTGCACGACTTAATGTATTTCTCCAAAGATTTCTTTTGAAATTGATTCTTCTTACATATAGCGTCTACAATCATGTTAAAGTGTGTTAATTCCATTGTCTCACCTGCCCCATGCATACTCAAACCACTCTAACAATAAATTAAAACCGCACAGAAATACCTTGTTTTTCAAAAGCCGCTCTCTCCATAATCGGGCATAGCGAATAAGTTCTCAGAAAATGCTAACAAAACCACTATGTTAACTATCAGTAGCAACAGCCGGGCCTGACATGGCGTTCTATGTTATCGCAGATTGCTTTTTGAGTTTGCAGGTACTAATCGGAATTTCTCTGAGCATAGTACTCATCCCGCAACAAACCTAGTAGAAAACCATCGTAATACCGCCCGTTTTTATATATCTCGCTTCTTTTGATTCCTTCCAGTTTGAAGCCCAATATTCTTACCATCATGTCTGATACTTCTTTAGTGATTGACCCGCCATAAACTTTGTTCATATTAAGCTGTTCAAAAGCATGTCTTATAAATAATTGAAATGCTTCGATAATATATTTTAGTCTTTGATATTTTTTTTCCCCAATAATGCCGCCTATTTCGCATTTTCTGTGCAAATGATCGATGTGGCTCAATGAAAGTGTCCCTATCATGACATTGTCCTGTTTGTGGACAATGCCACATTGCAGTTTTGTTTTGCTGTTTTCAATATTTCTCTTTAAAAACTCCAACTGCATGCTTTTGGTATTGGGAAAATAATGCTTCTGCATCCAAAATGTCAATTCCTCGTCGTTGAACCACTTGTACCACTTTGTCTTTTCTACAACCTCTTCGTTCAGAACCACCAGGTCGATGAGCCGACCTCGAATAAAAACGTTAAATTGAATATCTGTTTTTGCGGTTTTTTTTGAGTTGGCTGTCTTTCTAGGCTTTTTCGAATGGGCCTCAATCACATTCGAAGGTTGGTGGCGGCTGCTTACATTCATCTTATCCTACCTTTCTCTTACTTAACAGTAAGCTCTTTTATTTCTCTTGCTCCTCCGAAGAGGATTCAATATTTATAGCCAAAGTCATGTCTCAGGTTATCACAAATGGCGCGATTGATGTAGGAAATGCTTTCCTTAGAAAATAATCTGCCGCGATTGTCACGGACGGTGAGCCTTTTGTTGGAGCTCAGAACCTCAGCGGGTGTTTTTGATTTCATTGCTTCGTGGCTGCATAGTTCAACGGCCTTTTCTAGGATGGAATCGTCAACAAGGGCCCAGAGTTTCACCACCTTTTTGAGATTGGCGAGGGGGTCGGCGATGAGGTCTTCGTAGCGGATGCAGACGTAGTCTTTTTCTGCGGTCTTGTCGGGCCGGGAGATGAATTCGCCCCAGTAGTTGAAGTGGTTGATTGTTCTCTCGACGTATCCCTGTTTGATGAACCGGTCCTGTGCGGAGGGCTCATCGAATGTGTGGAGCAACCACGATTCGAGCTGGTCGTGGATGTTTCTGACGGTGAAGACGACCTTCATGGAATCGATGCTGAACATATTTGTTTTCTGAATAGGATGGTGTGCTATCATAAAAGAATTCCTGTGAAAGGCTTGTTTACTTTTCAGAACTGCAACGAAGTTATGGAGTACCGATGGCTATACTATATTAACGTTATGTATCCATTCATTATTCACAAACTTATATTCACCCGTTCCACCAGCTTTTAGATCACAGGCACTCGTGAGCAGGCACGTAATGTATACGGTACCTAAGCGGGGCAAGGTAGATAGATAGCACTTATTTTCAAAGGTATTGTGAAGAATCCTGATTCCTTTCATCAAGGACGCTGGGTGGGCAACAAGCCAGCCACAGGGTTTTACATATAGATGCATATATTTACGCATTAGGCGAGTCATTGAGAAAAATCTAATAGCGGTTAATCTTATTATGGGCTTAACACAATTGAATCTTCATCAGCTATTGCTTATCGTTCATAAGCCTTTTTTGCCTGCCCAGCCAGCTCACAACAAACCTTCAAAGTTGCAAGGGCTGTACGACCATTAGAACGAACCGGTTTTCCGGTTGAAATCGCCCCTATAATCTCCTGCAGAGTCCCAGCCATTGCCGACGATGGGTCCAGCTTAAACGACGGATTACTTTGCGGACTCAGCCCCAACACTTGATATCCCTTATAAACCTGGTCAGGTTGACGTTGAAACCATTTGGTCTCTCGACCAGAGACCTTAACATTGACGCGGCCCAGTGTTCCCAGAATATCTATCTCGAAGATGCTGTATTCCCTTGCGTCTGCTCCGATGAGATAGACAGGGACATTGCCCACTAACAAACGTGCATCTACTGTAGGATCATCAGCAGTAAAGTCCACGTGGCTGCCGAAAACTTGCATTTCACTAGGCAACTCAAACCAATCGAGGAGCAGATCAACAGCATAAGAGCCATTGTGACAAATGCCCTTTGTGTAATACACAATCACTTTCTGGATATTTCCCACCTCACCTTTCTGTAAGGCGCTCTTGATACGCTGAATTTCCGCATCCCAGCGCAGCCAGTAGTTAACAGCCAAGACCACACCCCTTTGCGTGTAGCCAGACACGATTGCTCCGGCATTTTTAACCTCAGTCATCAACGGTTTCTCACACCAGACAGCTTTGACGCTTGGGCATTCCAGGCACAACTCAAGCATCTCTGCGTGTGTGCTGTCCGGTGTACAGATACTCACAATGTCCGGCTCTACAGTGGACAGCATCTTAGCGGCATCCGCGTAAGCTTCCGGAACGCCCCAGTGTGCACTAAACTCCTTTGCTCGCCGATGGTCCCGGTCAGCTACTGCTACCAATTCAGTAACTGGTTGTTGCTGATAAGCCTTGGCATGAGTGCGAATCTGGTCATCCTTCGCACACTCATCGTATCCCCCTGCAATCTGGCCACAGCCAATAATAGCTGATTTCAACTTATTTTCGCTCATTCCAGAAATCTCTCGATGAAATCCACAATTTTTTGCAAAGACCCAAAAGGAATTACATCATCAACATTAGCACATTGCATATGTGAACTGTCACATAACAGGTCAACGAGAGCAGCTCTGAGTTGTTTTCTTGTTGCTGCACAGGGAGTAATACCAGCGCGAACGCTGGGCAGCCAATCCATCTCTACCGCCCTTGGTACGACAGACAGGGTAAGCTTGCCCAGCAATGCTGCCTCCAGCACCAACATAGTAGTCAAGCCGACGATAAGGTCAGCCGCGTAAATCAATTCAAACGGAGAACCGCCGCTGCTAACCAAATCAAATTCGTCCAGGTATTTCGTGTAATATTCTGAGGTGTCCTTTGGATGAAGACGCAATACCAGGTAAGGGCGAGGTCTTACAAGCTGGACAGCATCCAGAAACTCTTCCAGGACAATTTCGGTTCGTCCGTTACTGGTTCCTCTGCCGGTTAGCGTGTACTCTGCTAAGCCGCCAGACTGTGGCTGTGGGAGCTTTTCTGAGCCTTCGGTTGCGAAAACCACCACTTTGCGGCTTTTCGGCACTCCCGGTAGCACACGTTGCCTAAGAGCATTTTGACCTTCGTTTTCCAGTTTCATTCTTACTGTACGCATGTAGTCATAGTGTGGATGACCGCAGACGACAGCTTGCTTAGCAGGATAACCAAGCGCGACATAAGCTGCCTTTGTTGTCTCATCTGCCACAAGCAGCCAATCAGGCGCGTAGGCAAGCGGCTCAGCGTTTTGGCCTCTAAAACGATGGTCGGGATTCGCCAAAGCATCTACCACACCAATGCTCCCAATCTTGACCGAGCGTGCTTCGGCCACAAGCGCTAATCCTAAAGTGTTTGGGTTTTCCCCTGTACCTACTATTAATACACGTGGCCTTACCGAAGCCAGAATTTGATCGGCGGCCGCAGGATGTTGTACAACCTCAAAATACACTCCTAATTGAAGCAGATGCTGTCTTGCATGTCCGTCGGCCAGCGCCTTTACAAGCCGGCCCCGGCCAGCCAGTGCAGCCGGCAGTTGTGCCAAATAGTTCGCCGCACCAGGGTCTTCCGCAAAGATTAAAACATCTGTGTTTTGCATGATTTATTTCTGAATACCGAACCCGTCGTAAGCACCACTTCCATTGAACTTACGAGTCGAACTCCTCCAAATTACTCCAAACTTTACGGAATGCCTGGATGACTAAGTCGGTTTCCTCGTCAGTGTATTTATAAAGGCACATCCCAATGCCGATATATCGGCTATCCTGCAATTTTTCCGCAACCGGGCAAATCCCCTTTTGATATGAAACATTTCCCTTATAGAACTTAGCACTCCAGGGGAAACCCTTTGTTCCATAAGCGATTTTATGCTGATACATCGGAAGCAGATGCAAATTGGCGTAGACTCCCGATGCAGAGACCCCCTCTGCCTGAAGCGCCTTTACGATTAAATCCCGTGGGATCCCGGTTTCTTTCTCATCATACAATAGCGGATAGACATAGTAAACATGGGTACAGTCGGATTTAACAACGGGTATTCGAAGCCCTTTTAGAACCTTGAGTCCTCCCGACAACCGAGCAGCAGCGGTAACTCTTTCACCAATTAAAGATTTGAGCTTCTTCAACTGCTCAATCCCAATTGCAGCTTGAATCTCGGTTAGCCGGAAGTTAAACCCGACCATATTCGACAGGTCAGTAACACCCTTGTCCCCTACCACCGCCTCGGCATGGTTGCGAATAAGCTGGATGCGTTCTGCCAGTTTAGAGTCATTCGTCACACAAACTCCACCTTCTCCTGTGTGAATGTGTTTATGATAGTTCAGACTGAATACTCCTATGTCTGCAATCGTACCGGCATATCTGCCTTTATATAAGGCTCCCGGCGACTGAGCACAATCCTCGATCACTTTAAGATTGTGTTTTTCCGCGATAGCCATTATGGCGTCAAGGTCAGCTGCATGTCCAAAAATATCTGTAACCATAATAGCTTTTGTATATGGCGTGATGTTTTTTTCAATCGACACAGGGTCGAGGTTGAACGTATCTTCCTCAATGTCGGCAAACACAGGGATAGCATTCCAGTGTAAAATGGAAGCAGCGGAGGCACACATAGTCCAGGGGCTGACAATTACTTCATCCCCCGGTTCTACCCCAATGGCCCCAACGGCAGCAATTAACCCGGAAGTATTGGAGTTAACTGTTACCGCATGTTTGACATCGAAATACTTCTCCCACGCTCTTTCAAGTTCCTGAACTTTTTGCCCACCATAAAAACTGGCTCCACGGAAATTGGGATTCCAACTGCCCAAAAACGGAGACAGAAAGCCTGTTTGAACAACAGCCTTGGCTGCCTCAACTTCCTCTTCCCCGATAGGGTTATATCGCGGAAAATCCTCGGTAATAGTTTTAGGACCTCCGAAAAGGGCCAATTCGCTCATCGTTATTCCTTTTCCTATGTGGGAATCACCGTACGCCTAACATCTTTGTTTATAGCAGCCCATTCTGGTTTTGATTTCAACAGTTCGATCGCTTCTCTGCAGCTAAAATATGGATTGGCATCTCCAAAGTGCTCGATGATTTTCTTCAACAACTCGTAGTCTTTTGGCTCATCCAGAGTCAAACCAAGTTCAGGCCAGTAAAGGTCAGGAGATGCAATCAGGTAAATGTGGGAAAATAACTCCGGATGATTAAGAATATACAGCGTAACATGTTCATGGTCGAGAGGGTCGGTTGTCATTGCTGCAGAGCGTTTTAGTACTTCGAGACTGAAGACCTGGCTATCCATTCCATCAGGGTAGCTTCGAACGTGGCCATTACTTACATAGTCACAGTCATTGTATAAATACATCTGTATAGTCTGACCAACGATCAAGGGGTCGATAATAGGGCAATCACCGGTAATTTCCACAACAATATCAGCATCGACTGATTCAGCGGCACCAATTACTCTAAGCAACACATCCTCCTCACTGCCGCGAAACCAGGCAATGCCTTGTTGCTGAGCAAATTCAACCAGACAATCATCAGTTTGGTTTATTGTGGTGGCAAGAACTATTTCTTGGATTGATTTGACTTGTTTCAACCGACTAACCAAGTGCTCCAGCATCGGCTTACCATTTGCCGGCAGCATCACCTTTCCAGGCAGCCGGGAAGACGTCATCCTCGCCTCAATTGTAACAACAACTTTCGGGTATTCTTTTTCCACTTCCTTCCTTAATTGTTTTTGTCAGTGCCGGAATACAACCAATAACTTACAAAGCTTTGGCACCTGTTATTATGATGTAATTAAATCCCAACTTAATGGAGTCCCTTTTTTGATGTCCCGTTTTGCCTTCCTACCTGAAATCGTCGTTATATATTTTGGCTTAAGACCGTATGCAGGCCTAATAGATTTCACATTTTCTTCCGTAAAGAACTCGCCCTGCTTGATATCTTCAACGGCAAATAAAGAACGCCTGGCAACTTTGCATTCCCGCTCTCCCTTAGTCAATCCGTAATGAACCTTGCCTAAAGCCTCCTCTGCAATTCTTACATTTATCACCAGCTCTTTTAACTCTTCCGGCTCTATTGAAAAGAAGCTATCGGGTGTCTTAATTTTTCTCGACAGAGTAAAATGTTTCTCAACAACACTTGCGCCCAACGCCACTGCACAAACAGAAGCTCCGATTCCCAAACTATGGTCAGAAAGGCCGACAGGACAACCAAAAAGCTCCTTCATATGAGGAATTGTTTTCAAATTCATCTCCTCAGGCCTGGCTGGATAGCTCGATACACACTTTAACAGGACTATTTCTTTCGCTC
>CAYLXD010000086.1:0-8010 GCA_964387515.1 uncultured Pirellulales bacterium | reverse complement strand
CTTTGGTTCGTAAACCTTTGAAAGTTCCTGGCTCATAACCTGCGCATTCGATAGTAAATAAAAAAGTTCCGGCTAAAGAGACGGCCGGAACATCATATTATTAAAACCCAACAATAATGTAAAGGGAGCAATTGAGCACGAATCAGGTATTACTGTTCTTTGTTGCGGCAATAAGTTTGGGGCGCTTCCTGGCTCAATCGATGTTCATTGTCATCAGGAACTCGGCGTTGGTTCGGCACTTGGCGAGTCTGCCTTTTAGCAGCTCGACCGCCTCGACCGGGTTCAATTCGCTAAGCACCCTCCGCAGCCGATATACGAGCTTGAGCTCGCGCTCGTCGAGCAGCAGCTCCTCCCTTCTGGTTCCGCTTCGGCTGATATCGATGGCCGGCCAGATTCTTTTATCAACGAGGCGCCTGTCGAGGTGCAGCTCCATATTGCCCGTTGCTTTGAACTCCTCGAAGATGACCTCGTCCATTTTCGAGCCGGTGTCAATCAGTGCGGTCGCAAAAATCGTCAGTGAGCCGCCGCCTTCGACGTTCCTTGCTGCGCCGAAGAATTTCTTGGGCTGTTGCATAGCGCCTGCGTCGACACCTCCGGTGAGGATTTTACCCGAGTGCGGCATCTCCGTATTGTGAGCACGTGCAAGGCGCGTAATCGAATCCAGCAGGATTACCACATCTACACCGTACTCGACCATTCTTTTTGCCTTTTCTATTACCACATTGGCCACCTGGCAATGACGCGCAGCCGGCTCATCGAATGTGGAACTTATAACCTCGACGTCATCGGCGGTCTTGCGTTCCATCTCAGTAACCTCCTCGGGCCGTTCGTCAATCAGCAGGACAATCAGTTTTACCTCCGGATGGTTTGTGCTGATGGCGTTTGCTATTTTCTGCAGCAGGATTGTCTTGCCGGTCCGCGGCGGAGCGACTATCAGGCCTCGCTGACCTTTTCCGACCGGCGTTACAAGGTCGATGATTCGCATGTTCAACTCTTCCGGTGCCGTCTCGAGGATGAAACGGTTTTCCGGATGCAGCGGCGTCAGGTCGCTGAAGACCACCTTTTCAGCGAGGTTGTCCGGGTTTTCAAAGTTGATGGCCTCGACCCGTAGAAGGGCAAAATATTTTTCGGAGTCTTTGGGCGGCCTGATTTGACCAGATACGGTATTTCCTGTCCGCAGCCCGAAACGCCTGATTTGAGACGGTGAAACATAGATATCGTCCGGGCTGGACAGGTAGTTATAATCCGGATTTCGCAGAAATCCATAGCCGTCCGGCAGTACCTCCAGCACGCCTTCGCCGTACATCAGTCCGTTCTGGCGGATGCGCTCCTTGAGTATCCTGAATATCAAATCCTGCTTCTTCAGGGCAGTGTATTCCTTGATGTTTTCCTTCTTGGCGAGGTCGTGCAGCTCGGCGACGGTCAGTTTCTGCAAATCGGTCAGGTAGAGCTTGCCCTTTTTAATCCGCTCGTATTTGGCGTGGGTGGATTCTTCGAGGGCCTTTTTATCTTTTTCAGACAGTTCTTTTGTTTCAACGGCAGCCGAGCCCTCAGCTGTGGCTGTGGCGGACTGTTGCTGTACCGATGCCCCGGGATTTGCTTGCTCAGCGATTTTTTCCTCCTCATCCGCCTTTTTGCCTGTCGTTCTGCGATTTCTTGCCGTAGTTTTTCTGTTTTTTGCAGCCGCTTTAGCCATGGTTAATTACTCCTTTTAAACTTGCAAAGAGTCTTTGGTTTCGGTTAAACACCTTACTTATGAGACCTGAGCAGGATTGGGACGTTTGCGCACCTAAAAAAATTTATATTTCAAAACCGCGCAACAATTGCACGACCGACTTATGGTAAACCCCGTTTACTTACTATCCATAATGTAAGAGAAGATATTCGCGACTTGCTTGGCTAACGCCGAGAAGCCAGAATTGTTATCAACCCTATTGTCGGCGATGGCTGCCTTTTTGTCCAGAGAAATCTGAAAATTTTCTCGAATTTTTAACTGATTTTTGCCAAAAAGCCCCATTTTTTTTGCCCTTTTGAGCCTTATTTGCTGTTTGCAATCCACAAAAATGAGCCTATCGCAGCGTTTATCCCAGCCTACCTCAACCAAAAGAGGCATATCCAGCACAATTGCCCTGACCGGCTGTTGGCGGTTGTATTGCTCGATAAGCTGCTCAGCCCGGGCCAGAACAAGCGGATGAACTATCCGGTTGAGTGTTGAAAGCTTATCGCCGTCGGCAAAAACGACATCAGCCAGCTTTCTGCGATTGATTTTACCCGTTTCGTCTAAAACAGCCCGGCCAAAAGAGTTGATCACCTCTTTTTTTACGCTCTGCTCATCAAGTAGTTCATGTGCAATTTTGTCGGCGTCGATTACCCCACAGCCTAACTTGGCCAGCTCAGCCGCAACACTGCTTTTACCTGATGCCGGTCCGCCCAAAATTCCAATAATTGGTTTTCTCACAGGTTTGTCCACGGAAGGCAAGTTTACCGGCTCTGCCCCAGCAGGTCAACCCTGTTGTACCAAAACAGTCCTGGGGACTCCTTACGGAGAGCCGGGAGCGCTCGCCCGTCGTAGCCTTGGCGAAGTCGGGTAAGCGACCGGTTATTAAAAACTGAAATTATCCAGAATTGTCCCGGCGCGCCGGGAAACGGAAAATTGTGAGTAAATTTTGGGGGCAAGTGGGTTTTTGGGTTGAAAAATGGGGATTGAGGAATAATATTTTTTTTGTATTTTGCTTTTGACTGTTTGGTAGTAAAGATATATAATGGTTGCAGTTTCGCAGCTTTGATTAGAGATAAAAGAGTAGCAGAAAAGAGGAGAGAGTGATGAGAAGTAAAGTTGTCGGGGGGGTGGTCTTCCTATGTCTATTTGCCACTTCTGTTTTTGGTGACCCAAATACCCAAATCCGCTACCAGACAACAGACCTCGGCTCAGGGCGTTGGCAGTATACCTACGATGTATGTAATATCAGCTTGACGCCTGTAATTGAGGAGTTTACCATCTGGTTTGATTACGACTCTTTTGATAGTCTTACCATCGAGACGCCCGACCCTCCTGCTGGTGGTTGGGATGAGCTCGCCATTCAGCCGGAGCCGGTATTGCAGGATGATGGATACTATGACGCTTTAGCTTTGTCAGCCGGAATCGGCGAAGGTGAAACAGTTAGCGGATTTGCCGTCAGTTTCGGTTGGCTGGGTGTTGGTGAGCCAGGTTCGCAATTCTATGAAATAATCGACCCCATTGATTTTCACACGATTGAATCCGGCTATACTGTGCCGGAGCCGGCTACGTTGCTTGTTTTCGGCCTTGGAGGTATGATTCTAAGAAAAAGAACTGGCCGCAAAGACGCAAAGATAAATTAAAAGAGAAACGAAGATGACGGGGAGAGTAAATTTAAAAATTTTGCTGGTAATATCAGTTCTTTTATCAGCAACGTTGGAAACAACCTTTGCGAAGCATATCATATACGTTGATCGCAATGCAACTGGCAATAACGACGGCTCAAGCTGGTCCGATGCCTACAATTACCTGCAGGACGGCCTAACCGCTGCTGTAGCAAACGATGAGGTCTGGGTAGCTCAAGGTATCTATACACCCGATAGAAATTCAGCAGCTCCCGACGGCACAGGCGACCGAACCGCAAAGTTCCAGCTTATAAGCGGTGTAGTGCTTTATGGTGGTTATGCCGGCTTCGGTGCTCCCGACCCTGATGTTCGTGACCCGAATTTGTACCAGACAATTCTCAGCGGCGACTTGGCAGGTAACGATGCGGTTGTCGGCGACCCCTGCGATTTACTGACTGAACCTACAAGAGCGGAAAATAGCTTCCACGTTGTAACGGGTGGCGGAACCGACTCTACAGCCATTCTCGATGGCTTCACTATCACCGCAGGCAATGCCAACGATACCTGGCCCGATAACCACGCCGGTGGAATGCTCAATGATTATGAAGCCTCCTACTCAACTGTGACCAACTGTATCTTCATCAGCAACTCCGCCCACTATGGCGGCGGAATGGGCAACTTCAGTTCCAGTGCCCCGACCCTGACCAACTGTACATTTAGTGGTAACTCAGCGGAGTGGGCTGGCGGGATGGAGAACCATAACAGCAGCAGTCCAACACTGGTAAACTGCACATTTATCGGAAACTTCTCATCCTGCGACGGCGGTGGAATGCGCAATGGCCTCAACAGCTCCTCAACTCTGACTAACTGTACTTTTAGCAGCAACCGGGCAGCCAACACTGGCGGCGGAATTCAAAACTACGATAACAGCAGCCCATCGTTGACTGACTGCACATTCAGTAATAATTCCGCAAGCTGGGACGGCGGCGGCATTCATAACGTAACAAGTAATCCGTCGCTCACCGGATGCAGCTTTACCGGGAACTCCGCGTTACATATTGGCGGCGCAAATTATAACTACCAGAGCAGCCCGACATTTAATAATTGTACGCTTAGTGGAAATACTGCAATAAGCGGCGGCGGAATATTCAACCATAACGATTGCAGCCCAACGATAACGGGCTGCATTTTCAGTAATAACTCTGCCAGCGAAGGTGGCGGCGGATTGGCTAACGACAATAGCAATCCTGTGTTGACTGACTGCACTTTCATTAATAATTCCGCAAGCTGGGGAGGCGGGATGAACAATTTTAATAATAGTGCCCCGGCACTGACCGGCTGCAACTTTACCGGCAATTATACAACTATGTGGGGTGCGGCCGGTATGGATAACGACAATAGTAGCCCGATATTAACCGGCTGCACGTTCAGCGAAAATTCATCATATTGGGATGCCGGCGGGATGGGCAATTACAACAATTCGAACCCTCAATTGACCAACTGTACATTTATCGGCAATACAGCCATTCACGGCGGGGGGATGAATAACGCCAACAATTCAAATTCACAGTTGAACAACTGCATATTTATCTCAAATACTGCATCAAACGGCAGTGGAGGAATGCTTAACAACAGGAGTAACCCAATATTGCAAAACTGCACATTCACTGAGAACCAGGCAGTTGAATATGGTGGCGCAATGACGAACTACGAATCCGACCCAACACTAACTATGTGTAACTTCAATGGGAATACTTCCGCTCAAAATGGAGGCGCGATTCACGATAATAATAGCAATCCCTCAATAACAGCTTGTAATTTTACAGGCAACACAGCAGGTACTGTAGGCGGAGGAATACTTAACTACATTGGAAGCAATCCTGTCCTGACTGCCTGCACGTTCAGCAATAATTCCGCGAAGGATAATGGCGGTGCAATATGCAACTATGATAGTAGTCCAACTGTAGAAGATTGTAACTTTGCCACTAACACCGCAGCCAATCGCGGTGGTGGCATGTACAATGGGGATAATAGCAATCCAACCTTAACAGCCTGCACTTTTAGTGGGAACTCGGCAAAATGGTCCGCAGCGATAGATAATTACAGCAGCAGTCCAAATTTAACCGATTGCACTTTTAGAGCAAACGTCGCAATTGATTCCGGTGGCGCAATTACCAATAGCACCAACAGTAATCCCGTGCTGGTCAATTGCAGTTTCTACGACAATGTTGCAATTAATTACAATGGCGGAGCAATAGAAAACTGGACCAACGGCAATGCAACTTTGACTAATTGTATTTTTAGCGGGAACGTGGCAAAACAGGATGGTGGGGCAATAAATAACTACTTGAGCGAACCTAATTTAACTAATTGTACTTTTACGGGAAATTCTTCTTTGAACAACGTTGGCGGGGCCATGAGTAACGGAAATAACAGCGATGCTATATTTACTTCTTGTTCCTTCATCGAGAATGAGGCAAAAAATAATGGTGGAGGAATCTGCAATAACAACAGTAATCCAACGCTTATTGACTGTGTTTTTACGAGAAATTCGGCGATTATCTGGGATGGAGGTGCAATAGAAAACTGGAGTAGTTGCCCGACTATAACTAATTGTATCTTTAGTGAAAACTCTGCAACTTGCGGGGGCGGTATTCACAATGGTAACAACGACTCTCAGCCGAACATCGTAGATTGCACATTTAATAACAATTCTGCTAACAATGGCGGAGGAATCTTTAACTGGGATGGCGGTGAGCCAAATATCTTGAATTGTACCTTCTCAAACAATACAGCAGATTATTGTGGAGGTGGAATTAACTGTCATACAAATTCTAATGCCAAAATAACCAATTCTATTTTCATTGCAAACACCGCAGGTTACGGTGGTGGCTTGTACAGTGAGAATAGCAGTCCGACATTAACCGACTGCCTTTTCAGCAATAACTCAGCAAATTATGGTGCTGCTGTTAATAACGAAGATAACAGCAATATCCGGATAAATAATTGCACATTTATAAAAAACTCAGCAGTTGGCCAGGGTGGTGGAATCAGAAACAACAGCAGCAGTCCTGCCATAACCAACTGTATCCTCTGGGCTAATAAGGACAATAGCGGATCAACAGAAATGGGGCAAATAAGCGGTGGCACGCCAGTGGTAACCTATAGCTGCGTTCAGGATTCTGAACCCAATGATACAAGCGTTTATCCGGGCACAGGCAATATTGACGATGACCCATTATTTGTCGATGCTGATGGGCCGGATAATGTTGTCGGCACGGAAGACGACAGCTTGCGGTTGTCGGCCGGTTCGCCCTGTATTGATGCAGGTGATAATAACGCCGTGCCTGCCGACAGCACTGACCTTGATGGCGATGGTAACACGACCGAGCCAATACCATGGGACCTTGATGGAAATCCGCGCATAGTGGATGGAAATATCGACGGCAACTCAGTGGTTGATATGGGCGCGTATGAATACAATCCCTTCGTAGCTGTTTTTGACGTTAATGACAGGATTCGTATAGGCAGGACTTGGTTTAGATATAAGTGCTGGGTGAGCCTGAGCAACCTTTCTCCTGGGGCAGTGGAGAATGTTCAGCTTGAACTGATAGGCGTGCCAGACAATATTGACATAAACGACCCCTGTGTCAGTTATGCCTACATTGACGCATGGGGAACCGCCACCAGTGAGGATAGTCAAGATTACTGTATCATTGACGTGGACCGTGTGGTTCCGATTGCGGCAGCAGAAATAGTTTGGCAGATAACGTATGAGATAGCGGATACCGGGGAGACGATGCAGCAGACATCTTCAAGCACTATTGTTTTGGGTTCGGAAAGCGATATTACTGGCGAAGGTGTTGTTAATCTCGAGGATCTGCGGATATTGGCCGACCAATGGTTGCAGCCGCCGGGTATCCCATCTGCTGACATAGCACCATCACCTCTCGATGGTATAGTAAACTTCCTTGACTTTGCTGCTTTTGCTCAAAACTGGCTGAAATAGTTTGTTGGTGCCTTCGCAGCCAAAATTTATGGCTATACTTTTCTGTGCAATCTGTGTAAACTTGTGCCATAGGTATCTGTGGTTACAAAGATAAAATTTTTCAAAATTTTTTTATCTCTTTCCACATAAGCACTTACAAATTTTAACCATCCCAAAATTGCCCGAATTTTCGACCAAATGCGCAAGCCGAAGCAATAGTGGAGGTCCCGAGCGGAGTCGAGGGATCTAACCCTACTAAGGGGGACGTCTGTTTCCGCCTCTGGCGGGGTCAATTTTCGAATTTGCCTGCCCGCCGTAGCTTTATGCGAAGGAGGGTTTTGAACTTGGGTCATTTGGATTTTGAATTTGTTTCGGATTTCGATATTAGGATTTCGAATTTCTCGCTTGTCTACACCTACGTCAGAAACTCCTATCGATCAAAAGCGAGCAATTATGCAAAACAAACCCAATTTGCTGGATACTCAAATAAATGTAACTTCAGTTTTAACAAAGCCTTATAACAACGAACAACGAACAATGAACAATGAACGATTATGCAAAACAAACCCAATCAAACCCAATTTCCCCAAAAACCCACTTGCCCCCAAAAATACCAATTTTTCCAAATTCTGGATAATTTCAGTTCCTAATTATCAGCGAGACGGCTTTCCAGAAGTTCG
>CAYLXD010000085.1:0-8072 GCA_964387515.1 uncultured Pirellulales bacterium | reverse complement strand
GTCATTTCGACCGAAGCCCCCGTGTCTTCTGTCGAAGACAGAAACAGGGGCGAAGCGGAGAAATCTATTCAAAAACAGATTTCTCGACTCGCCTTTGGCTCGCTCTCCACAGGACGCCTATCGGCGGAAATAACGTTCTAAACTGTTTTCTACAAAGCATTATCATTTCTGCTGTGCTGCGGCCTGGTTAACCAAAAATAATACTGCCATTCTCACAGCCAATCCGTTCGTTACCTGCTCGAGAATAACACTGTTCGGGCCGTCCGCTACCTCGCTTTCCATCTCCAGACCACGGTTAATGGGCCCGGGGTGCATAACCAGAATATCCGGCTTGGCCCTTTTCATTCGCTCCACTGTCAGCCCGAAATAATGTGAGTACTCGCGCACCGAAGGAAAGGGATTTCCACCCAGGCGTTCGAACTGAATCCGAAGCATATTTATCACGTCGACCTTTTCGATGACCTCATCAAGAAAGTAGCTTACACTGACCGGCAGTCGGTTGACCTGGGCCGGCATAAGCGTCGGCGGACCGACGAGTATGACATCGGCACCGAGCTTTGTCATCGCCCACATATCGCTGCGGGCGACGCGTGAGTGCGCTATGTCACCGACAATCGCTATCTTGAGGCCTTTTAGAGAGCCTTTGAGTTTACGAATCGTATAGGCATCCAAAAGTCCCTGCGTGGGGTGTTCGCAGAAACCATCGCCGGCGTTAATAACGCAGGCTTTTATATTTCTACTGAGAAATTTTGGAGCACCGGCGGCACTGTGCCGAATCACGACAATGTCAATCCCCATAGCCTCCAGGTTCTTCGCTGTATCCAGAAGCGTCTCACCTTTACTGACAGAGCTGGTCTTCCTGGTGAACTCTATAACGTCCGCGCTTAGTCGGTTCGCCGCTAACGTAAAGCTGTTTCGCGTCCGCGTACTGTCTTCGAAGAACAGATTCACCACAAGTTTTCCACGAAGTGCCGGAGCTTTTTTAACCGCCCGGGTGCTTATCTGCTCAAAACCCTCGGCTGTGTCAAGAATATAGCTGATTTCTTCAGCACTTAACTCGCGCAACCCCAGCAGATGCTTGCTCTGCCATTTGAGTTGACTACTTTTTCTCTTTATTATTGCCATAGCGTCGCATCTCATCAGACCTACAGCACTTCACGTTTTTTATTCGACAACAACTTCGTCTTTGCCGTCTGATTCGACAAGACTAACCTGCACCAGTTTGCCGGGTGCGACATCGGTTTTGTAACCTGCGTAATCAGCCTGTATGGGCAGTTCTCTGCCGGCCCTGTCAACTAAGACTGCTAATCTTATTGCTGTTGGTCTGCCCAGGTCGATAAGGGCGTCCATCGCTGCGCGCGCTGACCGGCCGGTATAGAGAACGTCATCAACCAAGATGATTATTTTGCCGTCTATGTCGAAACCGATTTCGGTGGTTCGTACCTGTGGCTGCCCTTTGCCATGCGGTGAATTCAAATCGTCGCGGTAAAGGGTTATATCCAGGGTTCCGCATGGGACATCCCGGCCGAGCTTTTGAGACAATTTGCTTGATAGCCTTTCGGCGAGCACCTCCCCCCTGCTGCGAATACCAATCACGGCAATATCGAATTCGCTGGAGGTTTCGGAAAAAATGCGGCTTGTCAAATCCTTGAGGATTTGCTCGATTTGTTTGGAATTCAGGACTATCTTCATAGCCGCCCTGGACCTAAATCAAATTCTGCTCAGATATTGCGCGGAGTATAACAGCGACGCCCGATAAAAGCAAGCCTTTCAGTTGGAAGTTTTTTACAAAGCCTCTTTTTAGTATTGAAAAACTACATCGCCGGGGTTATTTCGCTTGAACTCCAGGCGGTTTTATGGTACTATAATGGCAAATGCTAAGGAGAAGGGATAAGGCCTTCTGCCGGGGTAAAAAAGGCCTTTTCACCTTTCTATTTCACCGCGATTTCGGGGCGGTACAATGACTGACAGTGCAAGAAAACTGCTCGTTGTCGCTGCAAGCTGGTGGTGTATACTTCTGCTGGCAGCTGTAACCGCAGCTGCGCAAACCCCGCAGTTGCAGGCAGAAATATCGACGCACCCACAGGGACTTAATTATGTCGGCGTCTATGACTTAAGGCGGATTGAACCAAATTTGACGGGCGCCGGTGTCAAATTCGCAGTTGTGTCTCGAAGCATCACCTATGTCGATGGTGAACCCCAGAATGATTACCGGCCAAGTATCGAGCATACCTGCTTTGCAGATGGGCAGTTTGTTTTTCACGACGCGGCTAAGCCGGCGCCGAATATATCGCCCCACTCAACGGCTATCTGCTCAATACTGCTCGGCGAAGACCCTAATGCGTTTAATGAGCGGGTAGGACGGTTCTTTTATCAGGGTGCTGCGCCGCAGAGCACGGCCGATGTCTATGAGTTCTGGCACTTTTTAATCAATAATGTATTTACCAACTCACCTCCCGAGGCGGATGTTGTAACAGCAAGTATCGGCAGCCCGTTTGAGGACTGGTGGACAAGAGGCATACAGTCAATGGCCGAGCAGCACGGCCTTATTATCGTAGCCGGCATCGGCAATGGGTCCGACGCTTACGACACTGTCCTTTATCCGGGTGCGGGGGCAAACGTCATCGGTGTCGGAGTAGTTGATTCCGTAAATACCGGCGACCCTGCAATCGAACTTGCTCAATTTTCATTGGCCTATCCCAAGCACAGCAGTTTTGGTCCGGCTGCGGATGGCCGATGTAAGCCTGACATCGTCGCACCCGGCAATTGCCTCGCCGCCGATGCAAACAAGCCAAACCTTTATGAACCAACCGGCAATGGGTCGAGTTTTTCGACGCCGGTGGTGGCTGGAACAATAGGTCTGCTGGTTCAAAAGGCCAAAGAGAACCCGGATTTAAGTGCGGCACTATCGCCGGATGGCGGCAACTGCGTAATGAAAGCCATCCTGTTAAATTCCGCAACGAAACTGCCCTTCTGGCACAAGGGTCGGCTCCAGACTGATGACGACCATCTTGCTCCGCTGGATTATATTCAGGGAGCAGGTATGGTAAACGCCGTAGGTGCCTACGAGCAGCTGGTCTCAGGACGCAATGAGCCCAACGATGTACCCCCCTCGTTGCTTGGCGCAACCAAGCAGGGGGGCTGGGATTTAAATCATCTGCAGGAAAACGAAAACACGCAGAACATTTACAAAATCACCCTGGCTGAGCCGAGAGATAAAGTAATTACCGCCACGGTCGTCTGGAACAGGCATTACAATAATGTTTATCCTTTTGAACAGATACCCGAAAAGGATGTTAACCTCCGGCTTGAGCTTTGGGCCGTTGACCCCAATGATCCCAATAACAGTTTCCTGCTCGACTACAGCGATAGCAACAATGATAATGTCGAACATATTTACTGCGCCGCGGACGCTAATTACACCGACTATGAAATTGTCGTTCGCTATAGTGATGCCGCGGAGTCGAACCGGGACTTGACCCATCGCTACGGCCTGGCGTGGAAGACAGCCGATGCCCCAAAACGCGACAGTATCTTCTGGTATGACCTCAATACCGACGGAATTGTTGATGAGCTTGATTTTACCATACTGCTCGATAATATGCTCTCCAGTATAAATACACCCGAAAATTACTGCTACGGCGATGTCGACGGCGATGGAATAATCAGCTCCGCAGATTTTCAAATCCTTATGCAGCACATAAATCAGCAGGCCGATTGGTACACAACAGAAGAGAACTAAAAAGTTTTGGCTTTCAGAAGGAGGCGACAATGTTTGCCAGAGTATTTACAATCAAACATTTCTTGATTTTCGCCGCTATAATTGCCTTTCATTCGCCTAAATCTTTTGCTATAGAAATGAAAGGAGTCAGTTACGCCGGCTGGTGGGAGGAGGCCTATCTTACTGAAGACTCCGACGAGTCTTTAGCAACGGCCCGGCAAGCCGGCTGTGCATGGGTCGCCATTAACCTCTGGTGGTTTCAGGACACTATTAGTTCAACTGAAATATATCCTGATTATTCGTGGTACTCAGTTTCTCCTGAATCAGTCATTCACGCCATCAACCGATGTCATGAACTTGGTATGAAGGTTATGCTTAAACCCAATGTTGACCCTAAGGACGGCCACTGGCGAGGTGAGATTAACCCCTCTGCCGAGTGGTTCGAAGCCTACACTGAGTTTATAAACTATTGGGCAGATATAGCAGAAGCCAATGGAGTCGAACTATTTTGTGTCGGTTGTGAATTAATAAACACCACCGGCTGGTCCAGTTCCTGGAGAGACGTCATAGAGGATGTCAGAACACATTACACCGGCCCACTGGTTTACGCAGCTAATCACGGCAATGAACAAAGCGTAACCTGGTGGGATGTGCTCGATTACATAGGCATTGATGCATATTACCCATTGACAAGTAAAAACGACCCGACACTGGCTGAATTAAAGTCTGCCTGGAACAGCAGAGCAAACAATATTGAAAATTGGCGCAATTACTATTGGCCGACAAAGCAAGTCATCTTCACCGAAGTGGGGTATACAAGCACGGACGGAACCAACCGTACGCCCTGGGACTACTCAGGAAGTGCACCTCTCGACCTGCAGGAACAGGCCGACTGCTACGAGGCCTTATTAAGTCAACTGCACGTCCGTGATTGGTGGATGGGACCATTCTGGTGGAACTGGGAGACCGACCCAAATGCAGGCGGGCCTACAAATAAAAGCCACACCCCACAAAACAAACCAGCCGAACAGGTAATGAGCAACTATTACCTCGTAATACCTGGTGACTTTGATGACGACTGGGATGTTGATTTAACTGACTTACAGTTTATGACCGACTACTGGCTCGATTCAGGCGTAATCGGAATACCCGACTTGAATAACGACCAAGAAGTTAACCTGCTCGATTTTGCAATCCTCGCCGACCATTGGTTTGAGGGCGTTGATTAAACGGTTTGACAAAATCTCGCCATCCTATTACACTGGAAAAACTTCTTGACAAATCTCCAGTGATTGGATAGTTTACAGATAGACTGTTATCTGCTCGTCGCAATCCTGTTTTTTAGGAGGGCAACAAAAATGCGTAAGGCAATTTTGTTTTTAAGTCTTCCTGTCATATTTTTAGCTTTGACTACAAAAGTTTTCGCTATCGACAGGCATGTGCCGAGTGAGTATTCAACGATTCAGGCGGCAGTTAATGCCTGCAATAATGGGGATGTAGTCATTGTCTCGCCAGGGACATACACCGGCAGCGGCAATAGGGATATTGATTTTCTCGGCAAAGCCATTACAGTCAAATCCGAAAATGGCCCTGAAAACTGTGTTATAGACGCGGAGTATTTAGGCCAGGTCTTCACTTTTTACAATAGTGAAGACGCAAACTCCGTCATTGACGGTTTTACTATCACACATGGTCAGCTTTATTGCGAGCCAGGCGAACCATGGCCTATTAGCTGGTATGGTGGTGGAATCTTTTGCTCGGACGGCAGCCCAACAATCCGCAATTGCATAATCAGCGATAACTTTGCTCATTTCGGCGGCGGTATCCATGCGGGTGGTCACAATGGAAGTAGTCCAATAATTATTAATTGCATCCTCACCGGCAACGAAGCTTTGGTTGGTGCAGCAATTTTTGCCGGCGGAGATACCAAAATCATAAACTGTACTATTGTCGGGAACGCGGCCGCTCTAAGCTGGGATGGTAGTGCTGTAGAATTGCGAGATGATTCCATAATTGTAAACAGTATCGTGTGGGACAACTACCCCTATCAGTTGTCCTGGTTCGATTCGGGTATGGCCGTTTATAACAACATTCAAGGCGGCTGGCTTGGAACAGGAAATATAGATACTGACCCGTGTTTTGCTGACCCGTGCAGCGGCGATTATCATTTGAAATCCCAATCTGGCAGGTGGGACCCTAATAGCCAAAGCTGGGTACAGGATGATATCACCAGCCCCTGTATAGATGCTGGAGACCCGGATAGTTCAATTGGGTATGAAGTATTTCCGAACGGTGGCCGGGTGAACATGGGGGCATACGGCGGTACGGTGGAAGCCAGCAAATCGCATTTCGGTGGACCTGTGTGTGAAAAGAATATCGCGGGTGACATTAACGGAGATTGTATAATCAACTTTGTTGATATGGCATTCCTTTCAAGACACTGGCTTGTCGACAACAGGGATTGATAAAACCGTATATGAGGGCAGTTTGGGTTCCTGTCCTTGAACCTGCGGTGCTCGTGAGCTTAAGCCTGCGGTTCATTTCACCAGTCAAAAACTTCTTTTAATCCTTCGCCATTTCTGCTAAAAGTGCAAAATATGGTAATTGGTTAAATGGTTAATTGGTTAAATAATTACCACTCACCAGTTACCAATTTAGTTTTTTAGCTTATTATGAAATTGATTGTTCGAAAATCCCGGCTTTCCGGCGAGGTAGTGATTCCGCCTTCCAAATCGCACACTATCCGCGCGGTTGCAATCGCTTCTTTGGCGGATGGGCAAAGTACTATTCGCAAACCGCTTGTCTCGAATGATACCCTCTCGGCTGTAAATTGTTACGGGCAGTTAGGTGCTGAGATTGACACAGGAGATTCATCCTGCTGGAAGGTAATCGGTACAGGCGGACAAATCAGGGCGCCGCGTAAAGTTATCGATGTGGGCAATTCCGGAACGACACTGCGTATCGCAATGGGTTCGGCTGCTTTAGCCAGGAGCAGCCAGACCACAACGTTGACCGGCGATGAACAAATTCGAAGCCGTTCTATCGGGCCGTTAATGGAGGCCCTAAATAATCTCGGGGCAAAATGTACGAGCGTGAAAAACAATGGCAAAGCGCCGGTTGAGGTTGTGGGCGGGTTAAGAGGTGGAAGAACCGCCATCGCTGCAACGACAAGTCAGTATTTGTCCAGCCTGCTTTTGTGCACACCATTGGCAAAAGAAAATACCGAGATGGATGTTACTGTTCTCAACGAGCCGGGCTATGTACAGATGACACTCGACTGGCTTGATAAACAGGGCATAGAATATGAAAATCAGGATTTCCGTAAATTTAGAATTAAAGGCAATCAAAAGTACAAGGCCTTTGACGCGGTTATATCCGCTGATTTTTCCAGCGCTACGTTTTTCTTCTGTGCCGCTGCCCTGTGCGCCGATGAGGTGACCTTGTTGGGGCTGGATTTCTCTGATAGCCAGCCGGACAAAGCAGTGGTCGATTATCTAAAAGCGATGGGTGGCGATATCACCATTGGGCCGAAGTCGGTGATAATCAAAGCTGCGCCGCTTAAAGGCATTGAAATAGATATGAACAAAACTCCGGACGCTCTGCCTGCAATGGCGGTTACGGCGGCCTTTGCCGAAGGGACCACCAAATTGACCAATGTCCCACAGGCACGGGGCAAAGAGACCGACCGAATCAAATGTATGGCCGGGGAGCTAAGAAAAATGGCGGTGGATGTTGAAGAACTACCTGACGGGCTTATAATACGCGGCGGCGAAGTCAAGCTGGCTAAGCGGCGTAAGCCATCCCTAACGGGACTGCACGGCTGGGCAGACCATCGAATCGTAATGGCCCTGTCGCTGGCTGGCCTGGCTGTTGAAGGTGGGTGCAGTATCGATACGGCTGAAGCGATTAGTGTTACCTTTCCGGATTATGTAGAGCTGATGAAAGGCATCGGTGCAGATATGGAGGCGATTTAAACAGGAGAAAAAGATGATTGGCTGTCATATAGGGCGTTTTTTTCAGGTAACTGTTGCGGGCGGTTCCTACCAGGAAGGTCTGACGGCGGTTCTGCAGGGCCATCCGCCGGGGATGTTGCTGAGCGAACAGGAGATTTACGGCGATTTGCTTCTTAGAAAGCCGGGTGCGGATGAACTATCCAGTCCGCGAAAAGAGCCGGACCTGCCGATTATCTACTCCGGCCTGAACGCTGCTGATACCGTTGAAGGGGCCGGCAACAAAAACCATACTAATGGAACACCGCTGACGATTCTGATTCCCAATCTGGACCGGCATTTCATCCACATCAAGCAGTATCAGGACACAAACCGTACGCCCCGTCCGGGCCACGCGTCGT
>CAYLXD010000084.1:0-8320 GCA_964387515.1 uncultured Pirellulales bacterium | reverse complement strand
TTCGATTTGGTTTGGGCCTCCCTTAAGAAACTCACCGCTCTCGTTCCGTACACGCCACCTAATAATGCACAGACGCCGATAGCTAATTCAAATGCCGAATCCGCCAACTGCCACGCATCAGGTCGCTCTGCCGATTCAGACAAGACCTGCCTTGCAAGTGCAAAATTCGATTGTGCAAGTATATCTTCTGCGGTCTCAGCCTGCGGAAATTCCTCGGGCAGTCCGAAATAAGCAGTAAAGGGCCTGCTCTGAAGCTCGGAGAGTTTCGTCAAAGCCTGCAGCTTTTCCGAAGCGTTTTCACTTCTGGCTGTTTCAGCGGTTATTATCGCCGTTCGATTATGCAGCCAAGCATTTTGCTTTTGAGCCTGGCTCGGCGCAAACCGCAAACTTTCACAACCGGCCAACAAAAAGCCCAGCAAAACTAAAGTTGCCAAAATCTTCTTCATTGTTTCTCCTCCACAATCAAAATGATTCCTGTGTCGCATCCGACTTTGTTAAAGTCTTCTCGATTGCCCGGATGCGATATTCATAAGAAACGCTCTTGGCTGAAAGTGATTCGAGTTTGTGCTGGAATTCTTTTTGACACTGAAGCAGCAGGGTAACATCGTGCTGCAGCAAATCGAGCTGCCGCTGCAGGTTCACCCAGCTTCCCACAATCAAAGCCGCCAGTAACAACAACTGAATCAGCGTTGAAACATTTATCTGACGATTAAGCTCCCAGCTTCGTGGCTTTTCAAATTTGGTATCATTCATCTTGCTATTAGCTTCCACTCGTTTTTTTATATTTCTCATCACTTCTGGAAGGACCTGCCCTAATCGCACCGGTTCAGATAAACGCCCCTCATCTTTTGTCTCTCGTCTGTCACTTCTCATTTCACGGCTTGGTATAGAAAACATTTTTATCGCCTATGCGACACATCAATACATACGTCCCCGCCGAAAGCTGCCCATCCTGCAGAAAAGACTCAGCCAAATTCACTGCCTTCATCTGTGAGCCGTACTCGACCGGCAGTGAACCCGCCTCACCTATCTCCACCGCTCGAACGTTATACCAATTGTAGGATGACAAACTTTTTATCTTAACGGCCCAGGCCGTCACCCTGGCCCCGGGAGAAATGACAGCTAACGTTTCTTTAGTCTCCGGCAAACCTTGCCGACTCAGCCGCTCAAGAAACTGCCGGCTGTCCGTAACATTTTCAGCGCCGCTCATACGTCAACCTTCCTCCGCCGTATTATCTTTAGATTCGTACACTGATTTCGAAAATCCATCTGAACCCGCGTAATCCTGCTTACGCTTCGATTATCACCTCGACAGCTCAACAGGTCCCGGCTCTCCGGACTGCACGTCACCTCATCACCCACTCTGTAATCAAAGGCCAGGCAGGGCGTCTGCACATCAACAGTCTCGATAATCTCAGACGCCGACCCAGCCCTTTTACGCAAAAATTCATACAAAGCAGTGGTGTCATCAATCTCATTCGCCGCTCCCAGGGACTCATCTGATGAATTGGCAAACATACTTCTGTTTGAAACCTTGCGATACTTGAACTGCCTCGACAGCGTAATAATATGATCGACAACAGGCGCAGTCGAGTTCACCGGCCCATCGGCAACAACACAGCTTAACCTCTCGTCACTTACTACCGACGCCGTAATTCTAAACTTCAACACCCCTTTCAATGCCGCAATCCACGTATCAATATCAAGCAAATCGCTGCTTAGCCACACCCCACACTCATTAATCAGATTATTAAAAGCATAAAGATACTGCCACCAGTTCAAACCGTCATCAAAGGATACTTCCAGAAAATAACCTAACGACTTGCCCTGTTTATCGGTAGTCAATGCAGGCCAGAACCGTCTTCGACGCTGAACAAAATTACTGCTTTCGAAAATCTTCGAAAAATCAAATGCATCACCCTGACTGTACGGCGGGCCGCCGTAATCTCCCGCCTCATTGAGAACCCATTTACGATTCACGTCTTTGACCTTATAGAAGTCCGGATTCGTTGTGGGCGAGAATATGTCATAGTCGGTACTTTCATCTGCAGGGTCCCACGCCTTTACTAATTCAAACGTCGCTTCATAAACCTTAAAGTCACCCTGACCGATATACCTGTGTGTCACAGGAAAGAAATTCTTTTGGCTAAGCCACTTCGAAATGTTCGTCTTCGAGATACTAAACCGCTCACCCGCCCGCTGACAATTTAACTCAACAACCCTGCCTGTACCGTCCTTGTAGAATACGATGGCCTGCTCAGGCCCTGTCGATACAAACCGTGGCACAAACTTGAATCTCAACCCTGTTCGCTCACAACATCGCCTCAGTGCCTCTAATAAATCCAGGCCTGTGACATCAAAGTCACGAGCCGTCTGGCTATCTGTCAGTGCCTTGAGCTGCTCAGCGCTCGGCAACTGCAGTTGCCCACCCGGCAGATATTCACACAATAGATACTCAATTACCTCCGCATAGCTCCATAATCTACCTTTCGACGGCTCAGCAGCAAATGCCGTGTAACTCTTGCCGTTATGCTCTATCGGCTCAATCGCAGCATTAGCCTTTCCGTCCTCACTAAAAGCGGTATCAGCACCGGCCAAAAACAAACTCGAACCGTTCGAGCTTCCAACCCTTCGCCCGTATACCGTTACACGTTTTAGTTGTGAACCGAAATCCTTTGCGACAATTTCAACAAGCTCTCCCCCGCCGTCGAGTCTGGTCTCAATCCCTTCTATTTGCCCGACAAAGATAGCAAAACCAAAAGCCGATACCCCAGGTGCCAAACCGTTATAAACCTGCTCAATGCGAACGCTTTTGCCCATCCCTACTTCGGTCTTAACGTCTTCGGCGGAAAGTAGCTCGCCCTGCGAATAACCAGCCGGATTATAAACCAATCTCGCCCAGCTAAACTCCGGCCGGTCATCATGCACAACCTCTACAACCTCAAGATAAGGACATAACGAACCGTCAACCAAAACGGAGACCGAAGTTCCAGGAACCGCAAGACTTGTTTCTTCCGATTGAAAAAAGTCAACCCGATTAGACATCAAAAACCTCTAAAACAAATATTTAGCCCCATACAAACACGGGGCTCAGACTTACACCGCTTGAGCGCTCAGAATATCAATTGCCGCAGGGCTATCAGCAATAACTCCAACCCTAACCCCCGCAAAAGAACCATCGTCCATCCCATCAGTATCTTCGGCTCTTACCACAAACAGATACCTACCAGCCTGCAACGTATTGGTTTGGTAGCTGTAAAACTTCCTTCCCGCATACGCAATCGCAGCAATTGCATTTTGATAGTCGACCTGCCCCGTCCCACTATCATAATAGATATTGAAACACACAGGCTTACTTTCCTGCTCAAGAGGGCTATAAAACCAGATGAGCTTTACCTTACTGCCCTCCACTTGCCCGGCTTTTACCAGAAAAATGTCGTTAGGTTCGGCCGCCGCTAAGTCTCCATTGGCATCTATCACAACCTTAACGGCAGCAGCTAAACCCTGCTCCTCGCTGCCGCAATTATTGACCCGATGAACCACATAAAAATACGTTGTGCTTGCTTCGTGAGTAACATAATCAGGTGGACTAATTTGCGAAGCATCAACCTCATCTACAGTCAATATCTTCAAAAAGTCCATAGTCTCCATACTGTTGCCGCGGTAAAGTGTCTGACAACCTGTCGGACGCGCCCAGAAATCTCCACTGGTAAGACCCATCCCCAGCTTGACGCCTTTGGCCGAATCACCCTCGTACAAACTGTCGAAAAATTTACTGTCCATCTATCAAGCTACCGCCGGGTCACGATCCAGAGTGCTTTCACCATCGGTTATATCGAGCTTCAAAATCGTATTGCCGCTGGCGTCCTTAACCAGCATATCTCCTGTCAGCTTGTCCTGGCCCATTTTATTGACTAATCGCATCAAAGCATAAAAATCCAGCCGAACTTCAACAGGGATATACCGCTCGGAATTGGCTAAGCTGTTATTGCCGTCTTTGTCGGCATCTATAACGCCCACAAGGTCACCGGCATCGAACGGTACTGTACCGTAAGCAACGCTGAACTTATACCAGCCGCCGCCGATTTCACTAATACTCGGAGCACCACCGGATTTATCGGTGCCGTCCAGCTTCCTTAGGCTTTCAAAATTCATCTCCCCCGCTGCACCAGTCAATGGGCAGTTATCCTTCGACACGTAAAACGGTATTTCAATCGCAGTATTTGCCATCATCGACCCCTATCGCAGAATTGCCAGTCTGCCCAGATTTACCATCCGTGCCCGTATGCGTTCAGGCAACTTCACTTTAATATCCCAGTTTATCCGGGCATCTACTGTAACATTCTCCATCACCAACAGTGTGTAACCGCTCTTTGAAAATGTAAACTTGTGTGGGCTGTATTCCGTCTCGGTCTCATCAGTTCCTTCCCATTTTTTATACGTTATTATCTGCTGAGCAATTTTGCCATCAGAGCCGGTTTGAACACTGAAGACCTGGCTATTGTCCTTATCTTTGCAGGTAACAGTAACACCTGCTAAGTTGTTGCCGTTTTTATCGACAATATGAATATCGCAGGAGTAGGTTACTTTAACAACAGCCCCTTCGGTAATTATTTTCACATCGGATTGGGTTACGGTAACCTTAGGATTATGCAGAATGAATGTAGATACACTTAGCTTTTGTACCAACAAAGAGCTAATATCCGATGCGTCAAAGTCTACCAGCGTTCCGTTAAGAGCAACGGCGTGATAAACACCAATATCTGCATAATGTACTCGCACGTCCGTGAAATTCGTTACTGTAGCAGGTCTATACAAAAGCTGTTTAGTATTACAGAAAAGACTTCGCTTGAAATCTACCGTACCACTATAAATATACCAAAACGAATTAACTTTACTGCCATCCCAGGAAAAATCCATTACTGCATCCCGAAGCTGAGATGTTCCGCCTCGCGTAAGGTAATAATGATTAGCTCTGTTTTTTACTATACTGGCGTAAACCTTAAAATTTGCGTTACTATCACCAGTATCAATCATAACGTAATCAACGCTCGGTGCGAAACTCCAATATGAACCATCATATCCGCTATCCTCAACAAGTTTACCCAATTGGAGTGTAGCATAATTCTTAATCGTCCAGACACACCCATCATCAAAGTAGACGCATTCATTTACAGATTTGAAAGTTAGAGCATTTGAGCCATCGCCGAACTGAATATTTTTTAATATTTGATACATGCCATCGGCAACATGCTCAGCCATGAAGAAGGATGGGTCTTCAGTACCGCCACCATCTACAGCGACACTACCAGCTCCGGCATTGGCAACATCGTTCCAAGTCACGTTGTTGTCTTCGCCTTCTATTCGCAGGGTTGTCTTGCCTGAATCACAGGCCAACGAAAAAGCCATTATGGTCTCCAGCCTCCTACGTTTCCTCAGTCCAGGTGCCGTTCTTGGCTATTGTCCCCCAGTCACCATTTGAATCTGCAACCAATGTAATACATTCTCCAATAGCATCGGCCGATTTGTACTTATCTGCCGTCTGGCCACTGTTGTCTCGAATAGTCGCTGCGCCCGGATCAATACGCAGCTCCTGTGCTGCCTGGACCGCAAACGTAAATACAGTCCCTGCCGCCGCCGATGCCGGCAAAGCAAGTGTCACTGTCTCCGTAGCCCCCAGATTCGTATGAACACTGCCGGATTCAGCAGCCGTAAGCGTATCGCCGCTCGTATGTTCTTCGATAGTCTTTTTAACCCCACCTGCCCCATAGGGAACCACAAAATTGTGTCCCACGCGACAATCTACTATCGAATCAATGTCACCATTCGACGTGGTAACTGTAGCTAGTCGAATATGTGGTGTGGTCGCCATATCAGGAAAGCTACTGTACTCGTTGGTTACCAGAGCACTGCTCAAATTCAAATAAATATATATGCTGGCTTTGTCATCAGCCAACGTGTTGCCCGATGAGCCGGCATAGCTAACCAGGGAGTTGCCCAGCCAGAACTTGCCACTCTTTACACCAACATCCAACCCGCCTTCATCGTAAACACGCAAGTCGTTTGCCAGCCTTGCTACAAGAAGCAACCGGTACAACAACTTCCTGAACTGCAGATAATAAGGTGATGTGCCGGTTGGTATATACTCAACACCAGTCTCGCTATCGGACTGTATATTCAACAACTCATTATCGGATGGATAAACTTCCGCCATAGTTAGAACTCCTTCAGTTTTCTCGATATTTGGCCCACATTTTATGTGGGGTCTCGATACGTCACTTCCTGTCAGTCTATCTTCAAAACTAATTCATTCGTTTGCTTATCGAACGATGATACACTAAGCTTTTCAGCAGGCCTCACCGCCGGTATTACCGCAATTTGCGCCGTTTCGCTGCCGCTGCTCTCATTCCCAGCTTCGTCGCTAACCTTAACACCAAACTTGTAAACACCAGTGCGTAACGATGGGCTCACCCACTCGAATACTTCTGCATCAAAACCAAATAGGCCCCTGCCAAAAACACCTTTTCCAAAGCCGACTGCCGCCGCACCATCATACCCAAAGTCACTCGAGCCGAATCTGCTCATTCCAAATCCACCCCTATCCTGCCAAGCTGACCAAATTCGTATGGGACCCTCATTAACAGTATTGTCGTAATCAATTTCCCCTGTGCCATTATCAGAGTAAATTTGAACCGTCCCCCCGGCCGGCAGCCCTTGGTCACGCAACATCCTGATCTTCGCTCTGCCGCTCTCGCCAGTCGATGAACTCAGCTCGCTGCTAAAGTCAACATTCGTATCCTCAGCCCCAACCGCAAAAACTTCAATCCGAACTGCCGTCTCAAAAGAAGTGGGCATAGGAACAACCATTTGTCGCTGTTCAGTCTCCACGGTGGCACCAGCGTATCGACCATTGACATAAACCTGATATAATTTATCGTTCCACGAAGATTGCCACTTCACCAGAGCTATCCGTGGCATACCGTGACTACCACCATCCACCCAAACACCGCCGGCTAATTCAAACGCTCTTACTTTCTCTATTCCATTGCTGATAAGCGACATAATCTTGTTAAACCATCAACTGTCTATAAACAATTTCATAGTCACAACACAAGCCTGCACCGCTCGGATACTCTTTGTTAACCCTAAATATATCTATTCGAAGATTATCAAACTCTTTGCCGCTGCTGGTCACCAACTTATGCGTCTTGCCATCCATATAAGCTGATATCGCATTGATTTTATCGTTCATCTGCGCCAGGCTTTTAGCTTGTAACAAACCGCTCTGTTTTATCTTCCTGCCCCGGCTGCCCAGATCGATACTGAGTACACCATCCAGCCCCGACATCATTCTCTCAACCGAATCTCGTTCTAAACTGCCGACTTCAATCTCCAGCTGTTGTTCGTCGAAAAGCCTTTGTCCATCCAAAGTAGCACTCATTCCTTTTTACCTTCGCTAATCCCGCACCAGCCTTACAGACGCCCCCAACCGTGTAACATCAGCCACACCATCAGAGCCGGTGTCAATACTCAGTCGACACCGTTGCCGTGCTTTCTCGAAAAGCTTCTGATAGTGCAGACTCTTCTTCCAAAAATTCTCGTCTTGAGATTTACTGGCCAACATCGCATAGACACTCGAAATAACGCCGAAGACCGAAGCCAACCTTAAAACATCTTTATCAAGAATATCCTCGACGTCTATATCACTTGCTGGATTCCCCGGTCTAATGCCAAAGTACTCAGTCAACTGAAAACCTACTTCTGTCACCTGCGGCGCAAGTGTGCTGACTCTGTAAGTAATATCCGTAGCTGCTGGCGGTGCAATTGCGTCATCTCCTGAATCCGCCCGCAGAACCGAAACAGTTAACTGCGTCGCCGAATCTACCGAAATTATCTCGAACGTCCCCTCCAGAGAACCATCTGCAGATTGCAGATATATAACACCATCCGCCGAAACCTGAGCACTTATAAAATCTGCGCCGGTTGCCGTAAAAGTTGTCCCGCTCAGCGCTCCCCCTGTCCCAGAGGCCAATATCTGTCCCGGCAAATGCAGTTCACCGAACAATATCGGCTCATACTTCAAAATATCTGCATCATCTGAAAACTTAGCCATTTACTTCAACTCCCTTCTCACCTAACCGGCGGCTTTGGGTGCCCAAAGACCCTGCCGGCTTTTGGGCACCTTACACCGCAATACCTAACCACGCTTCACTATTAGCTGGTAGTCAGGTCCCGAATAAGCCCATGTGCAGCCTCGTTCTTCAACTCCAGCGTATATTCGCCGATCAGCTCACCACACTCGTAGTCACCACTGCTCGCT
>CAYLXD010000083.1:8043-8366 GCA_964387515.1 uncultured Pirellulales bacterium | reverse complement strand
TCTGCCTCACTCTTTTCTTTGCCGACAACGAATGTGCCACTGCACTCTCCTAAAACAAACTAATTGTGTTACTTCTTCTTACGGTTACTTGGTCTTAATGTGCTTTGTTCCCGAGCCATATACCATATATACAAATGATATAATGGATTTACAAACCTATACTCACCACGAGCTTCAGCATCGTCCACTATCCTAAGGTCCTTTATCCTATTTAGAAAATTGTCCAAGTTTCTTTGTTCTGTTTCGGGTACTTCTTTTAGAAGCTCCTGCCGTTTGAAAGTTGTTCCTAAAGGTAACTTTTTCCCTATTCGCCACAGAATAGA
>CAYLXD010000083.1:0-8033 GCA_964387515.1 uncultured Pirellulales bacterium | reverse complement strand
TTGGATATCTGCGGATCGATGTACTTCTTGCCGACAATCCGTGCGGCCTCCATTATACCCTGTCTTGAATCGTCCATATCAATGTTGTTGTCGGTGTCTTGCCAGAAAACCGCGTCCCCAACCTCGTGCATGAGCATTGGATAACCACCTGACAGTTGGACCATAAGAGATAGAGCCTCATCCAACACAGTAGTCGATTCCTCTGCAAAAGTCTTCCCGAAGAATTCCCTGGATTCGCTATCATTCATAAGAGGCAGGTCGATAATATCAAAAATTCTCCCCACCGAAGGCTGGTGCTTCAGCAAGTCTTCTCGCCTGTCGGGTATTCCAACCAAAATCAGCAACAAAGGAAGTGGCTCTCGCGATGTTGCTATTCCATCTACCGTACTCTTTAAAAACATAGAGAAATCCGGCAGGTCTGTTACACCATTTAGATCGTCCAGAATGACAAGTAAACCACTTTTGCCATTCTCTTTCGCAACCTCATAGATGTGGCGTAGCGTGGGAATAAAATTGAGCACAAGGTCTCGAAGGTCAGATTTGTTATTGGTAAATTCAAGCCCTACAAAAGGCAGACTTACTGACTTAATGTATTTGCGGAAGGCCCCTTTGAGCTTTTCAAAAGTGGACTTATCACAACCCTCCAAGAGACGCTGAAAAACCGCACCTGCAACATCCTCTAAACTTTTGGCCGGCCCCACAGAACAGTAAGCGCCTAGTAGACCTTCCTTCTCTGCTAAGCGATGTCCATACCACGCTAACGAACTTTTTCCAATCCCACGTTCACCCATTATGAAGGTATTCTCGTTTCTGCCTGAGAGCGTTTGCCTTATGGTCCTCTCGAGCCTTTCTATCTCCTTCCATCTGGCTACAAAATACTCTACTGGAACCGGTCTGCCCGGAGTAAAAGGACTTTCTTTTGTGCCAATGCCACCACCTACCATTTTCAATCCCCCTTTCGAATTTCACGCAATTTATCCACTCGCTGGCTGACGTCTTTGTATGCAAAATCAAGTTGAGCAATCTTGCGGTAAATCTCCAGCGCCTTTTCAGTCTCATTCTGTTCCTCGTAGGCCCGTCCCAGATTGTATTGCAGCTCCTTAGCTACATCATCATCTTTTATCTCGTACGAGCCTATCGCCCGATTAAAAACATCAATCGCATCTGCGTACCAGCCCTTCATAAAAAAACACAGGCCTATTTTGCTCATCGCCGAAATCTTATGCCGCGGGTCACGTTGGGCCTCCTGAAACAAAGGTATCGCATCGTCATACCGCTCGCCCCGAACCAGTCGCACGCCATATTCGTATTTCGCCCGAAGGTCTGTGGGGTAGTTCTCGACGCACAAACGGTAATGCTTCAATTCAAAATTCTCCAATTCCACCGACAATTCGCCGGCCCTTGCCTTCGCCTGAGCATCTTCAGGATTAGAGTCAGCAGATGCTTTTGCTTTTCTTAATTTGCGCTTGAGTTGTTTTATTTTTATTTGGCCCGCTCGCTGCTTAAAACTAAAATCGCTTTTTCTCTCATACGCATCTTCCAGCAGCTCTACCGCCTCATTCGTGGCCTCATCGCTTTGCAATTCTGACAAAGCCTGGGCCAGACCAAATATGTTTCTCGGCAGATTCGGGTCCAGTGCCAGCGCCCTGCGGGCCTCTTCCACTGCCGAAACACGCCAGTCTTCCGTCTTGACGACAGCCTGTTGAGCGTGAAGTTTCTCCTGTTCCTGACGATTCTTGATAGACTGCCTGAAATCACCTTCCTGGTCATAATGGCCCCGGGCGACGGTCAATTCCGCCGAGAGCCTCCTATACTCATCCGCCATTTCTCCGTTTTCAGGCTTAAGCTTGGCTGCATACCGGCACGCAGCAATGGCCCGGTCGAGCTGGCCTATCGACTCGTAAGAACCTTTTAACAGCACATATGTTGAAAATGACGGCTTTGCCGACGTGTTATTGGCCTGGAAAACCCAATCTGCAATCCATCTGACCGTTTCTTCGTAACCACCTGCCGTTGCAGCTTTTAGCACCGCCTCCGCAAAAGGCAGATGCCCGGGGTCTTTGGCGAAAAGGTATTCAGCATTGAGCATCTGTTCGAGGGCGGTTTTGCCCCCCATACGTTTTATTTTTTCCATCATTGTTGGCTTTTTGCCGCCTTTTTCCTGCCGGAGGATAGCCAGCTCGTGGAGTTTTATATGTCCTTCTTCAAGGGCGTCCGGCTCGTACCGCAGGCCCTCAAGGTACATATCGATAGCGTAATCGAAACTGTTCTTCTCAGCCGCCTCACCGGCACTCGCAAAAAAGGCCGCCGCCTTCGCTGAGTTTTGTTCTCCGTTTTCCTGCACCATACGCTTTAGCTAATTGGACCCGTCTCGCAAATTCTTAAACCATCCATCTTAAACTTCGACTCAATTTTGTCAACAAATAAAAACTTGTACCAAAACCCGCTTTGTGCTGTATAATCAACGCCGGCCCAAATTCTTTTATGGAGATTCTGATATGGTAACCGCACTTGAACTCTACGACCCGCAAATTTACGAGCTTATAAGACAGGAAAAGGCCCGCCAGAGCGGCTGTATTCGCCTCATCCCATCAGAAAACTACGTATCAAGAGCCGTAATGGAAGCCAGTGGAAGCTGCCTCACCAACAAATACTCTGAAGGCTATCCCGGCAGAAGGTACTACGAAGGACAGCAGGTAACCGACCTCATCGAAAGAATGGCTCAGGACCGCGCAAAAAAATTGTTCAAAGCAGAATACGCAAACGTCCAGCCGTACTCAGGCTCCGTAGCCAACCTCGCCGCATATCTCGCGCTAATAAAGCCGGGCGATACCATTATGGGCCTGTCTCTCCCCCACGGCGGACATCTCACTCACGGCTGGAAAGTCTCCGTTACAAGCAAAATATTTAATTCCGTTCGATACACGGTCAGTCCCGATACCGGCAGATTCGACTACAACCAGATTGAAGAGCTTGCGAAAAAGCACAGACCAAAAATCATCATCTCCGGCGCAACGGCATATCCAAGAGAAATTGACTTTGAAATTTTCGGCCAAATCGCCAAAGATGTCGGTGCATATCACGTCAGTGACATAGCCCACATCGCAGGTCTCGTCGTTGCCGGCATACACAAAAGCCCTGTCCCCTATGCCGACATCGTCTCAACCACAACGCACAAGACCCTGCGAGGCCCGCGAGGCGGTATGCTGCTCTGTAAAAAACAGCACGCCGACAATGTCGATGAAGCCGTCTTCCCAGGCCTGCAGGGCGGCCCCCATATGCACACACTAACCGCCGTAGCCGTCGCGCTGGCTGAGGCCGATACACCCGAGTTTATCGCTTATGCAAAGCAAATCGTCAAAAATGCAAAAGCTTTGGCCGAGAGACTGCTCGAGCACGGCTTCAATCTGTCTTCCGGTGGAACTGATAATCACTTAATCTTAATTGACCTGCGAAATAAAAACGTACCAGGCAAAAAATTCGCAAAGGCGCTCGACAGAGCAAGAATCGTTACTAATTACAACACTACTCCTGCAGACCCTGCTCATCCCGCTAATCCCACCGGCTTGCGCCTCGGAACACCCGCTATTACAACCCGTGGTATGAAAGAAGAACAGGCCCGCCTGATTGCCGACCTTATAAACAAAGTCGTTGAAAACGTCGATAACGAATCGGCGATTGAAGAAGTTGGAAAAGAAGTTTTGCTTTTGTGTTCTCACTTCCCCGTCCCGGAGCACTTCATCATACCGAACAATAAAAATAAAAAATAACAGATAACCGAATGGCCCAGCAGGAACAGGTACTCGTTGTCGAGCGAAAAGTCCTCGAAGAGATGGGAACGTTTAACGGCCTCGCTTTCGACGTCGACCGCTACCTCCGCAAAATCTTTGTTCAGGACGTTCCCTGTTTTCTACCCCGCTCGCAGGCTGAATCCGACCCTTCTTATAAGCAAATCATTCCCTATGTAATAATGGCCTGCAACGGCAGATACCTTAGCTACGTCAGGGGAAAGCGGGCGGGAGAAAATCGGCTGGTCGGACTGCGGTCCATTGGTATAGGAGGCCATATAAACCCCGGCGATGATATGCCCTTATTCAATGACAACTTCTACGAAGCATACCTTACCGCTGTCGAGCGCGAAGTGGCCGAGGAAGTGTCCGTAGAAACCACCCACACCGACCACGTTGTCGCCCTGCTCAACGACGA
The DNA here is from genome assembly GCA_964387515.1 of uncultured Pirellulales bacterium. Lineage (GTDB taxonomy): Bacteria > Planctomycetota > Phycisphaerae > Sedimentisphaerales > Anaerobacaceae > CAVXEF01. Next base: position 3,827 of record CAYLXD010000083.1, on the reverse strand, counting down.
ATCCAACGAGGTCGGAAGTGTGCACCTCGGTATAGTCCACTACTGGCTTCTCGATGCCCCGAAGGTAAATAAGCGAGAGCAGATGATTACCCAACCGGCCTTTATGACGCCCGACGAGCTGCACCAGCTCCGCGATACTATGGAAACCTGGTCACAGTTATGCCTGGAAGGTCTTGACGAAATGGCTAAAGCTGCAAATATCGGCAGGAAAATAGCGGATGGCGCGTAGCGCATAGCACGGAGGTATCTAATATGACTAAAGATGAGCAGAATAACTTATTGGATGCGGTTGCAGGGATTCTTCTTCGATGTTTTGTATTGTCTGTCTGTTTATTGCTGTTATGGTTCGTTTTCTTCCTCGTGGGAAAGGATTGGGCCTACAGCATTCATTCAAGATGGTTCGAGATAAGCAGGCATGATTTTGACGTGATTATTTACTGCAGTATTGCATTTTTCAAAATGGCCGCCCTCTTGTTCTTCCTGTTGCCTTTTATTTCTATTGAGCTAATCTTACAAAAGAAAAATAGACCATAAAACCATCGAAAATCACAATTCAAAAAGGAGTTAGTTATGAAATACTGGAGAATATTTATTGCTGGCGTAGTTGTCGCCGTGTTCAATGTGGTTGTTGGAATGCTGACCTGTGGCTGGCTGTTCAGTTGGGTTTACGAGATTGAACCAACGAACATCTGGAGAGCAATAGATTCCCCACCGGTGGCATACTACCCACTGGTCTTGATAATGAACATAGTGCTGGCCTTTGTCTACGCACTGCTGGCTAAAGGCATCCCCGGCAAAAACAGGTTAATCAAAGGCCTTGTGTTTGGATTATGTGTTTGGGCGGTTGGTAATTTGCCGGCAATGTTATCAATTTATCTGTTTATGACTATCGCTGCCGCTGTTGTGATATACTGGACTGTTTTAGGCCTGGTAACGCTCCCATTGATGGGCCTGATTATCGCCGCCATATATGGCGAATAAAACCGACGACGACAACAAAAACATAATACAGTTCCTTATCATTTAGCCCCCCGGCCTGCCGGGGGGTTCTTGTTTGTTTAGTCATTCCGAGCGCAGTCGAGGAATCTATTAAAACTGACCCCGGCTCTGCCGGGGGTTCGACTTCACAAACAACGAAATTCCCTTGCTTTTTGCCTTCCTTTCCGCTATTTTATCTGGCCAAAGGCGGAAAGCCAGAGAAAGGAGGCTTAATATGCTTTTAATTAGCACTATGGGTTGGATAGCTATTGGTGTGGCTGTTGTGATTGTGGCTGCGTTTATTGGAATGAGAATAAAAGATAGGTATTTTTAGAAAGGAGGGGTTTTCACCTGCTTTTTAGTTTGAAAGTGTAAGGCAGGCTGCCTGCCTGTTTGGACTTGGCAGGCAGGATGTTACGGTATGTTGAGATGTGTTGTGGGAGAGAAAGATGCCGAGATTTGAGGAGCTACGAGAGGCCCTGGGGCAAATCCTGCAGGAAAGCCCGAATTGCTATTGGCTTTGTGACCAGATTCTAAATCGGTTAAGAGAACGGTGTCCTGAGATTTTAGAAGGCTTGGAAGAAAGAGAGGACAAGGGCTACGGAAAAGGCGGTGGAGAATATTACAGGCCGGATAGTGCGATAGCGCACTGCCTCCGCGACTGGCCTGAGTGTGTAGACGTGCAGTACCTCTTGGGTCGGAACCTTCAAATTGGTGACGTAAGAGCGACCGATGAGGCAATGGCAATTTACCGCTGGATTGGTTAAACGTAAAGTTGATTGAAAGCCGGTATATCCGGCAGAAGTTTTCTCAAAAGAAAGGGAATAAATAATATGAACATTTATGTAGGAAATCTATTGTTTGACGTCACCGAAGATGAATTAAAAGAGCTTTTTGCGCCGTTCGGCCAGGTCACAGAGGTCCGCCTGATAATGGATAAGTTCAGCGGTAAATCAAAGGGGTTCGGATTCATTGAAATGCCCTCTAAAGAGGAAGCAGAAAAAGCTATCAATGGACTGAACGGCAAAGACATGAAGGGACGGGCTATGACTGTCAATGAGGCAAAGCCGAAGACCGACCGCGGTGGCGGTGGAAGGCGAGGTGGTTTTGGTGGTGGCGGAGGACGAGGCGGTTATGGCGGCGGAGGCAGTCGTGGTGGTGGCGGAAGAGACCGCTACTGACAGCCGGTAAATAGACGACAGCAGAGAAGTAGGCCGGGAAACTATAGAGTATGAGTTAGTCAGAAAGGATAATGTATGTCCAAAGGTCGAGATGTCAAAAGAGATGTAAAGAAGAAAGCACAAAAAACGTTAAAAGAGAAACGGCTTGCGAAGAAAATGAAGAAAGCAGGCCTGTCCACATAAACAGCTTTCGATGATACGTTTACGCCCTTTACTCGGCATTGCGATATTTGAGCTGCTGCCGGGCACGCCATAGCTAACGCAACGGCAAGGGCAATCTTATTGCGCGGGTTTTCCGACGAGATACAGGCGACGCTTGCCCCGTTCCAAATAGGCCAATGCCGTAATTTGGTGCGGGGAGCGACGAATTTGGTTGCCGGGAATTGCAGGGTTTGGGATTCCGTAGCTTGGAAATACTTTAGCTTTTAATGATGTAGAGGAATTGAACAATGAAATTGGTCCTATTTTTAGGGGCAGGTTTCTCTAAAGGTGCAAAGTTTCCGCTTATGCGTGAATTCTCGATGTTTAGCCAAAACCTCAATGGTTATGAAGATCATATATTATGCTTTCATAAATGTATAGAGTATGCGCAAAGAACCCGCGCTTACATCCAAGGTGATATATATAATGTTGAATACCTAATGAGTGTATTGAGTTTAGCGGCGATTACAAATCCTATCTTAGAGTTCACCTTCAAAGGCAAAAAGATCAAAGTTGCAAAGGCACTTGAGATATTAAAACAACTTGTATGGCGCGTTTATAGCAGAATAGATAATGTTTCTAATTTGACAGACATTTACAAACTCTTCATACAATCATTAAAGTACTTCGTAGATGAAAATAATTCGATTGATATAATCACAACAAATTATGACCTTTTGCCAGAAATGATGATGCATACGCTCGGGCAAAAAGCTACCATGCCTGTTAAATTTGAGTGTCTGCCCTTAGAAAAAGGGTATAATGCTCCGCCTATGTGTGCCTCAATATCAATACCGGGGAGAGGTGAGAAGATTTACGAACAATCTGATAGTAAAAACTTGCATAAACTTCATGGTTCTATAAACTGGTTTATTAAAAGAAATTCGCATTCTCAACCAGTGTATTGCTGGGATGAGACATTTCCGCCTCAGCGGCGGGATAAGGACTGTCTTTTCTACACACCTTTTGCTGTATGTAAGGACGCTGCAATACCAGAAGATTATTTGCCGGTTATAGTACCTCCCTCGATGATAAAGGAGTATAAAGTACCAGTCATTCTAAAAGCATGGCAGGATGCTTCAGATGCTATCGCCAAAGCTGACAAAATTCTATTTGTAGGGTATAGCTTTCCTCCCTCTGATACAATCATGAAGTTTTTTTTAGGTACGTCATTGACGAATAACCACAGTGGTTGTCCTATCACCATAATTGACAAGAATACTGATGCACTAAAGTCTTCGTTACAAGAAGTCTTCGTAAATGATATATGGAACCGTATTGTTTTAATTAACACCGAATTTCAGAAACTTATTGGTGGCTATTTCCACAGCGACCGACGGTTCGCAGACTACCTCAGCAACAAATAAGGTATTTGATTATATTTGCAGAATAATATTCCCTTCTCAGATATTTTAAACAACCGATTCTATTTTTGCATGTACCTATTGGATAGCTTTTGTCCCGAAG
>CAYLXD010000082.1:0-8504 GCA_964387515.1 uncultured Pirellulales bacterium | reverse complement strand
CCACCCCTAGTGAACTAATTTCATTATAACCTACACCACCTCGCCAGACAAACAAATTTATCTGCCTGTGGCTGATTATCTGATATTCTCACGCCGTCCCAAAAGCCCAATGCGGACATTTGCTGCTTAATAGTTTGCATCCGCGTTCAGTAACCAAAATATCATCCTCGATGCGGACTCCAAGTTTGCCCGGCACATATACCCCCGGCTCAATTGTAAAAACCATCCCTGCCTGCAATTTACCTTTACTTTCACCTGAGATGACCGGCCATTCGTGTATTTCCAGGCCCAAGCCGTGTCCTGTCCCATGGCCGTAAACAGGCAGACCGTATTTCTTAATCACCGCACGCGCCGCCGCATCGACCTTCTTAATTTCAACCCCGGGCTTTATCATTTTTATCGCAGCGGCCTGCGCCTCTTTAACCGCCCCATAAACCTTTTTATAAAAAGCACTCACTTTGCCGACGGCAAAACATCGGCTCAAATCGCAGCAATAGTTTTTGTACCTCACGCCGAAATCAATAAGCACCGTGTCATTTTTTTTAAGTTTTCTCGCCCCCGGCTGATGATGCGGACGACAAGCACTGGCCCCGAAGGCAACGATTGTCTCGAAACTATTTTTCGCCCCCAGTTTGCGAATCTCAAAATCCAGCGCACCGGCCAGTTCGTTCTCGGTTATATTCGGCTTTACATATTTTAAAGTTTTCCCAAATGATTCCGCTGCAATTTGCGCAGCTTTTTTAATCGCTGCGATTTCACTGTCGTCTTTACCTGCCCGCAGTTTCCCGATGATATCAGCAGAAGTCCTGACCCTGCCTTTGACTTTTTCTTTCAGCTTTTCGAAATCAGCAAGTGAAGTGGAATTTTCAACCGTTACCGTCCGTACTGATTTTAGCTTTTTTACCAGTTCTGCCGCCGCTTCAGCCATTGGCCCGGCCCGTTCAATTATCCTGCACACTGGGCACTCACTCTTTGCTTGTTCGGTATATCTGCTGTCGGTTAAAAGGTAAACACCACCGCTGGTAATCGCCGCCCAGCTGTCTCCGCCCGAAAAGCCGGTCGTGTAGGTTACATTGGCTGGCTTCGTAACTAAAAAAAAGCTTATCTTTTTTCGCTTTAGCGCCCGCCGAACCGCCCTGACGCGACTTATTATTATCTGGCCTTTCTCCATTTCTACCGTCTGCCAATCCAATGATTATCAGAACTTATGAATATAATCTATCAGCAAGCATGCCGCAAAAGATAAACTTTTTTTGCTCCGCCGAGGGGCGGATTTGGCACCTGTCTATTTTATTCTTATATTTTCACTGGATTGGATTTGAGGAACTGGCTGGGGGGGAAGTCGGCTTCGAAGTCTTTGTGCCGGCTCCTGGCGTTTGCGACGCAGGAACCAACAACTTCTTCCAATTAATCTTTCTTCTTCATGGGGGGGACGGCTTGTCACCGTTCCCTTTTTTTATAGCTTGTCCATTAGCTCACTTACCGTTAAAATGAGGCTTTAGCCGGTCGCATTTGTTAACCGTTTGGTAAGTAGTTCCTAATGATACTACCGATTCGCACGAGCATAAGGCCCAGCCGAACTCCATACACAAACTACGCCCTCATAGCCGCCAATGCCCTTATTTTTCTTCTGCAGTACCACATAGACCCGAACACGCATCATCTTGCCTTTCGACCTTGGGTAGCGCATCTCATGCTCACGCCCGCTCACCCGCATCTGTGGCAGTTTGTAAGTTACGCTTTTCTGCACGGCGGTCCTATGCACATCTTCTTTAATATGTTCTTTTTATATCTGTTCGGCAATAATGTTAACGACAAGCTCGGCCATATTGGGTATCTGTGCCTTTATCTGGCAGGGGCGGTATTTAGTGGTATAGGCCAGGCAGCTCTTCATTACTCAGCTGCACCCACGCTGGGAGCCAGTGGGGCCGTGGCGGCGGTAACCGGAGCCTATCTGGTATTGTTCCCCCAGACCCTGATAACCGTCGTATACTGGTTTATCTTCATCGGAACACTGGAGGTGCCGGCGTTATACTTTATCGCCTTTAAACTAATTTTGATTGATAATATACTCGCTCGAACAGCCAGCAGCATTGCATATAACGCGCACTTGGCAGGATACGCCTTCGGCATCGCTGCCATGTTGATTATGCTTGCCACCGGCTTACTGACGAGCAGCGGCTTCGACCTCTGGTCAATGTTAAAACAATGGAACCGACGACGCCGATATCGTGACGCCGTATCCGTCGGCTACGACCCGTTTACCGGCCGCTCACCAACAAAGCAAATAAAAGCCAAAGACGTAACAAAACCCTCCGATAAACAAAAAATGCAAAAAATAAAGCAGCTTCGCGACGACATCGCCAGCCGAATGTTACAGCGAAACCTTTCTGCCGCTGCCGAGTCTTATCTGCAGCTTATCGACCTCGACAGCGCACAAATCCTGCCCCGCCAGCACCTGCTTGATATCGCCAATCAGCTTGCCAGCGAAAGCAGGCACGCCGACGCCGCAAAGGCCTATGAGCAGTTCTTAGCCCACTACAGCAATTACGAATACATTGAGCAGGTCCAGTTAATGCTCGGCTTATTGTATTCTCGTTATCTCGGGCAACCTCGCCGTGCCAAAAAGCACTTGTCCGCCGCCGCTGAGAAGCTCTCCGACCCCGGCCAGTTAAAGATGTGCCGCGACGAACTCGAAAAATGAAGAAATGTTTAGTCCCACGCCCTGCTGGGGGCTTCCTGTATGTTTAGCCGTCGCCGGCATGGCGACGCAATATCATTGTGAGCCGAAGGCCGCGGCAATCTCTTTTGTCATTCTGCACATGTGCTCTTGTGCACTTAGACTTTAAAATCCTGCCAGCCAGTTATTTGCGATATCGGCTAATGTATATATATCGTAAATCGTCTGCCAGCCCTGACCAAGTTCTGCTATATCTTCCAGATTTACCTTCCCATCCTCATTGAGGTCGCCGTCAATAGTACCCGTTATCACGCTGGCCACCCCGACGCCGTCATACGTGGTGTGGTCGGGTGGATTACTGTTGTAAGAACCATCATAGTCATCAATATAGACATCAACTGAAGCGCCTCCGCTTATTTCCTTGCGGCCGATATAAACACGGTAAAGCTCAACTCCGTTGCCGAGAACTGTGACAGAGCCGGAGAACTGCGATGCCTCGGCAAATTGTGAGGATTGCTTGCTAAAGCAGAGCATATCAGATGACGTAAAGCCGCCCCTTACACCCCAGTCCTCGTCAGGGTCGCACCAGAAGTATGCGAACACATCGTACGTCCCGTCTGCCAGACCGGTTATGGTGGTCTTTATCGTAGGAGCGTCTTCAGTCCCCGAGTCGCCGGCGGTATAACAGCTGCCTGCGTTGCCGTATCCTGTGTATTCGTGCCACTGGCTGTCCACGGCGCCGGGGCTTCCGCTCGGGCCGGTCGGCGTAAACGGCGAATCGTCTGACTCTGTAGTGTTAATCTCGTCGGCGTCAATATAAGTGACCGGACCGAGTGTTACATCTTCTTGGTCAACTATTCCTACAACTACAAGGTCGTAGTCTTCATAATTATCCTGTCCCCAATTACCTCTTGTCCAGACAACCGCTGTGTTGTTGGCATCCCATGGCGGAATTGCCGGACGAGTATTATTAATTGTCGAATCAAAGGTGATTTGTGTCCAGTCCCAGGTCAGTCCATTATCACTGGTCACGCCTTTGAAAATCTCACGCATCCCGATATCTACGTCGGTAACGGGGTCAAAATTCGTCGAAATATAAACAATGTTCACATCATCAGGATGAATACAGCCCATGCCGATGTAATCCTGTTCAGGCAGATGAAGCCCTACTCCCATTTTTCCTAACTCTGTAGAAGTCCACGCTGCGCCGTCGAAACGTGCATAGAAGAAACGGTGGTCTGCGGCGCCGATAGTAGCTTGGCCGCTGCCGTTACCCCATGGCTCTGTGCCGTAGCGGGTCTGATACAGACAAACCGGATAACCATTTTTGTCGAGCTCTATCTCATTAGTCCACCCTGTATGATACGTATCTGGCAACTGCGGCTCAGCGGCGATAAATATCGGCGTAAATGCTTGTATGGAGGGGGCATCCTGGTCGTAAAGATCGCTGTCTATTACAACTCCGTTAGAGTCGTAGCTCTTGCCGTTCTGAATATAGCCGTGAAAGACACTGTTATTGTAGTTGCGCGGATGCTGCTCACAGCCGATAAAGTCAATCCGGTCAACGCCGTTGCCCCTGAACTTGTGATAAAAGTTTGAATAGGTCGCACCTCCTACGGGACTGTTAAGCCTGCCCATATATTGCCATGTCACGCCCCAGTCGTCCGAGTAAGAGATACATGGAGTTCGCGTAAATATTCGAATGATATTATACAATCGGCCGCTGCCAGTCCCCTCGCCCGTAAGATAGTGAACATTGGTGTAACTGCTGTCTTGGTCATCAGTCAGACCGCTGATATCCTCCCAGTTATAGGATTGCTCACTGCCCCAGCTGCTGCCGTCATTCGGATTGGTGGCCAGACGATAGAAGGTATCTTGGTCGTTGTAATGCATGCAATACACATGCAGATACTTGCCGTCAGGCCGTATCCAGAAGGCGCCCATATTATGGTCGTCGCCGCCCCCTCCATCACGCGCAACTACCCGCGTGCGCTTTCCTGTGGCTGTGTTAAATGTAGTGGTATCCATATCATCTAATCTTGCTCCCCCGACTCCGCCAAAACCATGCTCTTCCGCAGCCGTGCTCGTAATAACACTGCAATCGACAGGGTCATAAATAACCTTGTCGTCCTGATACCAGCACCACCCGCCATTGTCGTTTATCAGCATCATATTGCCGACAACGCGGTCAGAAATTATGAAAGTCGTAAAACTCCACGGGAAACCGGGATGTATCGTGCCGTCGTTATTGGAATCGACTACCCAGTAATAATTTGTTGCTAATTCGAGGTCGCCCGGCGGGTCGTAGCTGTTCGTATCAACTGTATGTTTCGGATTACTGTATACCGTGGGATTGGTGCCGAAATAAACGTCATAGCTGGTCGGCGTATATACTGTAGGGGCATCCCATGACAAATTAGTGGAAACAGAAACGTTACTTGCACCGTTGGTTGGATTCGGGTTAGTGGCCTTATTCGGGTCAGGTGGTGCTCCATGGACTACGAAACCGATTAGCGCCTGGCGATTTACGCTGCTATGCGTTACGCTCGGCGTTTCACTTGAACCCGTTGCAGATTTATAGGCTGTTACACCGGTAGACGAAATGGATGACTGATGGGCTCCCTGGGTAAAACCATTGTTTAGTGTATACGTACCAAGATTACCACAAGTAGCTGCGTCTATTACCATATCGCCGTTATTTGTGGTAAGAGAAGACGTTGAGATTGTAGAGCTCGTGCCTCCTGCTGTAGCAGAATCTCCGGTGAGATCAGTTTGTTCGACGCCTGAAAGAAATACACTGGCATATTTAACCTCAGTCGGTGTTGTACTCCATGTTGGGCTAAATGTACCGTTGGTCGCTGCTGCGACACCAGCCTCGTCAAGAATATATGCCACCACATAAGCCTCGATTGTAGCACTGTAGTTTCTCTCAACGACTTTGGTCATTGACTGCCCGCCGTATGTAACACTGGTAAGATTCATGATACCGTCCATCTCACCGTGTGCGATGAAAACTAACGCGCGGTTGGTACCAGGTTCTTTTGTATGGTCTGTCCCCACTTCCCAGCTACCAAGTATACCAACTTGGCTAAGTGCCGGCCGGCACAGACCCAACACCGTCAATAATACCGTTGCCAGCAAAAAAGACTTTCCCTCTGTTTTTTGCTGTGATACTTCTCTTTTCATTATTACCTCCTTCTTGTAACCTAATTATTATAAAGGACTTACCGACGGATTGCAAGGGTTTTCCCCTCGAAGCGTAGCGCAGACCCCAAGACCAGCTATTCTACCACTCATTCCCGCATATATCCAAGGGGTTCGTAGAATCTTCCTGGTTTTGGGCCAAGGGTATTAGTTAATGTGCCGAGGTTTTCAATAGTGCATTCGATTTTGTCGCCGGGCTGAAGGAATTGGCCGGTGGCCATTGCAACGCCGGAAGGTGTGCCGGTGGCGATACAATCGCCCGGTTCGAGTGTCATTATGAAACTCAAAAACGAGACGGTATCAGCTACAGGATAAATCATCTGTGATGTGTTGGCATTTTGGCGAACCCGGCCATTAACGGTGAGTGTCAGATTGAGATTTTGAACGTCGCTGACTTCGTCTGCAGTAACAAGGCAGGGGCCCATTGGTAAAAAGCCGTCCGACCATTTGCCGTTCAGCCAATCGAAGAATTCGTCCCAGGGACGCTTACTTCTGTTCTTAGCAAAAGTAACGCTGCGGGCGGAGATGTCGTTCGCGATTGTGTAGCCGGCAACATATTCGAGGGCCTGGTCAGATTTGACACATTTACACCTTTTGCCGATGACAACGGCAAGTTCGATTTCATAATCAATCTGCTGGCTGTAAGCAGGCCAGGGGATTTCCTCATCAGGGCCGATGACAACGGTAGCCGGCATTAAAAACGGTCTGGGGACGGTTGTTTTTCTCGGTGAGCTCGCCTCTGCGAAGCGCTCCGGCGGAGCAGGGTCGGACAGGCCAAGCGCCAGGCCGGCTTCGGCAATGTGCTCGGAGTAGTTTCCGGCAAGTGCGATGACCTTGCCGGGCTTTGGGATTGGTGCAAGGAGTTTGACTGAATCGAGCGGTACTTGAGCATTGGCTGAATCGGCTAACTCGGTGAGTTTCGCAAGACAGGGACGGCCTTTTTCGAGGATTTCTTTGACAGAGCGCGGCGGATTCGGAGCAGGCCAGGCTGAGGGGATATCGATAATAAAATCGGCGGTCAAAAGTCCGCAGGAAACCGAATTATCCCTTGAATACGTAATCAGCTTCATATACTGTGTTAAATGTTAGCAAAAATGACTTGAATATCCAGCAGGAAAGGCTTTTAATTGTGTAACCGTCCAGCAAGTGCGTTTTTTTATGCTTGGGCGGTATTCGGCAAAAATCAAAACAGAGAAACTATTCGGAGTTATGAAAATGGCTTTGAAGGACCTATTATCGAAGACGAATAGCTGGCTGCAGTCTCACAAGCCGCGCAATCTTAGAGAGTATCAGCCCGAGCTAAATGACCAAGGACTAATCAGTGAGGAGCAAAGCGTTAAGGAGGGACCGGAGGCTGTTGAGCCTGGAAGCAACCGGGTTTTAGTCAAGACTGTTCAGTCGACGGATAAACAGGAATCGCTCGAAAAGCTGCAGCAGGGCTTTAACAGACTCATCGAGCAGCTCGAGGGCATCAATGAGCACCTTGACCGGCAGGTCGCTCAGCACGAGGATTTGATGGCCCGAATGGAAAAACTGCCAACACTGCTGGAAAATTTCCCAGCCGTTGTGAAAAACCAAAAACAACTGACAGAACAGATGCTTGAGCAGTTAAGAGCAGCGGCTGTCAGCCAGCAGCAGTTTGTAGGAACCGTCGAAAAAATACCGGCTGAGACCGCCAAGCAAACCGATGCCCTGGTTGATATCGACCATCAGCTTGCCGCGGCGGCGGATGCCAATGTGCAAATGGCTGAAAGTTTTAACAGGTTTAATGATACATTAGACAAGCTCAACCAGAACAGCCTCGGACAGACCGACGGCATCCTCCAGATGAGCAGGACCTTCGCCACAAGTGACCGGTATCTCAAATACATTATGTCCAGGCAAAATAAACGTTTTATGTGGATATTTGTAACTTCGATAACCGTGTGTGTGCTGGTGATTCTGATACTTACCGGTATTATTATTTATCTGAGACAATAAAAATTTTTATTTTTTTCTTGACCGGTTTTGGCGGTCTGTTAAAACTTCAGCAGTTTGCTCTTTGAAAAGGATATAACCTAACTTCAGGTCCCGCACTAATCTTTGGCGGCCTAAGAGGTGCTTTTGTCCTCTGGCCGGTGTTGAAGATTAGTGCGGGATAGTCAAACGGGAACGCGGTTGAAATCCGCGACGGTCGCGCCGCTGTGAGCGCCTGTTCCAACCAAGAAGATTGGAAGTCCGAGAGACATTTTTATCCACTGTCCAACATAGTTAGTGCCGGATGGGAAGGAGTCTCAAGGTAGGGCGCAAGTCAGAAAACCTGCCTGTGGTTAGCTGAAGATATACAGTGTTCTCGCGATTTGGAACACGGTGTCGCGGTTCGGCTATTTGCCTTAGCTTAGGCAGACTGCCGGACAATAACTCAAGTTATCGAGGCCGTCGTTTCTTCGCGGGAACGGCGGTTTTTTTATTGGCCAGCCCTCGCGTTAAGGGCCGAGCGATTCGAAAGGAGGCAAATTTAGCGTTCAATGCATAGCGTTTAGGGTACAGGAAAAAGATTTACAACTTTTTTTGAATTGGAAGAGGAGGAAAAAAATGGCTTCGAGGAGATTGATGAGTCTGGTTTTAGTGTTTGCAATTG
>CAYLXD010000081.1:0-8642 GCA_964387515.1 uncultured Pirellulales bacterium | reverse complement strand
AGAAGACAGAAGTCAGAAGACAGAAGACAGAAGTCAGAAGACAGAAGACAGAGAAGCCGATGAACTTACTGTGGTTCTCTCCAGGCCATTAGATACGAATGCTCTCGATAACGTTTCGAAGATGACCGGTAAGCCCGTCAAGGCGGCGGTTGCAACACGAGCCGCTATTACGGCAGCGATAGACGTTGCCTACGAGCAGAGAACAACGGTTATAGAGGAAGTGGCTGAGGAGCTCGATTCGCAAAATCTCGACCAGCTCGTTGACGAGGTGGCTACTTCGGACGACCTTCTTGATGTTGTCAATCGCCCACCCGTTATCAGACTCGTCAACGATATTCTTTTTCGCGCTCTGCAGCTTCGGGCAAGTGATATTCACGTTCATCCTTACGAGACGAAGATACAGATTCGATACCGTATCGACGGTATTCTGTACGACACGCTGAGTCTGAACAGAAATGTTCTGCCTTTGATTGTCTCTCGTATCAAGGTTATGGCGGGTATGGATATTGCCGAGCGGCGAATGCCGCAGGATGGCCGTTGCAGTGTTCGATTAGGCCAGCGCGAAGTCGATTTGCGTGTCAGCACCGTGCCGACCAGCTACGGCGAGCGAAGCGTCCTGCGACTGCTGGATAAAAGCACCGGTTTGTTTACGCTCGATGAGCTGGGACTGTGGGAGGACGATTTGAAGAAGTTCGATTCCCTGCTCAATCGCTCGCACGGCGTTATCTTTGTGACAGGCCCAACGGGGAGCGGAAAAAGCACGACACTTTATGCCTGCCTTAATCGTATTAATTCGGCTGAGAAAAATATTATGACCATAGAAGACCCCATCGAGTATCAGCTCGGAGGCATAAGCCAGATGCAGGTCGCCTCAAAGAAGGGCGTGACGTTTGTAAACGCGCTGCGGCATGTGCTTCGCCAGGACCCCGATGTTATAATGGTCGGCGAGGTTCGAGATGTTGAGACAGCCCGTATGGTGATACAGTCTTCGCTGACCGGACACTTGGTTTTCAGCACAGTTCATACGAACGACTCAGCCGGTACGGTCAGCAGGCTTTTGGACCTGGGAGTTGAGCCCTATCTGGCGAGCTCGTCACTGATTGCCATAATGGCGCAGAGGCTGGTCCGAAAGGTCTGCCCGGATTGCAGAGAAGATTACCACCCGAGCGCTCACGAGTTGAGAGAGCTCGGGCTGGGAGATGTTGAAGCCCTTGATACGAGCGGCACAGGCCATAAGTTCTACGTCGGCGCCGGCTGTGACAAATGTTTTCAGACAGGTTATCGCGGCCGAACAGGTGTATATGAGCTGATGCTCGTTAACGAGGAAATTCAGGACCTGATATACAAACGGGAAACTGCCGGCACAATAAAAAGAGCCGCCCTGAACGCGGGCCTGCAAACTCTGCGAATGGATGGTGCCAGAAAGGTGCTTGCCGGCATAACAACCATTGCAGAAGTGTTAAGAGTAACGCAGGCGGACATTATGTGATTTACTATTGACTATTTACTATTTACTATTTGGTACGCGAATATCCCACACTTGAAATGCCGAGATACCATTACACAGCCATAGAATCGGACGGTAAAAAGGCCAAGGGGGCGGTGACGGCCGAGAGCGCATACACCGCGCGCAAGCAGCTTCGGGTCCGCGGTATTCACCCGACGTCCGTCACGGAGGTCAGCTCCGGCGCCGGCGGCAGGGGCGGGCTGTTCTCGATTCTCGGCAAAGGCAAAAAAAGTGAGATAATTGATTTTACAAAGCAAATGGCCATCCTGCTCAATTCGGGGATAAAGCTGACCGAGGCCCTTTCAGTTCTTACCATGCAGACTTCAAATGTGCGATTCAAGAACGCTTTGGTTGACATTCGTGACCGTGTTATCACCGGTGAGTCACTAACAGACGCCCTGAAGGATTATAGTGATTATTTTGACGTGGTGTATGTGAGTATGGTTCGCGTTGGCGAGGTTACCGGCTCTTTGGGGACCAACTTCGCTACCATCGCCGGCTTTATGGAAAAACGGCAACGAGTCGAATCAAAGGTGAAGACAGCTATGATATACCCGGTAGTTCTAATCATATTCTGTCTCGCAGCCGTTATGATTTTGACGACGAAGGTTATTCCGAAAATATCTGAGCAGATTGTCAGGACAGGCCAGGAGCTTCCCTGGATTACAAGGCGCTTGATGAATGTCAGTTACGTTCTGTCGAGCTGGTGGCTGCTGGTTGTTATTGCGGTGGTTTTTGCGATTGTCTTTGGTTACAGGCGTTTTGTCAGTACCGACCGTGGTGCATATTTGCGTGACAGGCTGCTGCTGTCGCTGCCGTTGTTCGGACCCCTTATAAAGCAGCGTGTTGTCTCGCGGTTTGCCTCCACGCTTTCGACGCTTCTCGGCAGCGGCCTTGCAATGGCTGAGTCGCTTCGGGTTGTGGCTGAAGTTACCGGCAACAGTCTTATGAGGCAGGCTGTCCACCAGGCTCGTGAGCGGATTCTTGCCGGTGCCGACATTGCGACACCGCTTAGAGACAGCGGCGTCATCGACCCGGCCGTCGCCCATATGGTCGCCGTCGGTGAAAAGAGCGGCGAACTCGAAAAAATGCTTAAAGATATCAGCGAAAATCTCGAGGCCTCAACAGATGTAGTAATTGAGAGATTAGGCGCCGCCGTCGAGCCGATTATTATAATTGTCATGGCTGCAATAGTTGGTATCATTGCTTATGCGACGATTTTGCCGATTTTGAAGATTTCAGCGGTGGAATTTTAGTTTTTTTGGGAGTTCGAAAAATGAAAAGTAGCTTATCAAAAACAGGATGCACCAGAATCCGAACCAGGCATCACAGACGGCAGAGACCGAGTGCAAAAGGTTTTACCCCGTTAGAAGTCCCCACTGTTGGTGGGACATCCCGGTGGTCAAGAGGATTACTTCTAACGGGGTTTACGATGGTCGAACTTATGGCTGTCCTTATTATCCTCGGCCTACTTGCTGCGGTGGTTGTCCGCAATTTTGTTGGCCAGACGGACAAAGCCCGGGTTACAACCACAAAGACAAACCTTCGGCTGCTTCATATGGCCATTAATCAATTCAAAATGGACACCGGCCGATTCCCCACGGAAGATGAGGGCCTTAGCATTCTTATTGAACCTCCCAGCGACGTTACGAATTATGAGCCGGGCGGTTATCTGGAAACCACCGAAATCCCCAAAGACGGCTGGGGAAATGAATTTATCTACGAACGGTTCCCGGAGAGCGGAAAGCCCTTTGTAATCATAAGTCTCGGCGCTGATGGTGAAGAGGGCGGTGAGGGCTATGATGCGGACCTGTACAGCACCGATGCATACTGATGTGTATATGCGCAAATGTGTAGATGCACAAATGCGTAGATGCGCGGTACTCATTCACCCATCCACTCATTCACGCATCCGCGGCTTTACGCTGACCGAGATGGTAGTGGTGATTGTGATGATATCACTGTTCGTATCTTTGGCGGTGACGAATCTTTCAGGGCTGCTTACGAGGCACAGCTTTAAGGCACAGGTGCAGGATTTTGTTTCGGCGATGCAAATGGCTGCAAGCGCCGCAGCCGAGAGTGACAGAAGATATGAGGTTATTGTTGATATCGGCCGGCAGAGCTATACGCTTCGCGAGATTACTTCGCCGGATTTGTCGCAGGTTTTGGAGGAAGAGATTATTGTCGAGAATGATTTTAGTGATAACTGCAGGGTCATTTATGTTCTTTTTGACGATGGTGACTACACAAACGAAGGCAGAGCAAAGTTTCGGGCGGGGCATTTGGGCTGGCAGTACGGCGGAAAAATCGCCCTGCTCGACGGAAATGAGCAGGAATATTCGGTTATTGTCAATCGGCTGAACAGGACTATCGAATTGAAAAAGGGATATGTCGAATTTTTGGTGCCGAAATTTAAAGACGATGTGCCATTTTAGAGACTTAAAACTGACACAAGGTGTCAATTCAAGATCCAAAACAGCCTTTAGTCTGGTGGAGACTGTAACGGCTTTGATTATACTGGCGATTGTTACCTCGAGCGTGGTGGTTGTTATAAACCGCTGTGTTATTTCGACGGCAGATTCGGCGATTCGCCGTCAGGCTTTTGAGGTCGCTCGGGATAATATGGAGACCCTTCTTACTTCGAGTTCGGTCTCGGAGAAGGTTGAAGTGGGCACCAGCGATAAGTATCCCGAAATTCAGTGGCAGACGACCATCGAGCCATTTTACGAACCCGTTACCAGGAGAATATGGGTGCAGGCGGTTTGCTCCGCTGAATATACCGATATTGCTGGCGAGCTGCAAACAGTCAAGTTGACCCACTGGCTGACAGATTTGACCAAGGAGCAGTTGCTTCAGATGCTGCAGCAACACTACGAACAACTGGCAGAAGACCAACTTCTCAAAACCATCGAAGAAGCCGCTTACTACGTCGGCGTTGATGAAAAGACTATTCAGCAGTGGGTTCAAAATGGTATGCCTTTGACCAGTGACGGTTATTATATTAAGGATTACCTTGATCTCTACGTGGAATACGACGGTAATCCATCTGAAGAGGCAAAGAACCAGGTACAGAAAGAAATTGTGTGGCAAAGCCGTCAGCAGGAGCAGTCCCAGCCTTCGGAGCCACAGACGGAGCCGTCCCCAGCGGGCGAAGAAGATACTGAAACTGCGCCGCCGGAAGAAACGAGTCCTCCGAAAAAGCAATGTGATGGACTTTGGATATGTGGTCAGTGTTATCCCGACGAAGTACTCTATGGCATGGATTTTTTGGATATGTGGGAGCTGCTTACATCTGACTGTAAATAATTGCGGTGATACAGCAAGTGATATGGAAAAGCGATTTAAAAAATTTGCTTACCTAGGTGGTTTTTCATTAGCTGAGATGCTCGCTGCGCTGACAATCGGCTCGATGATTCTGGTTGCTGTCCTGAGCATTTACAGCAGGGCGGAAAACGCTGCGGCGGGCGTCACACGCAAGCTCGAGGGCACCAATTTGCCGGCTGAGGTTCTGCAGTGCATCGCCGAGGACCTCGACAGGGTGGCCGGGGCCGGCTCAGATGCGGAAATCACCATTGAGAATAAGATTGTTAATGGTCTGCAAACGGCCAGGCTGAGGATTTCGCAGACCTTCTACGACAAGCAGAACAAAAAGCAGACGTTCGAAGAGATTGTCTGGCAAGGCAATTACGATTATGAAGCGGACAACGGCCTTATCTTATACCGAAGCCATAGCGGTGTTACGGCTGAAGACAAGCTCCTCGATGACCAGAAAGAAAACTGGGAAAAGGAGCTTTTCGTGCCGATTTGCGCAGGCACCACCTTTTTTAAGATTGAGGCGCGCAGAGACGAAGACCTTGCGGACAGATGGACAGGCACTGCACTGCCTTATGGAATTGTGGTTACCGTGTCCTTTGCGGAGCCTTTCAAGAAATTAGACGGCACCATGGATGTGCCTGAGACTGAGAAAATCAGCCGAACCATAGCTATTAGCAAAAGCAGAAAAATTAAATTCAAAATCGTTAAAGAAGCTGAAGAAAAATAACGTGATGAATTCAAACGGCCAAAACAACTGCGGCAACTGCGGTGGTCGAAACCGTCCGGGCATTGTGTTGTTGCTTACGCTGGTGCTGCTGGTTGTGCTTTCAGCACTGGGCTACACACTCACCACTCGTGTCGCAGCCCAGCGTCACCGCGACCGATATATGATAGATTACACCAGCGCGCGCTACGCGTGTGACTCGGCTGTCAAGTATGCACTTGCTACTCTTGGTGATATCAATACTCCTCCTCTGGTTGTCCGTGCGGACGAGCCGGACTTCTCAGACATCTTTGCGATGACTGAAGCCCAATATCAGGAGTTTTTGGAAGAGTGGGCTGCTAAAAAGGCCCTCGATGAGCGCCATGACACCGACCGCACCGGTGACGTTAATGATTTTAATGATGTGAATGATATTGGTTTATATGCGTATAGCATTATCGAGGTCAATGAACCTAATTCTTTGGTGGTACGAGGGCCGTATGGCCCAGCCTGGCCTTTTATAACCGAGCCGGTCGAGTTCTATATCGGTTCGGCAAAAGTCAGGATTGAAATTGAGGATGAAAACGCGAAATACCCGCTCGGCTGGGCGGCGATGGACGATAAAAGAATCCAGCGGGAAGCGTTGGCGGGCTTCGAGACCTTCTGCGAATGGATGGATGTCAATGACACCGACATCGACTCACTGAAGACACAGCTCGGAGAAGTAAGCAAAATAAAATCATTCCAGCTTGACTTCAAGCCGATAGAGATAAAAAAAGCAGTAACACGAACGGCAAGGGACAGTCGCCGAAGAGGACGACGCGGAACCAGGACTACCCGTCGAGTTGTAACGACGACCATACCCGCCACGGTGCACACGACGGACTTTGCAAGGCTCTTTCACAGTTCGGTAATTGATACGGAAGCGCTCGCCAGGCCGACAATAGTCAGCGAAAGCAGAAAGGAGTCGGCCCTGAAGTATATGGGGATGTGGGGCTCGAGCAGGGTTAATATAAATACCGCACCCCGACAGGTATTAGAGGCTGCTCTTACCTTCGGCGGAGACTATAGGGAAATCGCCGAAGAAATAATACAGCAAAGACGAATAAACCCCTTTGAAAATATGGAAGAATTGAGGAAGTCGCTGCTCAGATATTCCGGTTCAATTGAAAAATGTCAGCCGTACCTCACGACGGTCAGCAGGTTTTTCACTATTAGAATTACTGCGGTAAGCGGAGTGGCGGAAGCGTCAACGGTTATAGCACTGACGAAGGACGGCAAAAAAATACAAACGGTTGCGGTAATATCAGGATAAAGAAGCGATTTTTCAGGAGCTTGCCGGGTGCAGGGTCAGAACAACTATTTGGGAATTTATTTAAGCAAAGACAGAGCGACCGTCCTCTGCCTCGGCTCGCAGGCGCAGGACGTGAAGCTCCTGGGCTGCTTTAGTGTCTCTTTAGAAGGGCACCAGCAGGCAGAGCCGCGCCTTCTGGCAGGGCTTATTGCCCGCGGCTGTGCGGAGAGACATCTGCAATTTTCCGAAACTGTGGTTGCCCTTGATTGCGCAATGTTTATGCAGCATAAGCTCCACAGTAACTTCAGTGACCAGAAACAAATTGCCTCGACAATCAGGTTTGACACCGAGGAGGCCCTTGCGACGGATATAAGCGAGGCTGCGATAGCCTTCGAAATAGCTGCAAGTGACCAGACAGGTTCGAGCTTAAATGTTTTCACCGCCCAGCGAAAAGTTTTGTCCGATATACTTGTTGCTCTACAGGCAAATAATATTGACCCGATGAGTATAGAGCCTGACATTAACTGCCTTTCCAGATTTGTTCGCCGAAATATCTCAGCGGCCGCCTCACAGCAGGCTGGGAAAACCTTTTACGGGATGCTTTCGGGTCGAAATGGCTATTTTATTCTCTTCTCAGCGGCCCGGAAACAGTTGGCCGCCCGGACATTTCTGCTTGGCAGCCGACAGGACAAAACCGAGCTGCTGGCCCGGGAGGTGCCATTAACGATTGGGCTTGTTGAAAGTGATGGACCGATAGAGCGCCTTAGGGTTTTCGATTCTACGGATTCGGTGGATTGCCGGCAGCTCGGCGAAAAACTCGGACTCCAGACCGATGGCCTGGATTTGGCCGAGGCCGCCGGCGCAGATACGGACAGCCTCGGCGACTGCGATGACCTTGTTGATTTTGCAATCTGTTACGGGGCGGCTCTGGGGTGTCTGGAAAAACAGCCGAGCTTGAATTTCCGCAATGATTTTCTGCCCTATCAGGGCAGGAAGCTGCGGCTTGAAAAAACAATTAAGCAGCTGAGTGTATCCGCCGTGATTGTTATGCTCGCGATTGGTGTGTATTTTCAGTCGCGGCTGTTACAGAAAAACAGAGACATCAGCAGACTGAATGAAAAACTCGCAAAGCAGTACTCTGTGGTTATGCTGGGTAAAAAGGTGCCTGCCAAATCCAGCGTCTCAAATAAGCTTGCAGGTGAATTAAGACGTATCAAAGCCGTCAAAAGCGGCCAGCTTAGCATCACAGGTGAAGAATCCGCATCGTCAAAGCTGACACTTGTGCTCGAGGCCTTTAACAAATGCGCAGCGCAGACGGACTTAAAGGTAGAAACTATTTCTATTACAAGCAGGAATATAAGCATTGTCGGCGATACATCCAGCAAACGCAACACACTGAAGCTGTTCGAAGCCCTCGAGAGCGTCAATCTTGATGTTGAGCAGCAACGACTTGATTCCAAGGGCGGACGTGATACTTTCAGCATAACGGTGGTGCCGAAAAGTGGTTAGGCTAAGGATGACAAAAGAGTTTTATAAAAATCCGCTTTTTTACTATATAGCTGTTCCTGTTGTAGCCGCTGGATGGGTGTTACTTATCTGGACTGTGCGTCTGCCGCAGGCGCATCGCAGATGGGATTTGAGCCGGGACGAATATACCAAGGCTCAGGCGGTAATAACTGAGATTCTGGATATTGACCCTGACCGCCTTGACTTTGCCGGTTCCAAAGAGACCGATTCCGAATTCGATTATGCGGTAGTAGTTGAAAAGATTGCAAGTTTATGCAGGATACCCTCTGCTGATTACAAACTCAGCTCCGGGCCAA
>CAYLXD010000080.1:0-8733 GCA_964387515.1 uncultured Pirellulales bacterium | reverse complement strand
CGGTGATGCAAAAGCCATTAATGAATGGACGCTATGCGATTATATCTGATAAATCCGTCAAATCCGCTTGTCAGCATCGTCAAAATCAAGGAGAGCTGGTGGAACCGCTACCGCGTGTGGAAACCACTGAGCCTTATGGTTCTGGCGGGCCTGACCGGGCCGGAGTGGGAAATCCGGATATTGGATGAGAACCTCGGCGTGCCGGACTATCGGGCGATGCCTCGGCCTGACCTGGTGGGCATTACGGCTTTTACCTCGCAGGCGAACCGCGCCTATGAAGTGGCCGGTTACTTCCGGAATCTTGGCGTACCCGTCGTCATAGGCGGTATTCATGCAACAATGTGCATAGACGAGGCCATTGAGCGCGTGGATTCAGTGGTTACCGGGGAAGCTGAGGGGGTCTGGGCGCAGGTTTTGGAGGACGCCCGGCATCACAGGCTGAAAAGCCAGTATGACGGAGGGTTTGCCGAGATAAAGAATGTCCCGCCCGCCCGTCATGATTTGCTATCTACTGGATATACCTTCGGAGCCATTCAGACCACTCGCGGCTGTCCATTGAACTGCAGCTTTTGCAGCGTGACGGCGTTCAACGGGGCCAAGTACCGGCATCGCCCCATTTCGGATGTCGTGCGGGAACTCCAGTCGATTCGTGAGAAACGTGTTTTAGTGGTGGACGACAACCTTATCGGCACGCGCCCCGAACACATCGCCCGCGCCAAGGAGCTGTTCGGCGCTATGGCACAGGCGAAGCTGCGAAAGGAGTGGATTGGGCAGGCCACCATTAACTTTGCCGATGATGAAGAACTACTGTCGTTGGCGGCCAAGGCCGGGTGCAGAGGCATCTTCATCGGCTTTGAATCGCCCTCGCCGGAAGGGCTTCTGGAGGTCGGCAAGAAATTCAACCTTCTGAAAGGGCGGGACTTCCGCGCCTCCGTACAGCGGATACGACGGCACAACATTCAGGTAGTGGGTTCGTTTATCATCGGTTTGGACATAGATGAGCCTGGCATCGGTAAACGAATCGCCGAGGCGGCCGGTCAGTACGGTGTGGACAATCTCAACGCGCTGTTTTTGACTCCCCTGCCGGGCACGCGCTTATGGGAGCAGATGACATCGCAGGGTCGCATCGCCCTCGACACGTTCCCACAAAACTGGAAATACTACACGCTGACCTTCCCTGTGGCTCGGTATAAGCATTTGTCTCTGGACGGCGCCATTGAAGAAATGATCTCGTGCGACCAGGACTTCTATTCCATGTCGCACATTCTGGGCAGGGTGTGGGGCAACTTGTGGCAACACCGCAAACCGCTGATTACCCTGGTGAGCAATCTCTCATGCAGGAGCAATATCAGGCTGAACTGTAAGGCATACGCGGACTTCAAGCGTTACTGGGGCAATAGGTGCAGTTGTGTAAAGGAGTCACAAAGGACGATGGTGCTTGACTTTTTAAAACGACCGATTCGAGGAAAACAGGTGTTGACCCCCAGCGGAGATAGGGGCTAAGCGAGAAGGAGGCGACGCGGTGCGTTGCGGTTGACGTTATGCGGAAAGCATATAGGCGGTAGTTAAGTGAAGAAAAAGAGGTTATATGAAGGTCATACAGATAGTTCCGTTGTCGGACGATAAGCCGAGCCTGAAAACCATTCTCAAAGACACCGAGCGGAAACTGCGCGGCAGAGGGACGACGTTCAAACGTCAAAAAGAAGGCAGATGGGTCCACATCAAGTACCCCGGGTGGATAAACTGGGATTTGGCAAGAGGAGGTATCATAGTAGCCGAGGTGCAGTCCAAAATACCAAAATCCGAATGGCAACTGCTGCAGGCCTTTATAGGTTACGTGGACCGCCACATCGGCAAGTACGTTAAGAGCATCAACATCATTTACAGGTAAACAGCCGCCAACCCGCCAAACAAACGGCGGGTAAACTCCGGATGGGGTTAAATATAACGACGACCGCCGGGTAAAGTCCGATAAATTGGGGTTTGTGCTTCAAAAAGCGGGGTTTGGGCTTTAATAGCGGCTGGGCCAGCTTAATTTTCAAAAAAAATTTCAGAAATTCCAAATTTTTTTGATTTTTTTGGTATTTTGTTGACAGAGCTTGAGTTACGTGTTAGAGTACAGGGTTTTCAGCCGTAGCGAGCACGGCCAGGGAAGGCTTTGCGTTAACCAGTTGGGCTGTTGCATATCTGGTTTTGGCAAACAGGGATGGCTTATCGAGGATTTTTGTTAGGCATAGGGGACACCAAAGCATCAAGCGGCTTTGGGAGGGTCGCAACCGCCGGCCCGAATCCCGATTCTTTAAGGAAGGCGAGCTTTAGTAATTGACAGTTGACTACGTAGAAGAAATTTGCAAGCGATAGTACCGTATAGTCAATAGTAAATGGTCAATCCAAAAGCCTTTCCTGCCAAAACAAATACGGTTTAAGCAGAGCAGTGAAATAACTGTATATGCTCAGAGAGGATGTTTTTATTTTGCAGTTGGTTTAATGAGTTAATACACAGTGCAGGCACTTATTTGTTTTGAGGTGTAAATTTGGCCGGCGAAACGGAAAAAATAAGAATCAGAATGGAGGCGTACGACCACAGGGCCCTCGATGCCTCCGCGAAGGAAATCGTCGAGCACGCCCGTCGAACCAACGCGCGTGTGAGCGGTCCGGTGCCGCTGCCTACGCGCATCGAAAGATACACCGTTTTGCGAAGTCCTCACATCGATAAGAAGTCGCGTGAGCAATTCGAGCTGAGGACACACAAACGGCTGATTGACATTCACGAGGCCAACGCGCGAACGGTCGAGGTGCTGAATCGTTTGGTTGTGCCGGCCGGCGTTTTCGTAAAGATAAAAGTGTGAATGAGTGAATGCGTTGATGAGTGGATGAGCGACGAAACAATGGCGATGCTATTAGGGAAAAAAGTTGGAATGACGCAGGTCTATGACGAATCGGGCGAGCTATTGGGCGTTACGGTGATACAGGCCGGTCCGTGCAGCGTTATGCAGGTCAAAACGGCTGAGACGGACGGCTACAACGCCGTTCAGCTCGGCCTCGACGATGTTAAAAAGTCACGAAGAAAGAATCCGCAGGTCGGACACGCTAAGAAGGCCAAGATGGTGCCGAAGAGATTCGTCAGGGAGATGCGACTGGCGGACGACGCTGAGGTGGCTTACAAGGTGGGCGAGTCTATAACGGTTTCGGCTTTCGCGGAAGATAAGTACGTTGATGTTGTCGGGACCAGCAAGGGCAAAGGCTTTGCGGGAGTGATGAAGCGGTATGGTTTTAAGGGTTTCCCCTCCTCGCACGGCACGGAACGAAAGCACCGTGCGCCGGGTTCGCAGGCGGGCTATGGTACCGACCGCGGCCACGGTGGCAGTATCAAAAAAGGCAAAAAGATGGCCGGCCATATGGGTCACCACCGAGTTACTGCGAAGGGCCATAAACTGGCGGCGATAGATGAAGAAAACAATCTGCTGGTGGTCAAGGGTTCCGTACCCGGCCCGGCCGGCAGTTACGTTATTGTCCGCAGTGCAAAGAAGGCTTGATTTGTGAACGGCAGGTCCGACAGAAGAATAGAGATGATTAAACTGGCAGTTTACAACAGAGAAGGTGAAGAGGTCGACAGCCTGAAGGTCGATGAGTCGGCTTTTGGTAATTTCGTGAGGTATCCGCTTCTGAAGCAGGCGATTGTTATGTACCACGCCAACAAAAGAGTAGGGACAGCCACCACCAAAAGCAGAGGGATGGTAGCCGGCTCGACGAGGAAGCTGTACAGGCAAAAAGGCACGGGCAATGCGCGTGCCGGCACTGTCAGGACCGGCAAACGGGTGGGCGGCGGTGTGACCTTTGCAAAGGTTGCAAGGGACTTCGGAAAACGTATGCCGAAAAAACAAAAAAGATTAGCAAGAGACTCGGCTATATTGGCAAAGCTGTTGAGCGATGATGTTGTGGTGGTTGACCGGCTGGATTTTGAGAAGCCGCGAACACGCGATTTCGTAACGGTTTTAGGTAACCTGAAGATTTCCCCGAAAGGCAGCTGCCTTGTGACCATCGGTGATTACGATAACAACCTTTACCGCTCGGTGAGGAACGTGCCGCGAGTAGCTATTATGCCCGTAGCTGAGCTGAACGCGGGCGATATATGCAATCATAGCAAGTTATTGTTTACGAAAGAGGCGTTTCTGTCGCTTTTGAGCAAAGAGAAGACAAGTGAGAATTAACCCGCCATAGGCGGATAAACAGGCGCAGAGGTGGACGACTATAACATAATAATTCGGCCTTTGATTACGGAGCAGGGGATGCACTTTGCGAATGTGAAAGGTATGTACTCCTTCGAGGTAAACAAAAAGGCTAATAAGCAACAGATAAAAAAGGCGGTAGAGAATATATACGGTGTGAAGGTACACAAGGTAAGAACGGCCAACCGGAAAGGCAAGTATCGCCGCAGAGGCAGAGATTACGGTGTGACGGCAGCGTGGAAGAAAGCAGTTGTATTCTTAGAGCCCGATTATCATATAGATTTGTTCTAAAGACAATCCGCCACAGGCGGATAAAGACGAGATACAAGACTATGGGTATTCGAATTTATAAACCGACAAGCGCAGGTCGCAGAAACAGCTCGGTGAACGACTATGCGGAGCTGACAACGGAAAGACGTGAGAAGTCGCTTTGCAAACGGATAAAAAAGAACGGCGGAAGAAATTATTCCGGCGTTACAACTGCACGCTTCAGAGGCGGCGGAGCAAAAAAGATTTACCGTGTGATTGACTTTAAGCGTGATAAGGACGGCGTTCCGGCAAAGGTAGCAACGGTCGAATATGACCCCAACAGAAACTGTTTTATATCGCTGCTTTATTATGCCGACGGCGAGAAAAGGTACATACTGGCGCCGTTGGGTATAAAGCCTGGAGATGTGGTGGAGAGCGGCGTTTCGTGTGAGCCGAAGCTTGGTAATGCGATGCCGCTGGAAGCTATTCCGGCCGGCATCGAGATTCATAATATCGAGATGACGGCCGGGCAGGGCGGCAAGCTGGTCAGAGGCGCCGGCGGCACCGCAAGAATTGTGGCGAAAGAAGGTGACTGGGTCAGCATAGTTCTGCCAAGCGGTGAAATGCGGATGATTCGTAAAGAGTGCCGCGCTACGATAGGGCAGTTGAGTAATCCCGACCACCAGAACGTCAGGCTCGGCAAGGCCGGGCGAAAGCGACATATGGGGCGCAGACCCCACGTCAGAGGCGTGGCGATGAACCCTGTTTCTCACCCGATGGGCGGTGGGGAAGGCAGGGCACACGGCGGTCGACATCCCTGTTCGCCCACAGGGGTACTGGCAAAAGGCGGTAAAACGAGAAATCCGCGAAATCCAAGTAACAAGAGAATTATTCGAAGACGCAAGAGTAAAAGACAAGGACAACTGGTCTTATAAATTTTGAGGAGACCCGAATGGGCAGATCTCTTAAAAAAGGGCCATACGTTGATGAGAAACTATTCGCGAAGGTCGAAAAGCGAATCGAATCAGGCTCGCGTGAGCCAATAAAGACCTGGGCAAGAAGGTGCACAATTATTCCTGAGTTTGTCGGTTTTACCTTTATGGTTCATAACGGCAAGATGTTCCATAAGGTATTCGTGACAGAGGATATGGTCGGACATAAGTTAGGCGAATTTTCGCCGACGAAGACCTTCAGAGGTCATTCAAGCAGGAAGATAGCTACTACTGTGTAGTCCACTGAACGATAAAGATTTCCATAATGTTAAGCTCTAATAAATTAAAAAGACTTTGTGGGCAACGACATATAAGTGCCGAGCAGTTAGCCGGACAACTTGTCAGAGGCGGTCTGGATGAAAGAGCAGCAGCAAAAGCGGTAAAGAACTGGCAAAAAGGGCTTTTTAAGCCCACACCGCGCAGCGAGGATGTTCGAAACCTGGCAACTGCATTAAGCACGGAGGTCAATGACCTTGTGGACTGGCAGTCATCGTACAGGTTCGCTCCGATTTCACCCCGCAAGGCGAGGTTGGTAACGGAATTAATAGTCGGCAGAAGCGTCCAGGACGCTATGGACATATTGAAGTTCACAAATAAACGCGCTGCGATGATTATTAACAAGGTCTTAAAAAGCGCGGTCGCAGATGCCGATGAGCAGCAGGCTGATGTTGATAACCTTTATGTAAGCTGCGCCCGTGTGGACGATGCCGGGGTGCGTATCGGCACAAAAAGATGGATACCAAAGGACAGAGGCAAGGCGTATCGCATCAGCAAAAAAGCCTGTCACATATATATTGTGGTGACACAACCTTTTTAAGCGGGCGATAGAGAACCAAACAGGAGAAGAGATACAAAACGATGGGTCAGAAGACTTCGCCAATAGGTTTCAGGACAGGAATAACGCGCGGGTGGCAGAGCACATGGTTTGCTCCGAAGGCCAACTACGGTGATTTTCTTGTCGAGGACCAGAAGATACGCAAGCATGTGGACAGAAAGTATAACCGCCAGATACCGAAAGGTGCGGTGGCAAAGGTTGAAATAGTCCGGACTCGCAACGAAGTACAGGTTTCGCTGCACAGCGCCCGGCCCGGCGTTGTTATTGGGCCCAGAGGTGGAGAGGTTGATAAGCTGAGGGAAGAGCTCGAAGCAATAACCGGGCACAAAATCAGCGTAAACGTTGTCGAGATAAAAGAGCCCGACCTCAACGCTACACTGGTGGGTGAGTCGATTGCGGAGCAGCTGTGCAAACGAGCGTCGTTCAGGCGTACAATGAAACAGTATTGTGAGCTGGTGATGAACGCGGGTGCCAAGGGGGTTAAGATTATCTGCAAGGGTCGTTTGGCGGGCTCGGAAATGGCCCGCTGCGAAACGCAGAAAATGGGCAGTATCCCCCTACATACACTCGATGCTGATGTGGATTATGCCGTGGCGACGGCAGGGACAACTTACGGCGCGATTGGCGTTAAAGTCTGGATTTACAAGGGTAAATTCGGCGAGGAAGCCGAGCCAAGAGCTGCGCGTCGGCGTCGTCCATCGGCGCATCGCCGCCGGCCGGCGCAGCAGGACGGTGTGCCCGGGGCCAAGCCGGCCGAGGCCTCAAAGACACAAGTTCAGGCGAATTCGGCAGGCGCTGAGGCGGCCGCACCGCCAGAACAGGGCAGTCAGGAGAAACCAAACAGTAAAAAAGAAAAAACCGAATAACTTTTTTTTGAAAGTAATCTGCTTTTAGCAGTAGTTTTTCAGGGTTTAAGAATATGGCAATGATGCCGAAAAGAGTTAAGTACCGCAAGAGCCATCGCGGCAAAATGAAGGGTAATGCTTCGAGAAGTAACTTTGTAGCGTTCGGCGAATACGGTCTGCAGGCGTTGTCGCGAAGCTGGATTAGCGCGACGCAGATAGAGGCGGGTCGAGTTGCGGCGACACATTTTTTGCATCGTGAAGGCAAGGTATATCTGAGGATATTTCCGCATAAGCCGGTAAGCGCCAAACCCTTAGAAACAAGGATGGGCAAAGGCAAGGGTGAGCCGGCCTTTTGGGTTGCCAGAGTAAGACCCGGACAGGTGATGTTTGAGATTGGCGGAGTAAACGAGGATGTGGCAAAGCAGGCGCTGGTCAGAGTGGCTAACAAGATGCCGATTAGGTGCAGGCTTGTTAAGCGCAGACATTCAAGGTAAGAGGTGATACCGGGCACTGCCAAAGCCGAGGGCCGAAAAAAAGATGAAAGCCAAGGATTATCGCGAGATGAGCACAGATGAGCTTGTTGACAGACTCGGCGAGCTGGAGAGGAATCTGTTCGACCTTCGTACGCAGGCTGTTACGGAGAAGCTGGAGAATTCAAAGGCTATAAGGAATATCAGGCGTGATATTGCAAGGCTTAAGACGATAATACACGAAAGGAGCTGAGCTTCGCCGCCGGTGCCGGCGGTCCATAATCAGGAACTGAATATGCCGATTGGGAAAACTATAAGCGGTGTGGTGGTAAGTAAGAGCGGCGACAAAAGTATCAAGGTTGCTATTGATTACAAGGCCAAACATCCGAAATACGGTAAATACATTAAGCGCAGGACAAAGCTTGGAGTCCACGACGAGCACAACCAAGCAGGTGTAGGCGATATTGTTGAGATTTCGCAGTGCAAACCTTACAGCAAGACCAAGAGCTGGCGACTCGTCGGTATTCTGGAAAAGGCCGTGCAGGAATGATTCACAAACAGCCCCTATGGTAAGAGGATGTGAGAGGTAAAAAGGCGGTGATTCAGCAGGAAACAATGTTGAATATAGCTGACAACTCCGGTGTCAAGTCGGCCCTGTGTGTCAGGGTTCTCGGCAAAAGCGGAGCCCGCGGCAAGTTCAGGCGTCCGGTGGCTACGGTAGGGGATGTTGTGTGTGTTGCGATAAAGAAGTCTCTGCCAAGCTGTCAGCTGGACAACAAGAAAGTGCACAAGTGTGTTATTATCCGCACCAAGAGTCCTGTGAGGCGTGCCGACGGCAGTTACGTAAGGTTTGACAGTAATGCCGCAGTTATGATTGATAATGAAGGCAATCCGATAGGGACGCGGATTTTCGGTGCCGTTGCCCGCGAACTTCGCGAGAAGAACTATATGAAAATCATCTCGCTGGCGGCTGAGGTGGTATAGAAAAACGTAAAACTAAAAACTTAAAACTAAAAACTAAGGACCAAAAACTTAAAATTCAATGGCGCTGCATATTAAAAAAGGTGATATGGTTGAGGTCATAGCCGGCGACTATAAAGGCGCTACCGGCAG
>CAYLXD010000079.1:0-9017 GCA_964387515.1 uncultured Pirellulales bacterium | reverse complement strand
CCCGCAGGGCGACAATTACAAACTCGTTGTGTTTGTCCCCGTCGACTCGTTAGCTGAGGTCTCAAACGCGGTCTTTGCCGCCGGTGCGGGTTTTATCGGTAACTACAGCCACTGCGGCTTTGCCGCACAGGGCCAGGGCAGCTTTCTGCCGCTGGGAGGTTCTTCGCCGGCAATCGGCAAAAAAGGAAAGTTGGAAAAGGTGCCGGAGATGAGGTTCGAGACGATTGTGCCGGCTGGGAAACTTGCCGACTGCATAACAGCAATGAAAAAGGCGCATCCCTACGAAGAGCCTGCTTTCGATGTGTTTAAGCTCTATAGCGGTCAAAACAAATTCGGCTTGGGCAGAATCGGCAGACTGAGTAAGCCGACGCAGTTAACTAAAATCGTTGAACGAATAAAAAAATATACCGGTGCAGAGGTATTCGGAATCGTTGGCAGGGAAAACAGATTAGTTAAAAAGGCAGCCGTTTGCGCAGGTTCGTGCGGCAAAATCATCAATTCAGTCATCGCTCAAAATTGCGATTTGTATCTCACCGGCGAGTTAAAACATCATTACGCCCTCGCCGCACAGGAAGCTAATCTAACCTGTATTTGTCTGGGCCATAGCGTCTCCGAACGTTTTATACTAAAAAAGTTCGCCAAACAGTTGCAAAAAGAGGCAAAGCAGGTAACAATTAAGATAAGTAAGAAAGACACTGACCCCTTTAAGTGGAAGAACCTATGACCGAAGAACACGAAGAGCGGATAGAAACTTCATTTGCGAGCGGAAGCACCGAAGAACAAACCCCGGACGGCGAGGTCCAGCAGAGCGACTGTTCCGAGTTGATGGAAGACTTTGAAGTAACCACCGAGTCGGTTACGGAGGCGGTTTTGTTTGCCAGCGATGAGTCCCTGACGGATGCTCGATTGGCTGATATTGTCGGAGTGCCAGCCAGGCAGATTCGTCAGTTGGTAAAGAGCCTTAACGAAAAATACCAGGCCAACGGCAACGCCTTTAGAATAGAGAAAATCGCAGGAGGTTTCCAAATGCTGACCCTCAGCCCTTACAATTCGTGGCTCAAAAAATTGATTCGGGTCCGCGACGACAGCAAGCTAAGCGCTGCCTCCCTCGAAACACTTGCGATAATAGCCTACAAACAGCCGGTCATCCGCGCGGACATCGAGGCCATAAGGGGCGTCGCCGCCGGTGAGATAATCCGCTCACTTATCTACAAAGGGCTGGTTAAGATTGTCGGCAGGGCGGAAGTTTTGGGCAGACCGATGCTTTACGGCACAACAAAGAAGTTTCTGCAAACCTTCGGCCTGGATTCCCTCAAGGACCTGCCCAAGGTCGAAGAACTCAAAAAACCTCCAGTTTGACCAGCCTGCTATTTTTTCGCACAGGCCTTGAGCGCTTTTTTAAGTTCAACGAGAATCCGCTTCGCTACGAACCTGTTTCCCTTTTTATTGGGATGCAGATTATCAGCCCAGTAAGGCTCTTTGCCGTTTGGCTTGATATCGACCTGCATGTTCGGCACATAGAAGCAGCCGTACTTTTTGCAAATTTCTTCTTCCATCCGCCAGATTCTGTCGGCAAAGCCGTACCTGATAGGTTCGAATTCCACGTCTTTCTCGGTCAAGTAATCCCGCTGGCCGAAACAGCTTGCGATAACGACCTCTATCCGGGCCTGCTTTGCCCGGGTCACCATATCTTCGAGGTCGGCTTTTAGCTGCGAGATGTCTCTTTGCATTAGCAAAAAATCATTCATACCCAAAGCGATTATGACGACGTCAGGCTTAAGGGCCAATACATCCTGCTCGAATCTTGCCCGTCCGCCGGCGAGTGTATCACGGTTAACTCCCCTGTTTATAATAACGTCATTTGGCAGCCACTTTGCAAGCCAGTCGGAGTATCTGCCGCCGGGCTCACCGCAGACCGTCATGCTGTCGCCGAGGCAAACGACGGTACTGCTCGGCTGTTTTCTACAGCCGCCGGCTGGAACCAGAACTGCGAACACAGCGGCACAGAAAACCGGAATCTTTATTCGCGAAACCATAGATACCTTTATATACAGAGCTTCAGACGGTGTAAATGGTCTTTTTCCTTTACAGGATTGTTTCAACGTGCTAAAATGTCTGCGGCTTAAACTTTATGCGTGTATGATATAATACGCAATACGCACTACCTGCTGCCTCGTCTTGCGACGGGAGTCGCAGAGGCAAGCGATATACGCATTACGAAAAGATGGCAGGCAAAATAATAATCGATACCGAACGCTGCAAGGGCTGCGGCCTATGTGTAATAGTCTGTCCCAAGAACGGCATCATCATATCCGAGAAGTCCAACAAAAACGGTTTCTTCCCCGCACAGGCAAGCAACTCTGACTGTACGGGCTGCTGCTTGTGTGCTCTCATTTGTCCGGAGGCGATAATCGAGGTATATCGTGAGGACAATACCGACAGCGAACCAAAGAAGAAAAGTAAGCCGCCTTTGATTAAGGAAAAAGCGTGATTCAGAGAATTTTAATGTGTGGCAATGAGGCCCTGGCGGAATCGGCTATCATTGCCGGCTGCGATGCTTATTTCGGTTATCCAATCACGCCGCAAAACGAAATCACCGCTTATATGTCGAAAAGGATGCCCGAGGAAGGCCGGGTCTTCCTCCAGAGCGAGAGTGAGCTTGCGGCTATCAATATGGTGTTCGGGGCCTCGGCTACCGGCAAAAGAGCGATGACAACTTCATCCAGTCCCGGCATCAGTTTGATGCAGGAGGGGATTAGCTATCTCGCTGGGGCTGAGCTGCCGGCTGTGGTCGTCAATGTAATGCGGGGCGGGCCCGGCCTGGGCAACATCGCCCCATCACAAGGCGACTACTTCCAGGCAACCCGAGGCGGTGGACACGGCGATTACAGAACCATCGTCTTAGGCCCATCCAGTGTGCAGGAGCTGGTCGATTGTATGCCGCTGGCGTTCGACCTCGCTGACCAGTATCGAATGACCGTTGTCGTTCTTGCCGACGGTATCCTCGGCCAGATGATGGAGCCGATAGTCTTCGACAAAAAACCGCGCCGCAAACTCCCCGCTAAGAACTGGGCGCTGACCGGTGCCGACGGCAGAGAGCAAAACATTGTCCGGTCCTTATGGTTAAAAGAAGGAGCGGTTGAGCAGCACAACTATGACCTGCAGGCCAAATACAAAGAGGTAGAAAAAAATGAAGTCCTCTGTGAGCAGTACGAAGTTGACGATGCGGAAATCGTGGTAGTTGCATACGGAGTTGCCGCCAGAATCGTACGAAGCACCGTGGAAAGAGCAAGGCAGGATGGAATCAAAGTCGGCTGGATTCGCCCAATCACTCTTTGGCCTTTCCCGACAGAGCAAATCAGCAGAGCTGCTGAGGACCTTAAGATTTTCCTGACGGTCGAGATGAGCTGCGGCCAGATGGTCGAAGACGTGAAATTGGCAGTGGCCGGCAAAGCGCCGGTATTGTTTTACGGACGACCAGGCGGCGGAGTGCCGACTGTCGAGCAGATTTTTGAAAAGATTAAGGACCTGACCATACCTGCAAAACAAAAGGGCTGACGGTATGAAAACGGTATTTACGCGAACACCTACTCTAAAAGATTGCCCGACGCATTATTGTCCCGGATGCGGACACGGAATAGCGCATCGATTGGTAGCTGAAGCAATTGATGAATTAGGCATACGCGGCCGAACTATCGGCATCGCGCCGGTCGGCTGTGCAGTGCTTGCTTATGACTATCTCGATGTCGATATGGTTGAAGTTGCGCACGGAAGGGCACCGGCGGTGGCGACGGGTATGAAAAGAACAAACCCCGACAAAATAATCTTTTCATATCAGGGTGACGGCGACCTGGCAGCCATCGGAACGGGTGAAATCATCCACGCTGCGCATCGTGGCGAACGGATAACCGTAATTTTTATCAATAACGCCGTCTTTGGAATGACCGGCGGACAAATGGCTCCGACCACTCTTGTTGGCCAGGTAACAATGACAACTCCGCTGGGTCGAGACGTCGAGTACCAGGGTTATCCTTTGCAGGTATCCGAGCTGTTGGCGCTGCTGCCCGGAGCAATCTACATCGAGCGATGTGCGCTGCACAGGCCGGCACTGATTCGCGACGCCAAAAGGGCTGTCAAACACGCCTTCGAGCTGCAGGTAAATGGCGCCAAAGGACTTTCGCTGGTCGAATTGCTTTCGCCCTGCCCGACCGCCTGGCGAATGACGCCGGCCCAGGCAATCGAATGGATGGAAAATGAAATGATAAAGGTCTTCCCGTTGGTACGTTTGAAAGGCTGAAAGTGGCACAAAACAGCTTCTACGAAGAAGTGATTATCGCCGGCTTTGGCGGCCAGGGGATTATATTGGCCGGCAAACTTCTGGCTCAAATCGCGATGAAGGCCGGCAAAGAAGTAACTTTTATGCCGTCATACGGCGCTGAGATGCGCGGCGGAACGGCCAATAGTATGGTCATAATCGCAGATTGCGCAATCGCCTCACCGCTGGTCTCAAGGCCGGATTCTGCGATTATAATGAACAAGGCCTCGCTGAATAAATTTGCTCCCCGCATCAAAAACAACGGCCTTTTGGTGATGAACAGCTCCCTGATTGATAGCGAGCCGGATGTGGATGAGTCAATCGACATATTAGCGGTGCCGGCTGATGATATAGCCGTCGAATTGGGCAGTCAAAGAAGTGCGAATATGGTAGCTATCGGTGCGTATCTTCAAAGGCGGGGCCTATTCAGCCCCGATGCTGCCGCAAACTCTTTGCCTGATGTCCTGGCCAAGCGCTATCATAAAACACTGCCCGTCAACACCGAGGCGCTGCGCAGAGGCGCCGAATTCGCGAAGAAAGCAAAAGCTAAAAAGTAAAAAGCAAATATGCAGACCGACATTTCCAGCAGGATTTTTCCCGGCCGACGAAGCCGCTTTGCTTTGCGTATGGCGCCGATGATAGATATGATATTCCTGCTGCTGATATTTTTCCTCGTAGCGGGAAAATGGAGGCCGCAGGAAGATTTTCTGCCGTTTAAGCTGCCCACCGCCCAGGCGGCCCACCACCAATTCGGCGGGCCGGAGCCTTTAACAATCCATATATTTGCAACACGCACAGGCTGTCAGGTCCGGATAGGTCAGCTTCAGACGGTGCAAATAGAAGACCAGACCCTCGCGGCGGACCTGACTGTGCTGATGGATAAAATCCACCAGACCTTGCTCGACCAGAAAAGGTTCGCCACCGACCCGATAGAAATCGTTTGCACACCAGAGGTAAAGTGGGACCACCTGGCTAAAATATATAATTTGTTCTTCGGGGCGGGACTGACCGATATCACTTTCCAAATGACGGAGCAGGCCCAAAATGGGCATACCGATTAAATGCACCGCTAAAATCGCAACTGCTTTGTCCGTTGCGTTTTTGTCTTTGTCTTCACCTTTTGCCGGTGCACTCCCGACCGCCGGGGATATCAACAGCCTGGCCGAAAGCGCAAAGCTGACCACCGATACCTTTATGCAGCGAAGCTTTAAGCTGCGTATGCAGTATGAATACAGCGGCAGGTTTTTGACCGAAGGCGATAAAGAAAATCTGCACAAACTCGCCGAAAACACCGCTGACAAGCTGCAAACAATCGTAAAAAAGCAGGAAACGTTAAAGCAGCAAATCGAAGATTATCAGGGCGACGACTGGGATGCCAGATACGGCTCGACAGGCCTGTGGCGAAAGCTGTCTGCCGATATTTACACCGCCAAATCAAGCAAGTTCGAAATTGATTATTACCTGGCGCTTGCATCCGGGCACCCGCAGCGGGACAAAATACTGCATTTAATACTTAGTGAAATAGATTCGCTTGTCCAAAGCAGCGGGCAATTTGGCCCAAATCTTATACGAGGTAAGGTGCTGGCCCTGCTCGCTCAAACAGAACCGTCTTACAAAGACACCGCGGTAAGAGAATTTGACGCTTTTGCTGTTTACTCCGACATTTACGGGCCGACCGCCGCTGCAATAGAGAAAATGAAATTGCTCGGCCCGCCTGATACAGACCGGTTAAATACATTAGTTAAAACACTTCGGTCAAACTGGCATGACAGTTATTTAGAACTGATTCTATCGCTGATGTTTCTCCAGCGACAATATGACCCTGAGGGTTTTGAAAAAACCGTCTCACTTTGGCCGCAAACAAAAGATGTCCTTGGCTTGCTTGTTTTATCGGATTTGTCCCATCGAATCGAACAGCAGCAAAGCTTACCGCAAATTAGCGTATTCGAAGCTGAACTTGCAGTACAGGCTGCCTGGGAAAATGAAACTAAAAACTATAAAGAGCTGTTAAGCTGCCTCTCAAACACAGAGAAATTTCAGACGCCTTTGATACTTTATGTTACAGCAACAAAACTGGTAGAATCCTCACCAGCCGAAGCGGTCAATCTTTTAGTAAAGGCAAGTAAACTCCAGCAGCAAAAAAGCGACGGACTTAATGTTGAGCCGTATAAAATTGCCGAATGGGCGGCACAGCTTGCGTACAATTTGTTTGCCGAAGACCCGTGTAATTGTTCGGTTGCTGTCGATGCCTTTGATAATTATTCCACAATCGCAGCCGGCGGAATCGACGAAGAGCTGGAATATCTTTACAGTTCCGTTTTAAGGGATTGCGGCAAAGTTGAAGAAAGCGAAAAACTATTGCAGGAAATAGCCGACAGGCCGACGGGCCTTTGGCACCAAAGAGCGAAATTAGACCTCATCCTGCAACGGATGCACCAAAATCACGAGCAACAGACCTCTCAGGATGAGCTGCTCGAACAATTGAGGAGCTTTATCTTAAACTGTCCAGGCCGGGACGAACGAAGCAGCGTCCTTCGCGCAGAAGCGCTGAACGTATATTGCCTGGAGCTCCTTGCACGCGCCGATGCGCCATCGGCGCAAAAGGTATTGGATATTTTAGACAAAGCCGAGAAGACGAGCGGCATACAGCTTGATTTCTTTAGGGCAAAAGCACTGCAGCAAATCGGCGAATTGGGGCAAGCGGTTCATTATATGGTTTTAGCCATTATGCCTGACAGCGGCTCACTTGCGCCCGAGGCGGCGCGGCTGCTGTCCGAAGTTGTTGAGGAGATTGAGCAGTTCGAAACTCAGGCCGGGGATTTTAATGAAGTGCTTAACAACTGCAGGCAGCTCGCTGAATTCAGCAATAAGAGCCTCAACAATCGGCGAACAGCTTTGCTTCTCGCAGAGTTCCTTGTGTTCGCAGCGGACAATGAACAAAGCAGACTAACAGAAGCAGAAAACCTGCTCAACACTCTTGCCGAAGAAACTGATTCCGGCGATGCTGACTTTCTTCGCTGCCGGGCAAGACTATTAACTGAGCAGCGCAAGTTTGACGAGGCCGGCCGATTATGGACCGAGCTGTGCCGGATACGAAAAAGCGAGCCGCCCTTAACGAACCAGCGAAGCTGGAAATGGTGGCGGGCAAAGTATTACGAGCTTTACTGCTGGTCGAAACTGCCTCAAACCAAAAAAGCCGATGTCGCCCATAGTATCGAAATCCTCGAAAACAGCTTCCATAACATTCCGCCTTTATGGGCGAAAAAAATGGGCCTGCTGAAAAATGGTGTCGGCGTTAAATAACTCGTGTAAGACCAATAGCTTGCCCAGAAAACTTCACCCGGTTATAATGTATAAGCAGGATTCAGCTTAAGGACAGGAAGGCAGTATGGCAAAGCAGTCAGGCAGAGACAAAAAAAAGCCGATATGCAGTTTCTGTGGTCGCTCCGCAACCCAGTTCGATGCCTTTGTCGAAGGGCCCAACGACATCTTTATTTGTCCGGAATGCGTTGACCTCTGCCACGACATCGTCCAGCAAAGCCAAAAACCACCCAGCGCCCCAACTCTCACCCGTGAGGAGATGCCCAGGCCGAGAGAAATAAAAGAGTATCTCGACCAGTACGTCATCGGCCAGGAGCACGCAAAAAAATATCTCTCCGTCGCGGTGCATAATCACTATAAGCGTTTGTTCCACACCGACAGCGAAGACAAAGATGTGGAAATCGACAAATCCAATGTTTTGTTGATTGGCCCGACCGGCTCAGGCAAAACCCTGCTTGCCCGAACGCTCGCCCGTTTTTTGCAGGTGCCTTTCGCAATATGCGATGCGACCACCGTCACCGAAGCCGGATACGTCGGCGAAGACGTCGAAAATTTCCTGCTGCGACTTTTACAGTTTGCTGATGGCGACTTGGAAGTTGCTCAGCGAGGTATTGTTTATGTGGACGAAATCGATAAAATCGGCAAAACTTACCAAAATATCTCGATTACACGCGACGTTTCTGGCGAAGGTGTTCAACAAGCATTGTTAAAGATGCTCGAAGGAACCATAGCTAATGTCCCGCCGCAGGGCGGAAGAAAACATCCCGAGCAGGCCTACATACCGTTCGACACCACGCACGTACTTTTCATCTGCGGCGGAACCTTTGTCGGCCTGGAGAACATCGTTAAAAAACGGCTCGGCAAAAAAATGATAGGCTTCGATTCGGAGCTGTCCGGCAAGACCGATGAAAAGACCGAGTACAGTAACATAATCAGTCAGGCCATACCCGAGGACATCATCGAGTACGGAATGATTCCCGAAATGGTGGGGCGTCTGCCGGTGATTACCGTTCTGTCGGCTCTCGATGAGAAGGCGCTCATAGACATACTGACCGAGCCGAAAAACGCCCTTATTAAGCAGTATCAGAAATTCTTTGAGATGGAAAACGCCGACCTTGAATTTACCAATGATGCCTTACACGCACTGGCGCAGAAAGCGCTCAAGCGCGACACCGGAGCTCGTGCTCTGCGCTCGATTGCCGAAGAGTTGATGGTTGACTTGATGTACCAGCTGCCCGAGGAGGCGAAGCCGGCAAAATATGTAATTACGCGTGATATAGTCGAAGGCAAAGCCGACCTTTTTACGGCAAGGCAGGTAATAACTAAAAAAGAATCAGCATAATTGGTTAAATAGCAACCGGTTACCAATTACCAGTTACCA
>CAYLXD010000078.1:1184-9031 GCA_964387515.1 uncultured Pirellulales bacterium | reverse complement strand
CTGAGTTTGCTCGACACGCAGGAGGTCACTGGTTCAAGTCCAGTACCGCCCAGTGTCATAAGTGGCGAAACTATAAGTACTTGCCCTTTGTTAAGCATCTATTTAACTCCCCCAATTTGGTGTGAAATTGGCTCCGGCGTCACTCGGGCGTCAGTCTTTTCTGATTGCTGCTCTCGGCATTGTCGATGAGCCTCTGTATGACCCTTGCAGCCTTCGCTTCGTGGTCGCTGTCCACCTGCGTGTAAAACTCCTGGGTGGTTGCTATATGCTGTGTCCCATCAACTCTTTGACCACATTCATGGATAGATGCCCGATGAAAAAAACGATTAACGCAGAAATGCGAAGCCCCATCCGTATCTTTTTGCCATATAAAGTGAAGTTCCCAAGGCTAATCATTCTTCTGAGGGTAGAGTTTCTTTATGTATTCTGCTACGTAACGCAGCAGGGTCATAGGAATTATTTATTGCCATATCGTAGGTTATTTCTCCGGCCTCATATAATTCTAAAAGGGAGTCGTCCATAGCTCGCATACCTTGTTTATGCCCCATCTGGATAACATTAATCAAAAGGTGCAGCTGCCGATCCCTAATATGTTTTCTCGCTGCATGATTCATTATAAGCAGTTCGGTGGCAAGCTTTCTATCCCGCTTGTCCGCCGAAGGAACGAGCCTTTGCGCGACGACACCCTGTAAACAATTGGCTAACTGAGTGAAGATCTGCGGCTGTTTGTTTTCAGGGAATATGGAGACTATTCTCTCAACCGTTTGCAAAGTATTTGGTGTATGGCAGGTAGCAATAACTAAATGTCCTGTTTCAGCTGCGATAAGAGCCGTTTCCGTTGTTTCGAGGTCACGCATCTCACCAATACAAATAACATCGGGGTCTTGACGTAACACATGTATTAGTGCAGTAGAAAACGATTTTACATCTGTATATAATTCCTGCTGAACAATGACGGCTTTCTTTTGTTTGTGGATATATTCTACCGGATCTTCAATAGCAATTATCTTACAACGGCGTTCACTATTTATAAGGTCGATCATAAAATTCATTGTTGTTGTCTTACCGCTACCGGTGGGTCCGGTTAGGAGGATTAGCCCACTTGCTAATCTGGTAAAATCTTCTACCTGTACAGGTATTCTAAGCTCTTCACGTGTCCTGATATGGTCCATTACCGGTCGGATGGCCATCTCGGGGTTGTTGGTGTGATAGTATATCGAAACGCGAAAACGGCCCAGCTTTGGCTCGTATATTGAACAGCAGATTTGCCAATCACGCTCAAAGACTTTTTTCTGTTCCTCGTTTAAAAGTCCAAAACACATTCTGGCGGTGTCTTCCCGGGCAAGAGGGGGTCTGTCGGCTAATATGATTTCGCCGTTTATCCGAAACATAGGTGGCAAATTGGCCACAATGTGAATATCAGAGGCATTTTCACGACGAGCAAGCGCTAATATATGTTGCATTTCTACCGATACTGCCATAACTCTCCTACCTTCTAAAAAGCTTACCGAAAAATCCCCTTTTACTACATTTTGCTAACGCTGCTTCAGCTCTATCCCAGCCTGGTCGAAGTCTAAGGCTTTGTTCTAAAGTTACCTTTGCTTCAGAACGGCCGAGCTTCGCCTGACAACAGCCTAACTCATACCATGCTAATGCTGATTTTGGAAATACTTTAATCACGTCGTTGAGATGGCCTATCGCAGCAGAATAGTGTCCCTTTTTCCTAAGCAAACGAGCAGCCTCCAGTTTAGTTATTGGAGCCATATTACCAGCTATACTTATAGCTTTACTAATACAGTTTTCTGCAATAGAGCTTTTACGATTCAGCAGCACTTCTGCTCGGGCAAGCCAGACGCGGGAAGTTATGTTTTCTTTGCTAATCGAATTGTCAGAATAAGCAATTGCCTTTTGCATTTTTGCGTCGCGGCAGCATGCTAGCGCTTTAACAGCCAATAACTCCGGATGCTCTGGAAAAAGCTCCAATGCTTTGTCTGCCCAAACAACAGCCTCGCGATATTCCCCCAGCTCAATCAACATGAGCACCTGTCCGACCCACGCATCAAAAAACGTACTGTTTCTTTCAAGAACTCTGGAATAATTTTGCAATGCCGGTTCAAAATCTCCAGCCAACCAGTATTTTAAGGCTTCCTTATGAAAATACGCTGCATCACGAACGGGCTCGCCATGGGGACGTTTCCGTTCGGGACCGACTTCACCAAATTCAAGCTGCGAAAAACGGTCCATACGGTTTACCTTATAAAACCCCTTTTTGATAATGGCCACCACCGCATAAAAGCTTTAGCTTCGATATCGCCTGCTTTTACCAAGCAAACTTGGCGGATATGTGAAGCATCAATCTTTACACCATAAGCGGCAACATTATATCGAGCGCTTACAAAATAACTGTTATCTGGGATTTTAGCCGAAAAACTAACTTTTTGCAACCATCGTGGTACTGGATACCTATCTGAATCAAGCTGTTGTCCATCAATTATGAAAAGACCATTTTGAATCTCCAACTGTTCTCCAGCGAGCCCAACAATCTGACCGATTACTTTCTTTCTGCTTTCAGTTACCCTGCCTCCATGACTGGTTAAGGTAACGGGATGTATCAAAACTAAAGAACCACGTGTCAAAAGAGTTTCTTGATGCAAGCCCCCCCAAGCCAGCAGATAATCGCCTGTTTCGACTTTGTAATAGGGAATACTTAGACTCGAGTAACCTCCGGTAAGATTAGAAAAAAGTATTCTTGGGATGAACCTGTAAATAAATGTGAGAGCAATTAAAACAAGAACAACCGTAATAATCTTTTCTCTCAAGTTTGCTAAATCTTTTATGATTCCGTATTGAACGGCGATGCCTGCGTGAATCCCAATAGCCAACCCAAGACAAATAAAACCTGCTGCACTACCGTATAAGAACAGACCAGATAGAAGCAATATTAACCAGGCTAAAAGATGCCAGCGGATTTCTCTAAAGCGATTTTGTAAAAGATGAGCAAAGCCCGGGATGATGGAAAGAAATAAACCCAAAAAGCTGTCGCTGAAAATATTCCTAATCCATAGAGGGTAATGTAATTTGATGTTTTCTTGGGGGACAACCTTGCCTTTACGCATTAACCTTAGTAAATTTCGAAACGGCTTTTTCCATTTCGACATGCGAAGTGGATGAACATTTATGGCAGCTGGTTTAATCTCAAGTGCCGAGCCGCATTTGATGCATGTTTTTTGGCCTGGAATATTTTCAAATTTGCACCTTTCGCATCTCATCGCAAATTATTCATCTATCCCCAAATTCTGCTCAAGGTCGATTCTTGCTTTGATTTCCGGCTCATAATGTTCGCTTGTCAGTTGCTGGTCTTTCACTTTGCCAACAAGCCCCGAGAGCCATTTCGAATATACAAGGCAAGCCTTACCCTTAGCCCCCTTTATATGAACTTTTACTTCGCCGGTTTTAGATATCGTAATTTCCACATCGTGTTGTGCCATAACTTAATCCATCCATCTTCGAACATGTATTCGAATACTTTCGTCTTCCATAACTTCTTCATTAACTACCTGAAAGTCCTTGTTTTTCAACTCTCCCATCACCCTGTTATAGACAAAACATTGAGTTAGCTTTTGCGTGAACTCTTCTGCTGTCTGCTTAAGTTCTGCTTCGCTGTGGCCTATCCCTTTTGCACATACACTACAGCGGCCTCGCTCGTCACGTTTTACGCATAATTGTATCGTGCCTTTTGTTAGGACGATTTGCTGGTCTGTTGCCATGCTCTCGGCCAGGACTTCACTCTCTGAAAGTTCAACTTCCACACTTTGTTCGGTTGTACTCTGACTCTGCTTAACAGATTCTTTGACCGATTGACTTACCATCAACCCCATAGCCGAAGCTGCGCCTGCAACCGCGGCGGTAATAGCCGGCCAACTGGCTATGATTACCGGTGTAAGAACTAATACAGCACCCATAGCTGTTCCTTTCTGTCGTCGTTTATAACAACTTATTTGCTTCTTATATTTCTAATTTACGTTTATCCATGCCGGGCTCTTTCCCAACTTCGGCACTGGTAGCTGCTCGCGCCCGGCCGTCGGCCCACTTACGCAATTCATCGATGTCCTCACTCATTGTTTTAGACAGCGGCACAGCCTGTTTTAAACTCTCAAGAACTCCT
Source organism: uncultured Pirellulales bacterium (assembly GCA_964387515.1). Lineage (GTDB taxonomy): Bacteria > Planctomycetota > Phycisphaerae > Sedimentisphaerales > Anaerobacaceae > CAVXEF01. The sequence continues at coordinate 4,866 of CAYLXD010000078.1, read as the reverse complement.
TTAGTGGTAAGCTTTTCTTTTCCGTAAAAGGCATCAAACATGGCACTGATAATCGCTTCCTCTATTTCTGCGCCACTGTAACCTGCCGCTGCTTGTGATAAAGTATCAAGGTTAAAATCATCAGGATTTATCTTTCGTTTTGACAGATGCACACGGAATATTTCTTTTCGCTCAGTGGAAGCGGGTAAATCTACAAAAAAGATTTCATCAAAACGTCCCTTACGTAAAAGCTCCGGAGGCAGCAGAGAAATATCATTTGCCGTAGCTACCACAAAAACGGGCTCTTTCTTTTCCGATAACCATGTCAAAAAGGTACTGAAAACACGAGCTGAGGTACCTCCATCCGTACTGGCACTGCTGCCGCGTGAACCGCGGAAAGCTTTATCAATTTCGTCCACCCAGAAAACCACAGGAGAAACTGATTCAGCAACCTTGATAGCCCTGCGGATATTTTCCTCCGATGAACCAACCAGACTTCCAAATACCTGCCCAACATCGAAGCGTAAAAGCGGCAATTGCCAGATATTACTTATTGTCTTGGCCATAAGGCTTTTTCCACAGCCTTGAACACCAAGCAATAATACGCCTTTAGGTGCCGGTAAACCAAAATTCCTGGCCTGGTCGGAGAAAACAACGGAGCGTTTGATTAGCCAGCTTTTTAAGGCGTCCAGGCCACCAACGGATTCGAGTTTTTCATCGGCATCGTAATATTGCAAAAGGCCACTTTTGCGGATAATTTGCTTTTTCTCACTGTTTATGACCTCCAGACTTTTCTCACCGAAACCACGGTGCTGCACTAAGGTTTTAGCTAAAACATTTTCCCCCTCCGCCAGTGTAAGGCCAAGTAAGGCATGCACAATTTGCTCGCGCATTTTGGCATCTATATTCACGTTGAGCTTGGGGTTTTCCTTGACTTCTTCAATAATCCGGCCCAATAGCGCTGCAAAATCGTTCTCTTTAGGCAAATCAAAATCAACTACCGTTATATCCTTTTCCAGCTCCGCTGGAATTTGAAACATAGGACTTACCATAACAATTGTCTTAAACGTATTCTTTAGTGAGGTCGCAACTTCCCGCATCCGCCGGATTACAGACATATTCTGGCCTTTGAGGAAAGGATGAAAATCCTTAAATACATAAAGTGCGGGGTCCACATGTTCAATGACGTTACCAAGAGCAACCAATGGGTCCTGTGTAGCACTGTCCTTATGCTTCTGCGATTGTATGGAGGTTCCTGCGGGGACAAGCCCTGTGTTGATTGACCATTCGAATACATTTTTACCAAGTTTGGAGGCGATCTTTGAAACCTGAGCTAATACTCGCTGTTCTTCCCAGCTTATAACATAAATCAACGGGTATCTGGCCCTGACCAAGACCTCTAATTCATTCATTTGTTTTTTATCGCTCGGACCAAGTGGTACTTTCCCAATTGGTCTTATCTGTTCGGCTTCTGACATTTTCTTTTATCTCCATTTTTAGCAGGCGTATTGCTGGGGTCAACTGCCTGTGCCACCTCAATAAGCGACTCATCCGGTGCTATCATTACCACTTTACCATCATTCAATATGCGAATCTCAAAATCCCCGGCCTTTCGCTTGTATGGCTTGTTTTTCATTTGACCAGCTTCAATCCCATAGTTTTGGCCAGCTCTACGGCGCTTTGCATATCTTTCTGTGTCAGGTATTCCGCTGGTGCCAAAGCAGCCTGAACAGGTGGCACATAATTGTCCCGAAGGCTTAACTTCACTTCCGGCAGTTTTTCTGCGAGCCACTCTAAAATCGGCTTGAGACAGCACTGGCTATGACCGGGTATAATTACATGCCTTATTATTACATCCGCATGGCTGGCGGCTTTTAATGTATTTTCTTTCACTATCTCCACGTAATTGCTCGCTCCGAGCAGACCTTCCGCACAGCTGTTATTGCCGCACTTAAAATCCGCAAGATAAACATCAACTAAACCCGTCGTGAGTTTATCTACTATCTCATTATAATACATATTAGAGTTCCAAACAACCTTTATTTTTGACTCTACTTGGCCAAGCAGTTGCAGAATGCCATGCAAACTTACAGATGGCTCACCACCGAGAAAGTTAAGTGTCTCGGCACCTTCACTCTGACGCCGAGCGATTGTTTTGGCCATATCGTCAAAATCTATCTCTTTTGCCATCCAAGGCTGCTCATTCCACTCAGCCACCACACAAAATTCACATCTAAGATTGCAGCCTGCAAAGTGAATTTGGTGTGAGGGGTCTAATTCACTCTCCTCGCCATAGTACAGCATTTCTCGAAAGCATCGAACAGTATCGTCCAACCCACAATACCCCTTTTCACCGGCAGTTCGGTCTATGCCGCACTGACGCGGGCAAAGATTACAATTGGCAAGGGCTTCTCTCGCCACCTTTGCCCGTTCAATGGCTTGCCTATGCGCCTGATAATCCATATTATTCAATCGACATCCACAAAACCATTGGAACGCCTTTGCTCTGCCGAGGGGATAGTTCTGTGACCTTTCGAAGCCATACTCCAACACAGTTTTATGTAAACGTACGCAACCAAGGCACCTGAAATCCAGACCAGGTTAATTGGCGTAGCTATATTCATTAGAATGCCTATCGCTATTAGAATTAGAACAAGGTACCGTGATTCGACGGTGGCAAAAAACATAAAGAATCTTCTGCCGCGGAAAATCAATCCCATAGTTGTAATAAGTCCATATGTGCAGGCTGACGCTCCCATTCCAATAAAATCATTTCCTGTAACCAGGTTTACGACAACCCATAGCAACCCACACACAACAGATATAATCATCCAAAGTAAAAGAAAGGAAGCTGTCTTCCACTCCCGTTCGATGGCACTACCAACAAAAAGCACCATTAAGCCGCTAAAAACCAAATTCATTGGAGAACCGCTCACAAACGGATAAGTAACTAATTGCCATATTCTGCCATGCAGGACATTGTGAGCACTTACTGCCAGAAATCCTGTCGTAAAATGAGGAGCAAATGTGGATAGTAATATTCCTGCAATTAGCAGAACAAGTATTGTGGTAACGCCCCGTGTAAAAAGCCTTGTCGGTGAAGGAAAAACCATTTGTGTTTGTTCGGTAGTATACATAATCAACTGCCTCCCACTCAGATAACCATAAGCATAAATATTTCAAAAACTTATGTCCTTGTTTAATTATAATTTGTTGACTAAAATAGTCAATAGGTTTAACGATTTCTGAAGAAGTGCTATTATGGCAGGCCCCCCTATATGGAAATCGGAATGCGGGAATCTATATTTCGTAATAAAGATGCAAGAAACTGAAAAACCACCTGTCCGCAAACTACCTTGGCTTCTGGATACTGTCAGTTTTGATTAGAGTTTTCGCAATACTCTTGCCGAGTAGAATAGTTTGGTTCTTAGGGTTCTTAGTCGGTATCATCGTTACCCCCTATATGTACTATTACTTCATGGAATGTATTTGTGACAGTGCCGCTTTATTTATGTTCACAGTATGTAGCCAGTATGTAATTAGTAAGTGATGCGTATTTATGCCAAAATAACACATATAAAGGTAGGAAGGGCAAGTACTTATGAGCAGAAATCATGTTCGACACGCAGGAGGTCGCTGGTTCAAGTCCAGTACCGCCCAGTGTCATAAGTGATGAAACTATAAGCACTTGAGTTTTTCAAAA
>CAYLXD010000078.1:0-1084 GCA_964387515.1 uncultured Pirellulales bacterium | reverse complement strand
GCTGGGCGTTTACAACGGCACCTCTCATCATATCTTCGGCTTTGGCGGTCTCGCGTTTGGCAAGGGTAGCCATCAGTGCCTTTGTATCCAGTTCTTTCGCAGCTTTTTCACACGCTTCCCAGCTCAGCACGCTTCTGATAACCCTGTCGATTCCCTGTTCGAGATTGTCGTATGCACGGGTTTGCATATCGTGTCCTTTCCACCGGCTGAAACCCGCCTGCTGGATAAGGCCTGCGATAGCGATGTTCATACCGTTCACTCTTGTGCCGTGGTCTATGTCATATTTTCCTGGCCCGCCTAAAATAATACCATCGTTATATCCCTGGCTGTTGAGGTGCATATGAACCATCGCATTGTTGTCTAATTCTTCAACCGTGTCATATACGTGGTCAAGCCCTATCATTTCCGAATGGCCGAACTCCTTGTTCACGCCTTTGTTCTTTCTCGATACACCGAATTCCTCCTCAATTTTTCTCCAGAACAGCAGCGCACTTGCGACAGTCGGAATCAGCATCGCCGGATGGCCTTCGTTTGGTTTCGGCTCGAATCCCATATAAAGATTACCGCCTTTTTTCTGTTCGTATTTGCACAGCCCGGCCACGCTTTCCTTGAGGTTCTGATACATCTGTCTGATGCCTATCGTGGCGACATCATATCCGAACGAGCCGTTCCATATTACAAACGCCGGCGCCTTTCCTGTTTCGGGATGCCAGGCCTTTTTCAGCGTCCCGTACGCCAAATCAACTGTCTTTGTCCCCAGCTCTTCAGCGGCCTTTCGCTCTTTGGGGTCAAGTGAGGCGATACCGCCATAGGCAAAATGGCTGTGCGCACCCGGCGTTATCATCGCTAAGTACAATTTGTTGCTTACCAGCGCATCTGCTACAGCCGAGGCGTTCTTATCATCGACCTCGGCGTCGTAGTGCATCTCGATGCCTAATTCGATATTATCCGGCATTCGCGGACGGATTTTGTCTGCTACCAGCTTAATCATTTCCGGCGTGCCGAATTTGCCGCCCCACTCCGGCCTCATATCATCCGGCACGAAGCCGCCCTTGCCGGGATTGAATGTCCATCTGCATATACT
>CAYLXD010000077.1:0-9113 GCA_964387515.1 uncultured Pirellulales bacterium | reverse complement strand
AGAACGGCACCGATACCAATAAGTGCCAGCGGCAGAGATATTTGGCCGACGGCGCTAAGGGTTCGGGAGATAACCAGCGGAAGAGGCGGAAAAATTTGTGAATAGATAACTCCTGCCGCACACGCCAAAAATAGTGGATTTGTAATTACCTCGCGGGCGATTTTGAGCGGAACGTAACGGTCGAGCCCGTGCCGGCTGGCAAGTAAGACAATCACACTTGCTATATTATAGATGGGAACCAGCAGGGCCATTACAAGTATTGCGGTGTTTTCCATCTGGGCCGATATTTTGGAATCACTACCGGCAAAACTGTATATTATCAGAGCCAGTCCCACATAGTACAGGTTACCCCGAAACGTTCCCTGAACGAATGTGCCAATCGCTCTGGGCCGGATGCGAATAATAAACGCAACGATATATGCTATTACAATACAGCATAGCATCCCCACAATCATAACAAGGGCGGTCCTGCCTGCGAGTCGGTAGTCGTAGCCTGCGGTAGCAACTTTGTAGAACAAAAGACACGGCAGGCCTATCCAGAACACAAGCCGGTTCAGGCCGGCAACAAACTCCGCAGAGAGAAACTTCGTCTTTCTCAGAAGAACTCCCAGGGCAATTATCAAAAACACCGGCAGCAGAGTATTTATAATATGCATAGGGGGCATTATTAGTCATAAACAAAAGCGAGTCAAAGCATTTTCCAGCCGACTGGCTCCCGCAACTGGATCGACTTTCAGTTCTTGTAATCGTTTTTTTCCATTATATAATGCTGTTTACTATCTCTGCGTTGGGATTGATAAATCCGCTTCTGACAGGCGGAATGAGATTACTGAGGAATTTGACTATGGCTAAAATCACAAAGCTTGATGACATCGTAAGCTTATGCCGGCGGAGGGGCTTTATCTTTCAGTCCAGTGAAATCTACGGCGGCCTGGCAAGCTGCTACGACTATGGTCCGCTCGGCGTCGAGTTAAAAAACAATGTCAAAAGCGCCTGGTGGAAAGCGGTAGTTCAGATGCGCGACGACGTCGTAGGCCTGGATTGCAGCATCCTTATGCACCCATTGGTCTGGAAATCCAGCGGTCACGCCGACAAATTCGCCGACCTGATAGCCGAGTGCAAAAAGTGCAATACCAGAACCCGTGTTGACCATCTGAAAGAAAAAGTTATAGAGCAGACCAGCGAGCACACCGAACACATCTCCCTTGACCTTGCCCAGACAGCCGCCACAGATTTGAGCAACAAAGTATGTCCAAACTGCGGCACGGTCGGCCGGTTCACCGAGCCGATGCCGTTTAAGCTTATGTTCGAAACGCAAATGGGCGCCAATGTTGACGATTCGATGACGCTGCAGCTGCGTCCGGAAACCGCGCAGGGAATCTTTGCCAACTTTCGAAACGTGCTCGATACCACGAGGGTCAAGGTACCATTTGGCATCGCCCAGATCGGCAAAAGCTTTCGCAATGAGGTAACCACCAAGGCCTTTATTTTCCGCACGCGGGAGTTCGAGCAGGCTGAGCTCGAGTTCTTCTGCGAGCCCGGCACCGATGATGAGTGGTTCGAGCACTGGAAAGATGCCCGATTCAACTGGTACATAAATTTAGGCTTGAAGAAGGAAAATCTGCGTTTCCGTGAGCACGGTGCCGGCGAACTTGCCCATTACGCAAAGGCCTGTGTCGATGTCGAATATAGATTCCCGTTCGGCTCAGGCGACTGGCAGGAGCTTGAAGGCATCGCAAACCGCACCGATTACGACCTTCGGCAGCACCAGCGGGGAATCAGAACTCTCAGCCGATGGTTCGAAAACAACCGGGACTCTACCAAAATAGAACTGGCCGACGAGGCCGATGATTATGAAAAAGGTCCTCTCTCATACTTCGATGACGAAAAAAAGCGGCGATATATACCCTACGTTATTGAGCCAAGTGCCGGCATAGATAGAAGCGCCCTGGCTTTTCTGGTTGACGCCTACGATGAGGAGGAGGTCCGTGGTGAGCAGAGAAACCTGCTGCGATTCCATCCCGTCCTTGCGCCGGTAAAGGTCGGCGTCTTTCCGCTGGTTAAAAGGGATGGTATGCCGGAGATAGCCGTAAAGATTTACAACGACCTTAAAAGACACTTCAACTGTTTCTATGATGAAAAAGGCGCCATCGGCCGACGCTACCGCAGGCAGGATGAAGCCGGCACACCATTCTGCATAACTGTTGACGGCCAGACTCTGGCAGACAACACCGTTACTGTCCGCGACCGCGACTCGATGGACCAAGAAAGAATCTCAACTGATCGGCTCCTGAACCACCTCCGAGAAAAACTGGATGTATAAAAACTGCCGGAAAGTGGTTCTGGCTTTCCGTGGGCGTTGTGATAATCTTTTTAATTATCCTGTCGGGATAAATCGCCGTCAGATTAAATCAGAGAGTTTTACGTTTTTGAGAACTCGCTTGGCTGCCTCTGTCGCGTTTTCATGTACTTTCTCGGTTTTGACGCAGAACTTATCTCTCGGCGCATGCTCAGTCATCATCAGCTCACTGGCGAGCGGTCCTTCGACGGCCTCTACAATCTCAAGCATTGTGATTTTGTTTGGTGATTTCGCCAGCGAAAATCCACCCCGGGGCCCTCTCTTACTTCGCAGCACGCCCACTCTGACTAATTGCTGCATTATCTTAAGTAGGTATTCCAGCGGTATGTCATACTTTTGGGAAATAGTATCCGATAGAATGATTTTTTCATCTCGATGTTGGGCAATGTAGCCGACTGCCAGAAGTCCATAGCCCGTTGACCTGCTAACCTTCATCTTATTCTCCTTCTATAAATTGACATTTTTTTGTTATTGTTACCCAATTAGACATTGGGCCTTGCCGGTCAAAATAACAGATTTATCGCCGCTGTGCAACTTTTTTGATATTTATTTGACTGATATTCCCAAAAAGCTGGAGAAGCCCCCCACGTAACTTACGTTATCTGCCTGCTTTAGCCAGCTTAAATGGCGTCAGCCATCCCTAACGGGAGTACGCCTGGCGTGACTCGAACACGCAACCTTCGGTTCCGTAGACCGACGCTCTGTCCAATTGAGCTACAGGCGCAGCAAATACCTCCTTATCTTACATAAAATGAGTCGAGCTTGCAAGGAGTTTAAAGAAGCTGTATTGCCTAAGGGGGGGTGACCACTTTGGTTAATAAAGGCAGGCTTGAAGCGGACAGCATCGTATATAATATTTGAGTGGTGTGAATTAACTTAATATATAGGCATATTAATCTTATGCTTAGCTCATGAGGCTTATGAAATTCTCAAATAAATAGTTTGAGTCATGTGGCCCCGGAGAAGCTTCAGGGTGGTACTGAACTGCAAAAGCAGATAACTTTTTGGAACTGATACCTTCGACGGTATTGTCGTTGAGATTTATGTGTGTAAGCTCGACGTCTTTGCCCTTTAAGGAATCGATATCGACACAGAAGCCATGATTCTGGGTGGTAATTTCAATTGCACCTGTCAGCAGATTTTTGACGGGGTGGTTTGCTCCCCTGTGGCCGAATTTGAGTTTGTAAGTTCGCCCGCCAAGTGCAAGAGCAAGTATTTGATGGCCGAGGCAGATACCGAAAATAGGCAGCTTTCCAAGAAGATTCCTCACTGTTTCAATCGCATAGCTTATAGGAGCAGGGTCACCCGGGCCGTTGCTGAGAAAAACACCATCGGGCTTTTGGCTGAGAACTTCCTTGGCTGAGGTGGTAGCGGGGACGACCTTTAGATCGCAACCGTGAGAGCAAAGCAATCTGAGGATGTTGTGCTTTACGCCAAAATCAAACGCTACGACCTTGTATTTCTTTGCATCTCTGCGCTCTAAGCCGGTCAGGACGTCAACAACACCGTGATTCCAGCCGTAAGTTTTTCTGGTAGATATGTTTCTGACTATATCTCTACCAAGGAGGCCAGGATAGTTTCGAAGCTTTTCTCCCAAGCGATTTACGTTCAACTCGGTCGAGGAGATAATGCCCTTCATCGCGCCTTTGGTGCGGATATGTTTCACCAGTTTCCTTGTATCTACTCCTTCAAGGCCAACGACATTGTTTTTCTTCAGATACTCACTCAGAGACGATTTGCTTCGCCAGTTGTTTGGATATGGGCAGTTTTCTTTAACGATAAAGCCGCTCGCGAAGACTTTCTTTGATTCTACATCTTGGCCGTTTGTGCCATAGTTGCCAATCAGAGGATATGTCATTGTTATTATTTGTTCACTATACGATGGGTCAGTGAGGATTTCCTGATAGCCGGTCATACTCGTATTAAAAACAACTTCCCCGCACTTTTGGCCTTTAGCCCCAAAGGCATTACCTTCAAAAACTGTGCCGTCTTCAAGTAACAGAATAGCTTTCAATCTTAAGTTCGCTCCTAATTGTAATAATCCTGAATAGGTTTTACCCCGATTTTTTGTTCCTTCATCGCTTTTATTGCTTTTACGACCGCCGCTGCTGCCCTTATCGTTGTCACGTATGGTATTTGTTTATCAAGTGCAGTTCTTCTTATTGGAAAGGAATCCATGACTGATTGAGCACCTGTTACTGTATTTATAATAAGGTCGATTTTGCCGTTTATTGTCCAATCAACTATATTGGGTCTTCCTTCGGTCATTTTCAATACGAACTCGGAAGCGATGTTGTTTTTTATAAATTCGATGCAGGTTCCCTTTGTTGCGATAATCTTAAAGCCCATTTCCAGCATTTTAGCCGCAAGCCCTGCCGCTTTTTTCTTGTCCTCGTCCTTAACGCTGAAAAGTACATTTCCAGCGGTTGGCAAGTTGTTGCTGGCAGCGATTTGTGACTTTGCAAAAGCCATTCCGAAATCGTCTGAAATACCCATGACTTCGCCGGTCGAAAGCATCTCCGGGCCAAGAAGAGTGTCAGTGCCGGGAAACTTTAGAAATGGAAATACCGCTTCTTTCACCGCATAGTGCTTTGGTATTATTTGTTTTGTGAAGCTAAGCTTCTCAAGTGTCATTCCGGTCATTACTTTAGTTGCCAGCTTAGCCAGAGGTACACCAATAGATTTGCTGACAAATGGAACTGTTCGCGATGCGCGGGGATTAACCTCAAGGATATAAATTTCATCATTTTTCACAGCAAACTGTATGTTAATCAATCCCTTTACTTTCAGCTCAAGGGCTAACACCTCAGTCTGTCTCTTGATTTCTTCCAAGAGTTTATTACCGATAGAAACAGGCGGCAGTACGCATGCACTGTCGCCCGAATGCACTCCTGCTTCTTCGATATGCTCCATAATTCCGCCAATCACGACGCTTTCGCCGTCACAAACGGCATCTACATCAAGCTCCGTTGCATCATCAAGAAATTTGTCTATCAGGATGGGGTGTTCCCCTGAAGCTTCAAGTGCATTTTTGACACATCTCTGCATTGAAGAAAGGTCATAGACAATTTCCATTGCACGGCCACCCAGAACAAATGAGGGGCGAATCAATAACGGAAAGCCCAGCTTTTGCGCGATTTTCAATGCCTGGTTTGGTGACGTAGTGGTGCCGCTTGCAGGCTGGCGCAGTTCGAGCTTATCGATAAGTTTATTGAAAAGTTTTCTGTCCTCAGCCCGGGCAATGCTGTCAGGGCAGGTACCTATTATTTTAACACCAGCTTCTTCCAGCGGCACCGCCAGTTTCAAAGGAGTTTGGCCGCCGAATTGGACAATGACGCCGTCGGGTTTTTCTTTTTCGACGATGTTCATCACATCTTCAAAAGTGAGCGGTTCAAAATAAAGCCTGTCGGAGGTATCGTAGTCGGTACTCACGGTCTCCGGGTTGCAGTTTACCATTATTGATTCGATACCTAATTCCCTTAGCGCCATAGATGCGTGGACACAGCAGTAATCGAATTCGATTCCCTGGCCGATACGGTTAGGGCCTCCGCCAAGGATAATAATTTTTTCCCTTTCGGATGGATTGGCCTCGCATTCCGATTCATACGTAGAATAAAAATACGGTGTGTAGGCCTCAAACTCGGCTCCACATGTGTCAACAGCCTTATAAACAGCTTCCACATTAAGAAGCCGGCGATGTTGTCTGAACTGTTTTTCTGAAATGTTGAGCAATGAGGCAAGGTATTTATCGCTAAAGCCGTATTCTTTAACCTGTCGTATCAGTTTACCGTTGAATTTGTCAAGGGATGTGGATTTTATTTTGCGTTCAAGTCTTACAATGTCATCGATATTGTTGAGAAACCACGGGTCAATCTTAGTCAGGCTATAAATTTGCTCAGTTGGGAATTTCCTGCGATAGGCCTCTGCAATGTACCAGATTTTGTCCCAGCAGTTGGATTTTAGTTTTTTTCGCAACTGCTCGTGGGATATTCGGCCATCGATGTAGTTTGTTTCCAGTGAATACCTGTCTATTTCAAGAGAACGGATTGCTTTCTGCAAAGCTTCCTTGAAGGTCCTGCCGATTGACATCGCTTCGCCTACCGACTTCATCTGGACAGTAAGCTCAGGGCTGGTTTTTGGGAATTTTTCAAAGGTGAAGCGAGGCCATTTAACAACGCAATAGTCGATAGTCGGCTCGAAGCAGGCAGGTGTTTTTTTCGTGATATCATTCGGGATTTCATCAAGTGTATAGCCGACCGCCAGGAGGGAAGCTATCTTCGCAATGGGAAAACCGGTAGCCTTCGAGGCAAGGGCGGAGCTGCGCGAGACACGAGGGTTCATCTCTATTACGTACAATTTACCGTTTTCAGGATTAACAGCAAACTGAATGTTTGAGCCGCCGGTTTCGACGCCTATGGCCCTGATAATCCTGATAGCTGCATCACGCATCAACTGGTATTCTTTATCGGTGAGTGTCTGGGCAGGAGCAACAGTTATGCTATCGCCTGTGTGAATACCCATCGGGTCGAGGTTTTCGATTGAACAGATAATAACAACATTATCTTTTTTGTCTCTCATCACCTCCAGCTCATATTCCTTCCAGCCAACTACAGATTCTTCTATCAGCACCTGGCTCTTAGGGCTCAAGTTCAGACCCCAGTGGACGTGTTTCTCGTATTCCTCGGTGTTATACGCGATATTGCCACCCGTTCCGCCGAGGGTGTAAGAAGGCCTTATAATGGCTGGAAAACCAACATATTCGATGATTTGCTGTGCCTCCTGCCAGGAATGAGCGTAGCCGCTCTTTGGGACTTCCAGGCCACAGGATTGTATTATTTTTTTGAATTTGTCCCTTTCTTCAGCTTTTCTTATTGAACTTAAATTTGCCCCCAGGAGCCTGACGTTGTATTTTTTCAATACTCCATTCTCAGCCAGTGCAACAGCGGTATTTAAGCCTGTCTGGCCTCCCAAGGTTGGTAGCAGGCTGTCCGGTCTTTCTTTGCGAATAATTTTCTCAACGATGTCAGGAGTAATAGGTTCTATGTAGGTGTGATGAGCCATCTCAGGGTCGGTCATAATTGTAGCAGGGTTGCTATTTACCAGGATGACTTTAAATCCCTGCTGCTTTAAGACCTTACAGGCCTGTGTGCCGGAGTAATCAAATTCGCAGGCCTGGCCTATTACAATGGGCCCTGAACCAATTATTAGTATTTTGTTGATGTCCTTACGTTTTGGCATTTTTTAATTTTTTGCAATACCATATCTTTTAGCCGTGCTGTTGCAGCCAGTCATCAATCGCAATTGCAGCTTCGCGTCCATTATTTATAGCCCTAACAACCAACGAAGTCCCGGTAACGGCGTCGCCTGCTGCAAATATACCATTTTGGCTTGTTTGATAATTGTTCACAGCAATATTGCCAAAGTCATCGAGCTTCAAGCTCAGGCTTTTTATAAGCCCATTATGGGCTACGTGGAGAAATCCCATAGCCAGTATCACCAAATCCGCGTTGAGGCTGAAATCGGTGCCCGGCAGCTCCTTGAGCTTCCATTTGCCATTTTGCGTTGTCCACTCAACGTTACAACAGTGCAATTTTTCAACCCGGATGCCAACACCCGAAAATCTTTTCGTCATTACGCTCCATTGTCGCTTGCAGCCTTCTTCGTGAGACGAAGAAGTTCGCATAATACGCGGCCATTCAGGCCAGGGAGTGTCCGGTGGGCGGACGTCAGGAGGTTCAGGCAAAATCTCCAATTGATAAATTTGCCTTGTGCCTTGCCGGCGAACTGTGCCAACACAATCGCTTCCGGTATCTCCCCCGCCTATTATCACGACAACTTTGTTTTTCGCCGTGATTATTCCAGACTCATCTAATGGCTCACCTGAGCAGAGCTTGTTCTGGGCTCTTAGATAATCCATTGCGAATATGATGTTCTCATATCCTCTGCCAGGTACATTCAGGTCTCGCGGTTGACCCGCTCCCATTGCAAGACATATACAATCAAACATCTTTTTCAAATAACGAGCGGATATGTCTTCCCCGACATTGACACCTGTCTGAAATTCAACCCCTTCGGCTTTTAGTTGCTCAATGCGGCGGTCAATAATACGTTTTTCAAGTTTAAAGTCCGGAATACCATATCGAAGTATTCCACCAATCTTATCGTCTTTTTCAAAAACAACTACATTGTGGCCTGCTCTCGCCAACTGTTGAGCTGCAGCAAGTCCGGCTGGTCCCGAGCCTATCACGGCAACGCGTTTGCCGGTTTTCTCGGCCGGTGGCTCTGGTTTAATCCATCCTTCTTTGAAGCCGCGTTCCACAATCTGAAATTCGATATGTCTGATTAACACAGGCTCATCGTTGATTGAGAGTGTGCAGGCCGCCTCACAAGGTGCAGGGCAGACCCTACCGGTTATTTCCGGAAAATTATTTGTGGAATGAAGAAGCTGACAGGCCTGCTCCCATCTATCCTTGTAGATAAGCTCATTGAGTTCGGGTATACAGTTTTTTAAGGGACAACCGAAGCCATGGCAGAAGGGTATCCCACAATCCATACACCTTGCAGCCTGCTGATGGATTTGGTTCGGCGTAAGCGGCAGGTCAAGCTCAGCAAAGTCATAAATCCTTTCTTCCACCGGCCGATGTCCGACTTCCTGTCGTTTGTATTTCAGAAAATCTTTCACCTCACCCATAGAAGACCTCCTCTGTTGCCGGTATGGTTTCGGTGTGCCGTTGCTGTGCTGCTCGCATTTTCT
>CAYLXD010000076.1:0-9154 GCA_964387515.1 uncultured Pirellulales bacterium | reverse complement strand
CTAAATTTGCACCTTTAGCAGTCCGACATATCTAACAGCCGACACAATCTTTGCTTTTCTCGCAGCAATCGAGTATATTCACATTTGCTTAAGATATATTAACTGAAAATGGCAGATGACCTTAAAAACTTCGTATTTGGTGATACCTGGCTGATTGAGCCCTCATCCGAGGACCCCGGCGACCTCGAGCACTATCTGCCCAACGAAACCGCCTACCCGAGGGACAACAACCACGAGTTCAAACTGCCTGATGTAATCCCCATTCTGCCCGTTCGTAATGCCGTTGCCTATCCAGGCACTGTAACGCCGCTGGCGATAGGTCGCCAGAAGAGCAGACTCCTCATCGTCGAGACCACCCCCAACGAATCCATCATAGGCCTTGTCACGCAGCGCAACCCCGAAACTGACGACCCAGACTTCGACGGTATCTATGCTGTCGGAACCGCCGCCACCGTTCTCAAAGTTATCAAGATGCCGCAGGGTTTGGTTCACATCGTAGTCCACGGCATAGCTCGCTTTAGAATAACCAAAAGGGTCGCCACCAAGCCTTATCTAAAGGCAGCGGTGCAGCTACTGGCCTTCAAAACAAGAATGACAAAAAATCTCCAGGCCCTTATCGTCAGTGTCCGCCAGGCTGCCAACCGCGTCATTGCACTAAGCCCCAACATCCCTGAAGAAGCATCTGTGCTGCTGGAAAACATAGAAAACCCTTCCGCTCTGGCGGATTTCTTAGCTGCCAATCTCAGCCTGCCGGTGAATGAAAAACAGCAGCTTCTGGAAGAACTCGACCCAGTCAAACGACTCGAAAAGATATCCGTCGCACTGGCAAACCAACTGGAAGTACTCGAGTTAAGCCACAAAATACAGGGCCGAGTCAGAGAATCCGTCGAAAAAAATCAGCGCGAATATTTCCTGCAGGAACAGCTAAAGGCCATCCAGTCTGAGCTCGGACGAGGTGACCGCCAAAGCGAAGAGCTAAAGCAACTCAGAAAAAACATCGAAGAGGCGAAGATGCCCGAAAAGGTCCAGGCCGAGGCCCTGCGTGAATTGGACAGACTGAGCAAGATACCGTCAGTTTCACCCGAATACAGTGTCATCCGAACGTACCTTGACTGGGTCTGTGAACTGCCCTGGTCAATTCAAACAAAAGACCAGCTTGACATAAACAAGGCCCAGCGTATATTGAATCGGGACCATTACGACCTGCGTAAGGTCAAAAAACGTATCCTTGAATTTCTCGCTGTGCGCAAGCTAAACCCGACGGGCAAAAGTCCCATACTCTGCTTCATCGGCCCGCCCGGCGTCGGTAAGACATCGCTCGGCCAATCCATAGCGAAAGCGCTGGAAAGAAAGTTTATCCGCATATCGCTCGGCGGAATAAGGGACGAGGCCGACATCCGGGGACATCGAAGAACCTACATCGGAGCACTGCCGGGGCGAATACTGCAGGAATTAAGAAAAGCTGCAAGCAAAAATCCCGTCTTTATGCTTGACGAGCTCGATAAAATCGGCGTGGATTTCCGGGGTGACCCCGCAAGCGCACTTCTGGAAGTACTCGACCCGGAACAAAACTTCAGCTTCACCGACCATTATCTTGACCAGCCGTTCGATTTGTCCAGCGTGATGTTCATCGGCACCGCCAATTACGCCGAGCCGATACCACCGGCACTGCATGACAGAATGGAAATCATCGAACTGCCCGGCTATACCGAAAACGAAAAGCTAAACATTGCAAAAAAATATCTCGTTCCCCGCCAGCTTACCGAGCACGGCCTGGGTAAAAATCAACTCATTATCAAGGACGAGGCAATACTTACGATAATTCGAAGCTATACGCGCGAAGCAGGCGTACGAAATCTCGAAAGAGACATTGCCGCGGTCTGCAGAGCCGTCGCCACCGGGATTGCAAAGGGCCGGAAAAAAAGAGCGACCATAGACGCGAAAGAACTGGCAAAAATCCTCGGCCCGGTGCGGTTCGAATCAGAACTGGCTCTGCGAACCGGCATACCCGGCGTCGCAACCGCACTGGCATATACACCAGTCGGCGGTGAGCTGCTTTTCATTGAATCCGCAACAATGGCCGGCAAAGGCAATTTACAACTAACCGGCCATATCGGCGACATTATGAAGGAAAGCGCACAGGCCGCCTTTTCCATCGTAAAGGCAAACGCAAAGAATCTGAAAATCGACCCCGACAAATTCAAGAAGTTCGATTACCACATCCATGTCCCCGCAGGGGCAATCCCCAAGGATGGGCCAAGTGCCGGCGTTGCGATGTTCACATCGCTGGTCAGCCTGCTCCTGGGCAAACCAACCCGGCCGGACGTCGCAATGACCGGCGAGATAACCTTACGCGGCCTGGTTCTGCCGATTGGAGGATTGAAGGAAAAGATACTTGCTGCAAAGCAGGCCGGTATAAAGACCATCATCCTGCCACAAAGAAACAAAAAAGACCTTCCCGAAGTCCCGAAAGAGGCAAAAAAAGGCCTTAAGTTCACCTTCGTCAAAAACACAAACGAAGCTCTCAAAGCGGCCTTGAAACCTGACTAAAAACAAAAGTTTGTTCAGTTGCTTCCGGGCGCAGGGAACCTATTCGAAGCATCATTGAGAAGACTTTAATCGTACGAGTCTCCAGCCAAATGCTTTTTTGCTCTTTGCTGTTTTAGCAGGCTGTGCCATCTTTTTTCTTCCGACCGCTTTTTTTTGATGTGCTCAGGGACGGTTGTTCTCCTGCGGATAGGCCTAGTCTTGAGAGCCTCTGTCAATAGTCTCTGCAGCCGTTCGACCGCTACGGTCCGGTTGGCCCTTTGCGTTCGGAACCTCTGTGAAACGATGTGAATTACGCCGTCTCTATTGGCTCGTGTCGCAAGGCGGGCCAATATTCGCTTCTTTTCGGCGTCGGAGAAAAGAGGGCAGTTTGCCACGTCAAAGAATACCGTCACCTTGGTGTTTACCTTATTGACATTCTGTCCGCCAGGCGCAGAACTTCTGGAATACTTAAACGAGAGTCTATCCTGTGGTATCTCAACCATCACTACCTGATTATCAATAATCGCTGATTAACAATCAAATTAAAAATGCTCCTCAGCCACATCCTGGAATAGTCGAAAAGCCAAGCATTGCGAACCAGGTAATCCTGGGGTCGAGTGCGGCAGGTTTTAAGCAAAGCTGGCCAAACATCTTTTTAGTGACAGCGGCCAATCCGCTTTGTGCTCCTGATATGTCTTTTGAAAAGCCTCAACAACCTCCGGATCAAACTGACTACCTGCGTGGATGACAATTTCGTTCAGCGCATACGCACAGGACCGTGCCGGGGCATAGGCACGGTCGGAGGTAATCGCATCAAAGGCATCGGCAACCGCTAAGATGCGTGAGCCAATTGGTATCTCTTTGGCCTTTAAGCCATCAGGGTAACCCGAGCCGTCGAAATTTTCGTGGTGATGCTTTATGACGCGTGACTCCTGTTCAAACAATCCAATCGGAGCCAGAATCTGAGTACCCGCTACAGGATGCTGCCTGACAATCTGTTCTTCTTCTTCGGTCAGTGACGCCGGTTTTCTCAGAATATGGCTGGGAATGCTAATTTTGCCAAGGTCCATAAGAATTGCCGCTGTGCCGATTCGTTTGACCATCTGCCGCGACAGTTTCATTTGTTGTGCGATTGCAATCGCATAATCTCGTACGTTTTCGGCGTGATGGACCATGTAAGGGTCTTTGATTACTGCATTCGCAGCTCTGACAAGAGCGGATATCGTCCCCATGGCATGCGAGTGTAATTGTCTTGCCAGCGAAGAGACCTTGTTCTGCAACTCCTGAAAGTCTCGCTCCTGTGGATTTAACACCATCTGGTCGGGATTGACCTGGTCGTAGCAAACCACACAGTTTCTTCCGCTCCTCTTGGCAGCATAAAGGGCCGAATCGGCATTTTCGATAAGCTCATGCGAACTCAGGGGATTTCGGTGGTCGGAATTCGCCAGCCCAACGCTGGTAGTAATTGATATCTGCTGGTTGGGCACTCTCCATTGGTGGCTGTCCATTATCCCTCGCAGCTTTTCCGCCGCCTGAACGGTTTTTTCGGATGGTGTGCCCGGCATAAGAATAATGAATTCGTCTCCTCCGTATCGTGCGGCGACATCCAGCGGGTAAATGTTCTGCTGCAGTATTTCGGCCGCCTGCTTTAGAATCATGTCGCCGCCGAGATGGCCGTATGTGTCGTTTACGCTCTTGAAATAGTCGAGGTCAAAAATCATCACTGATACGAGGTCGCCTTTTATCTTGGCGCAAAGGATTTCCCTTTCGAGTATGTCAAAGAAGTGCCGGCGGTTTGTCAGCCCCGTCAATTCATCGGTGTTTGCAAGTAACAGGAGCTTGTCCTGTAATTCGACCATCTGAAGAGCGATACTGATACGAGTTCGCAGCCCATCCTGCTTGAAGGGTTTGGTTACATAATCGATTGCCCCTTTCTTTATGGCCTCGACTCCGGCTTCCTCATCCTGCAGACCCGTCAGTACCACAACAGGCACGTGTGGGCACTCCTGGCGAAAGTTCTCAAGTGTATCAAGACCTCGACTCTCCGGAAGTCCGAGATCAAGCAACACCAGATCAAAGCTTTGATGTTTTAGAAACTCCAACCCCTCCGCCAGGCTGCCGGCCGTTTGAATTGCAAACCGCCTTGTATGAAACGAGCTCTTCAGGGCCAACTCCGTCAGTCGGCGGTCGGCGGCGTCATCGTCAATCACGAGGATATCTATCAATTTGCTGTGCATGACAGTTGCCCCTGTGGAACCCGCTTACATATAACAAACCAGTACTCCTGCAGCCGGCTGAACACCTCGCGAAAACCGTCAAGGGTCGGCGGCTTTTTTACGTAGCCGGCCGCCTGCAATTTGTAGGTCGCCAGGATATCCTGCTCAGAATCTGAGGTTGTCAGAATCACGACCGGTATGGTGTCCAGCACATCATCAGCTTTGAGACGACGTAGAAACTCTCTGCCTCCCATCCCCGGCATATTCAAATCAAGCAGAATCAGGTCTGGAGTAGGGTAGCCGGCCTCAGCTGATTTGCTGTGAGCCAGATACTCGAGGGCATCTTCACCGGTCTCCACGATGATAAGTTCGTTGTCTATTTTCTGGTCAAGCATCGATTTCTTAATCAGCTTCTGGTCGGCAGGGTCGTCTTCGACCAACAACATTACCACCGGTTTAAGGGTGTCCATATGGACCGCTCCTTCCTAAATCTTCCGGAAGTGTCAGCGATTAAAGACACTCTCCGGATTATCTCTTACTACTTAAACCGAAAATCAACTTTTCACCAGCGACGACGTTTCAAACCAGTATTTAGCCAGCTTACTCACAACCTTTTGAAACTCCTCCGGACTCGCTCTCTTTTGTACGTATCCTGCTGCGTGTAATTTGTAGCTTTCCTGTATATCGGTTTCTTCGTCCGACACTGTTAAAACAACCACGGGAATAGAGCACAAATCGTCGTCGACCTTGATACGTCTTAAGAACTCCTTGCCTCCTATACCAGGCATATTCAAATCAAGCAGAATCAAGTTCGGCCGCGGACTTTCCACATCACCGCATTTGCTGCGCTGCAGGTATTCCAAGGCCTCTTCGCCGCTTGCGGTAACGTAAAGCTCGTTGGACATCCCCAGATTGGTCAGTGCTTCCCTAACCAGTTTCCGGTCCCCGAGGTCATCTTCGACCAGTAACACTACCGCGGTTTTTAAGGCGTCCATTTGTTTACCCCCCTAAACAGTCAGGCTTCAAGGCTTGAAACCAGTTTCTTTTGCTCCTGCCTCGAACTCGCTGACACCGGCAGTGTAAACCAGAAAGTTGAAGCCTTGCCAGCCTCGGATTCAACCCCAATTTGGGCGTCGTGCCTTTCCATTTAGATCCTTATTAACATTTAACCTTAAAAAGAATATCTTTCCCCAAAATTATCACACCTCCCAAGATGCCCAAATTCCAGCTTGTTCTTCACGTTGCTGCTTATCATCATTTTTCGGCGATATATGCCTTTTACTTAAGATAGTTCATCCCTTCCTATATTTTGAATGAAAGCCACAGCTTCAACTGTGTTTATCCTCCAACAGACACATATTATCGGCCGTTTCTGGCGTGAACCAAGCCGCAGGTTATTGTGGTATCAGGTTTGATCACATCGTCATAACTGAGCTGTCAGTACAAATAGCACTCGAGCTGCTCGGCGAAGGTATCCGGGTCGATTGGTTTCTCGATGTATGCAGTGCAGCCGGCTTTGAGTACCTTGTCCCTCTCATTTGTTATGGCATGTGAAATAAGGGCGATAAGCGGTATCTGGGGCACAAACAGATTTATTTTTCTCATAGCTTCCAGGCCGTCTATGTCAGCGATGTGAATGTCAACGATTATAAGTTCCGGCGTCTCTTTCGCAGCGAGTTCTATGCCCCTGACGGCACTTGCGGTTTGTGTTACTATATAGCCTTTCCCCTTCAAGATAGACTCGATTAGATATGAATTGATCGGGTTATCTTCTATCACCAGAACCTTTTTCATGGTTTCCCCCGGAACTTCTGGCTGTCTCGCAAGCCCCTTTAAATACGGCACGACAAATTTCTACTTCCAAATCCTCTGTGAGGACTCAAAATCGCCCGTGGAGCATTGACTTCCCCCTGCATCACCCATTCCTACCGGTTCAGCCTGATATTCATTAACCAACAGGGTGCTCGACAGCTCTTACCCCCTAATATATTATACTAAATATTTATCGGTCTGACGGCCCATTTTTCTTGAAACGTACTTTTTTATGAGGGCAAAAATTCCCTGCAAATATCCTGTGAAAATCCCCGGCATCGCCAGCAATGCCAACCTTGCCGGCACTACTTACCGCGAGATGCCGTTAAAACAGGGCTTGGCGGGCCGTTTCCGCCGGGGGCTCCTAATCCGGCTGCGCTGTTGACCCACCCTGCCTCTAACTATACAATGGCTGCTGATATTTTTGGATTTCCTGCTTTTTTGTAAGGGTCTGCTTATGTTGGCAAATGTGACTGCCGCGGATGTTTTTCGGCCTTGTGGGAGGAGACTCGCGTGGCTTTATGATGCAGCTTTGATAGTCGGCGGCTCGTTTCTCATTGGATTATGTGCTCATCTGGCAATCCCCATCGGTCCTGTGCCCATCACAGCCCAGACCTTTGCGGTACTGATGATAGGGGCGCTCTTCGGCAGCCGGCGGGGCAGTCTGTGTGTGCTTGCATACATAATCGAGGGACTTGCAGGATTACCTGTATTTGCACTGGGCAGAAGTGGATTTGCGATGCTATTGGGGCCGTCAGGTGGGTATCTGGTTGGTTTCGTCGCCGCTGCCTACACCACAGGTTTGCTGGCGGAGCAGGGATGGGACCGGCGAGTCGGGACAACCATTTTAGCGATGGTTTTCGGCAGCATAGCCATGTATGCTTTCGCCCTGGGTTGGCTGTGTCTGCTGATGGGTGTTAATAAATCTGTGCTGGCTGTGGGTTTATATCCTTTTATTGTTGGTGATATTTTAAAGATAGTATTGGCGGCGGTGGCTCTGCCGGCAGGCTGGAAATTGCTTGGAATGCTGAACCTCCCGGCAGGCAACAACAGCGGCCAAAGCAGCCATTAGCGGCCTTCGCTCACCTCGTCTGTCAGCTCCGTTAGTCTTTCGATTTGTTCGTTCAGTTGCTGTGCCGCCTCGGCATTGTACTGGCGAATGGCGCCCAGGTTTTGCCTGGCGCTATTGAGTTGGTTGTGAACATCCCTTACTTCAGCCTGCGACCGAATAAGCTGACCTTTAAGCTGGTCGAGTTCCACCCTCGTCTCGTCGAGCTGGGTTTGCAAAGTTTGCGCCTGTTGTTCAGTGCGCGTGAAGTACCCGTCCGCTTTGTCAATCCTTTCGTATGCCAGCGTGATACTGTCAAGCAGCCCCTGCCGGTCGGCGTACAACCAGAGACTCGCCAGGACAGCTGCAAAAGCGCATACCACCGAGACAGTTAGCGCGAGCTGCCAGATACCTGTGGGCCTCGGCGGCGCGTTTCTGTAGTCTGGCTGCTGCCGGTCGCTAAGAACACCGCAGGAATCGCCGTACGGACCGGGCGGTACGTCAACAACGAACGTTTCGCCCTTATGTCTTCTTATCTGCACGAGTCCCATATTTGCCCAGTCATCCACAGCGCTTCTCGAAACGCCCTCACGGGCCGCAAACTCGTCGATAGGCACGAGCGTTCTTTCAAGCTGCAGCCTTGGAATTGAGTCCTCAAAAATCTCTTGCTCTGTGATTGTTTCCATTTTTAGTACCTGCACTACTGGTGCCTCATAACTATCTATTCTTTCGGACTTTCGGCAGGATTTTCTTGAATAATATGGGCGGTACCGCCCCTGCCACAGACCTGACAGTGATAAAACTGGTCAACTATTATAGGACCTACGGCAGCTCCGGCCCCTCGGATTTCTTCGAGATTGCCCGCATGCAAAGCCACCCGATAAGACAGCCTAAAACATAATGCGGGAAATCCCACCACACGAACGTGGTGCCTAAAAGCGCTTTGCCTAAAAAACTCGAGCGCGCCTGCTGCAAAAACACTCACTTACGCTTCAGGAAAGCATCAGGCAAAGATTGAATTATGTCGGTGGCAATTAAGCTTATCTGACCTGTTCTTTCTGCTGCGATGTCACCGGCTAATCCGTGAATGTAAACAGCCAGGACTGCGGCATCGAAGCTGCTCAGACCCTGGCCGAGGAGAGCCGTCATAACACCGGTCAGCACGTCACCTGAGCCGGCTGTGGCCATACCGGGATTGCCGGTTTTATTGATATAAACTTTTTGTCCATCAGTAACGACTGTTCCCGCCCCTTTTAGAACCACCACTGTTTTGCTGCGATGCGCTAATTGGGCCGCCTGATTTTGTCTTTCCGGCGGCAATGGCTCTCTGAACAATCCCGACCATAGTCTTTTCATCTCGCCTGGATGAGGCGTAACGATTAGACCGCCCTTCGTTTTGGCGGGCCAATCCTTTATTAAAGCGAGGTTATTAAGGCCGTCGGCATCTATGATTAGTTTCAGCTTTTCCTGGCCGAGCAGCGCTTCAAGAACTGTCCGAAGTGCGCCGCTGACACCAACACCCGGGCCGAACGCGAGACAATCGTTTTCG
>CAYLXD010000075.1:0-9221 GCA_964387515.1 uncultured Pirellulales bacterium | reverse complement strand
CATCATCCAGGTATTTTTGAAATCCTTTTTTCTGATGCCTTTTAGAGTGACCCTCCGCTATCAAACGCGGAATGGCTTTGGTTGAACGACTAATCTGGTCAACCAAATCGTATTTCTCCTCGACCGGCAGTGTCGGCAAAATATGCTTGAATGCGTCAAGCATTGCCTGATAAGCAATTTGATAAACCTCTAAATTATGAAAACTTCTAATAGGTTTCTTGTATTCCATAACGCTTTACGTTTGACGCAGCCGATACGAGCCGCGCAACCGCAACCGTTCAACGCAACCCATTAACTTTTTTCTTCGTGTCTTTGTGGTTATTTCCCATGAGGTTTCAAAAGCGGAAACAGCACCACGTCACGGATACTCGTCACACCGGTCAGAACCATTATCAGTCGGTCAATTCCAATCCCCAGTCCGCCCGCCGGCGGCATACCGTATTTCAGTGCCGTTATAAAATCAGCGTCCATTCTCGCCATCGATTCTTCCTGTCCGCGAAGCTGTATTTTGAAGTTCTCTTCCTGGACGGCGGGGTCGTTCAGTTCCGTGTAGGCGTTTGCCATTTCCATTCTGCCGACGAACAATTCGAACCGCTCGGCGTATCTCGGCTCGTCCTTCTTACGTCTGGTCAAAGGACAAAGTGCCGCCGGCCAGTCAAGAACAAACGTCGGGTTGATAAGATTGTCCTCGACGGTGCCCTCGAACACCTTATTGATAACCACCGCATCATCCATATCCGCTTCATCCAGGCCTAATTTGCCCCCTTTTTTCCTGATGGCTTTTACATCCTCAATACTGCATCCGCTGTATTCTTTCAGCAGTTCCGCGTATTTGACCCGCCGCCAGGGTCTGCTGAAGTCTATTTGCATATCGTCGAATTCAACCTGCTTACCCTCGCAGTACTTTTCCACCAGCGAACAGATGAGCTCTTCCGTTAAATCCATTACCGTAAAATAATCAGCGTACGCCTGATACAGTTCGAGCATAGTAAATTCCGGATTATGTTGGCGGCTCAGACCCTCATTGCGAAAGTTTCGGTTTATCTCGAACACCTTTTCCATCCCGCCGACTAACAGCCTTTTCAAAAACAGCTCCGGAGCAATCCGCAGGAACAAATCCATATTTAGACTGTTGTGATGTGTCGTAAAGGGCTTTGCTGCCGCTCCGCCCGGTATTGATTGCATCATAGGGGTCTCAACTTCCAGAAAGCCGCGCTCCTTGAGAAACTCACGAATCGACGAGATGATGGCACTGCGTTTCCTGAACCGCTCCATCACTTCGGAGTTCGCCCACAAATCTACGTATCTTTGCCGGTAACGCAAATCAACGTCCGCAAGGCCGTGAAATTTCTCCGGCGGCTGCATCAGTGATTTACTCAGCAGTGTCAGATTGTCGGCCCATATAGTAATTTCGCCTGTTTTGGTCTTTCCCAGTTGACCGGCTGCGCCGATTATATCGCCGAGTTCGAGCAGCTTGGCAAGAGGCCAGCCTTGTGCGTCCTCACCCAGCAGCTTTTTACTCAGACCCACCTGGATTGTCCCGCTCCAGTCACGCAGCGTAATAAATATCAGCTTGCCGATATCGCGCAGCAGAACAATCCTTCCGGCGCATTTGGCCCGCTGGCTGTCTTTGCCCTCCGTAAAGCTATCCTTGATATTCGCAGCCGGTTTAGTTCCCTCATACTTGCCGCCATAAGGGTCGATACCAAGTTCTTTAATGCGAGATAGCTTCTCTTTCCTTTGTCGTTGGAACTTGTTGTTTTCTTCTGTGGTTGTCAACTCCGCACGTCCTTTCCGCTAAAAAGTCAATTTACGCTTGATACGCTTGAAACCGGAGCCCCGGCCTCAATCAGTTTACTCTTAAGAACCAAAAGAGCAACCATCATCTGCGGGTCGGCCTCAAGGCTCTCTTTAAGCGTATGTCTTTTCACCGGCCGGGCGCTGTTGTCATGGTCGGCTTTAACTAACACCTGGTTATTTCTTTGCACATCCAGTAGTTTCTTAAGGTCATTACTTGTTAATTTCACCTCGATGTCCGGGGCAATGCCCCAATTCTTTAGGCCTGCCTTTTTAACCTCATCGTGATTTGGCACACGCACCCCCGAAGGCAGATACCAGTAAGCCATCGTATATTTTAGCTGTGAGCCTTCGCCGGGGTAGTGTGTTGTTGTTTGCACGCTGCCCTTTCCGTGTGTCCTTTCGCCGACCAGTATCGCCCGTTCATGCTTCTTGTCTGCCAGTGCCCCAGCCACAATCTCCGAAGCGCTCGCCGAGCCGGAGTTTATCAATATAACCAGCGGATAACCGGAGTGGGTCCTTGCCTTGCGTGCCAGCGCATAGGTACTGACGCCGAACCGTGGACGCGTGCTGACTATCAGACCTTCTTCGATAAATTTGTCCGTCACCTCGATAGCGCTGTTAAGCAGCCCTCCGCTGTTGAATCGCAAATCCAGAATCAGTCCTCTCAGCCCCTCCGCTTCCAGACCGGCAAGTGTCTTTTCCAAATCAAAAGCGGTCCTCTGGGCAAAAGTGGTGATGCGCACATAGCCGATTTTGTTCGCCTCGTCAATCATATATGTCCATTTGCCCTGCTCGGTCCTTTGCCAGCCGCTGACTGTTGGGACGGTTATTTCAGCCCGTGTTATGGTAATATCCCTCGTATGGTCTTCGCCGGGCCCTCTGACCGTCAATGTCACCTTTGTACCGGCCGGGCCCGTAATCCGCTTAACCGCGCAGGTGATGGTCATATCCTTTGTGTCAATGCCGTCCACCTTCTCTATCACATCGCCCGCGTCAAGACCGGAGTTATATGCGGGTGTGTCGGGCATAAGACTCTCCGCCGTCAGCAACCCGCCTTTTTTTGTAATCAGTATCCCTATCCCTGTAAATTTATTCGTTAATGACTTTTCAAAGTCTGTTACCTGTTTAGGCCAGACCATAACCGTATAGGGGTCAAGTGCCGATAGCGCCGCCTCTGCGAACTGAGCTATCAGCACACGACGCGGCATCTGCACAGTTGTATCGTTCAACGCCAGGACCCGCTCGAAAACATCTATAAACTTATCTTTGGTTATACCTGTTACCGATTGTTCCACTTCGACCGAGATGACCTCAAGACTTGCCGACCACGCCGCCACCTCTTCGTTGTCGGGTCGCGAAAGAGAACCCTCTTCCGGCGATTCAATGACCTCGGTCTTCGATATCTCGTCGAATGACGCCGACATCACCTCGCCTAAATGTCGGCAGCGCCTGATGGCCTCGGTCGCCATCTCGGCGTAATCAATGGGGCCGACGTAATTAAAGTTCAGCGTGTCAATCGCACGAACAAACATCTGCTCCTTCACACCCGTGTAACGCTCCTGCCGCGTCTCGCACGGACTGTCCGCAAATGACGCCGCGATATCGGCCTTTTCATAAAGCTCATCCGCATAATCCAGATACGCCTGGTTGTCCTTTTCAATTGCAGCCAACCAGCTGTAGCAGACTATATATGCGTCTATCCATTTGCCCTCCGACTCGAACTCGGCCGCCTTGGCCTTGGCTTTCTCAAACGTTCGCTGCACAAATGCATCAGACAGTAGCTCATCTTTCTGCTGTTCGTCCGCAAACTCACAGGCATTGGCAACAACCGCCAGTATCTTTGGAATATTATTGACATCGTTAACGTCATTTGACTCATTCGTCTTTGATGCGAGCCGAAACTCCTCTAACTTATCTAATTGCTCCTCGAAGGCGGCCTGCCGGGATGACTGCTGCTGCTCGTCTATTTTCTCGTATTCGGCGATAATCTCTGCCAACCGATTCATTTCGGGGCTCACCGGCCGAAACTGTTTTATCAAGTCACCGGCAGCCTCGAATTCACCCTTGTAGATTAATTCGCAAACCGCTCTGACACTGTTGGCCTCGGCTGCAGCCGGAACTTCGACAACATTGGGCTCGGCCGATTCAGCCCCGCGGGTTTCAACAAACCACGGCTGAGTCTCGAACCATTGGCAGCCGCTCAGCGAAAGAACAATCGCTGACAAAATAATGGTGTATCTGATACTTCGCATCTCGTACTTACCTCATACGCAATATGCCTTACGGCAAAAGACCGCTGAGCGGCAGTTGTTGGGTGATAACGGGTCGGTGCTGTTCGGGAACGGTTGGACCGGTTAACGAATCTTCACGCACACTCCGCCGCCTTACCCGCACAGCCCAAAACGTGCAGCTTATGCCTGACCATCTCTTTAATTGCCTCCCTGCCGGGGCCGAGGAATTTACGCGGGTCAAACTCGCTGGGTTTCTCGACACAAACCTGCCTTATCTTGGCGGTTACCGCCAGCCGCAAATCGGTATCGATGTTGACCTTACAAATTGCCATCTTTGCCGCTTTGCCGACAGCTTCCTCCGGCACGCCCATTGCGTTCGGCATATTGCCGCCGTACTTGTTAATAAGGTCTATAAACTCACGTGGTACGCTGCTTGAGCCGTGCATAACCAGCGGAAATCCCGGCAGCCTCTCCGCTATTTCCTGTATAATATCGAAAGCCAGCTTGGGTTCACTCTTGAATTTATACGCCCCGTGACTCGTACCGCAGGCAACCGCCAACGAATCACAGCCGCTTTTTGCTACGAACTCTTCCACCTGAGCAGGGTCCGCAAGATGTTTTCTTATATCCTCGACACCGACAACATCCTCTTCGATACCGCCCAGCTGGCCTAATTCCGCCTCGACCACAACGCCGTGGTCGTGCGCGTATTCAACCACCTGCTTCGTAATTTTTATGTTCTCTTCAAACGGTTTCGACGAGGCATCTATCATCACCGAGGTAAAGCCGTCATCGACAAATTGCTTGCACGTCTCGAATGTATCACCGTGGTCTAAGTGCATCACGATGGGGATATCAGGGTTTTCTGTAACCGCTGTATCTATAATAGCCCGCAGATAGCTTATACCAGCATATTTGCGTGCACCTCTCGATACCTGCAGAATGAGTGGAGACTTCTCTTGTGCCACAGCCTCGACAATGCCCTGCGTCATCTCCATATTGTTCACGTTGAACGCCCCGATTGCGTACCCATTCTTGTACGCCATCTCAAACATCTTCTTTGTGTTAACAAGTGCCATAATAACCTCCTTTAAATTATCCAAAGAATGCCGTCTGAAGTGTTCGCCTCAGCCAATATCCTGCGCTGACCGTATCAATAACCTCCTGCTCTTCCCAATCCCATATACCCTCTTGGACCAATCGCAAGTTCTTTAATGCCCTCCGGCCATACGCTAAAAACAACTGCTTGTCTGTCCAACGACGCGTCTGCACTGAAGGTAATTGCCCAATAGAGCCTGTGGTACCGCCTGATTAGCGTTATATCGCTTCGTATATTTGCCCCATAGTCGAAATCAAACTGCTGAGCGAAAACAATCGTATAGCGGGGGTCGAGCATGTAAGTTGCGGCAAAGGTAAACGCACTGGAGCCTTTCTCATCCAGAATCTCAATTCGGCTTAAGTATCTGTTGCCGATATAGAGGCTCAGATTAGGCCAGCGCAGATGCACCAGCCCGATATTAAACTGCTGCACTACACCACTTTGTATATCGTAGTTTAGGTCGCTCAGTATCATCGATGTATCACTCATACGCCACATATAGTCGGCACTGAAGTAATTGCGTCTTGGCCCGTACATCTCGAATCTGTGCAGGTTGTTAATAAGGTCGCCGCTAAAAATCTCAGGTGCCGACAATACTCGCAGCGGAACAATCGGCCGGTTCCAGATAAACCTGTCAGGACCGATGTTGGCACCTGCACTTTCTGGGTTGCTCACCAGCGTAAAGTCCGTATCCAGCCGCATCCAGTCGACGGTGCGTGTCCTCTCATCACGCTGGCTGACGCCATGTGCCCTTCTCTTGGTTTGCAAACGCTGAGAAATCCCAAAATTCAGCGTATCACGCTGCTCAACAACCGAATCGCTCTCGGCAAAAAATGCAGCCGTCAGGTGCGGCCTTACTATATGCCGAAGCTGGTTCAAGTCCCACAGGCGGGACTTAACGTTCGGATAAACCTTCCAGAATGGTTGCATCGACACGCGGGCTCCCGCCTCGCCAATCCACACGTTTTTCTCCCCAAAGCTGCCTGTATTACTGCCGTCGACAAGGCTTCTTGTAAAGCCGCTGCGGTCATCATAGCCGAAAACACCAGCCACATACGGCACAATCTTGAATTTCCCCGACCGTATTGGCAGATCAAGCTCCACCCTCTGTGACACAAACGAAAACTGGCTCTCATCAATGGCTATCGTATGGTCCTTGCCAATCCTCTGACGCAGGTTGCTCAGCATCGTATCGCTGTACAATGTAAACCTGTCATTGAAAAGTGACTGACCCGTTAAGTGGAACTCAGCCGTCGGCAGTTCCTCCAGCACATCGGCAAAATCATTTATCCGCACCTTACCCAGAAAGGAGACGCCCCAGTTGTTTTCTATACGCTTCAAATGAACGTAAGTTTCCTGTTTGCCCACGTTGTATTCATTCCGGTAATAGCCTTCGATGAAACGCTCGTCCGACGCATAGCCAATCTCGGTTGTCAATTGCCACTTATGAGGCAGAAAGTGCCTGTGCATCCAGTAGAACCGGCCGCGAAGTTCATTGGCCGGCTTTAGATTCTGCCGGCTGCTGTGCCTGCCGAGTTTGTCCTCGCCGGTGTCTCGTATAATATACCCTAAAACTCTGCCGTAATAGTCCTGCCTTGTATACTCAACCTCTGCTCCGGTGCCGGCACCTCGCTTACCGTAATAATCCACTGCCAAAGTGCTGTCCGTGTCTGGGGGTTCACGTAGTCCTAACAGCCGGGCCAGATACCACCGCGTCTCAACTGTCGCGCCCCACGTGTTGTCGTAGCCGATATTAAGACTCTTGATTGGAATGTCTGGCCTTTCAAGGTTGCTCCGCACAAAAGGCCAGTAGAAAATCGTATGCCTGCCGAGCTTCATACGAACATTACGCATCTCAGCTTCATAGCTGCTGTTTGAAAGTTTACCCAGCTGCTCGTCAATCTCCGTCGTATCGGTAATAATGACACTCGATGCGTTAAGAGAAATCTGTGGCAGATAGAATTCGCTGCTTGTCAGCGTGGCGTTCTCCGCCGCAAATACATTCTCTGCAATCCGATGCAGCTTCGCCGCCCGAACATAGCTCGGAATCCCGCGCTCGGCGTCGAAAGTCCTCATCACCGCGTTTATCGCAATGGCTTTCTTTCTCAAAAAGTCGTAGTACATTTCATCCGACCGGACCGTCCGTTGTCCCTCTGTCATTACAACGTCGCCGCTGAGGTAAATCGCCTCCACCGAACCCCTGGCCAGTACATCTCCGGGCCCGCCCTGAACCTCTTGCCCGACCTTAAGCTGTTCGCTGGCATAAAATATCACCGCGTTATCAGCCTGAAGTTCCAGCAGAAGCTCTCTACCCTCCTCTTCCGTTTTCTGCCACAGGTAAAATCGCCCGATTACTGTCGCGATATCCCTGCCTTCAATCGCAGACGGCGTCTTTTCTATCCTTGGCGCAACTTCGCCCGCCGGCGCTATATTAATCGGATATATGAATTTTGGTTTCTTCTCCTCGCCGCGCTCGCTCTCAGTTCTTTTTTGCTCAACCGCCTTGACAAATTCAGTCCTCCGGCGGACAACCTCTTGTGGTGAGCCTGCCTGCACTGGGCGCAGCCTGCCCTGAGCATCGTCGGATGGTTGAAATGTCGAATCTACTTTTTTGGGTTTAGCTGTTTCCACCTCCGCCTTCTCTTTTTTTACTCCGAATAGCTTTTCAATAAATCCGGGTCTTTTGACAGCAGCCTTTTTCTCAACTTTTGCTGCTTCCGTCTTCTGTCCTCTGTCTTCTGTTGTCTGTTTTCTGTCCTCCTTTGGCCCGAATAGTCCTTCGATAAGCCCCGGCTTTTTGGTAGCAATGGGCTTTGTTTCCTCCGCTTCCAGTTCAGGCACAAGGGCCTGGGGCTGCACAACAAACTTCGGCCCCACAGGGACTGCCGCCGCCCTCGCCTTTTTGTAAATCTCCAGTCCGCGAGGGTCGGCAACCTCTCGTTTATCTGCCGTTGCGAAAATCTCACCGCTTACTGCGAACCGGACAACCATAGATTCGCCTTCTTCAATCACGCTTTCGCTAAGGTTGGTGGTCTTGGCCCTTTCGGCTCGGATTCCGCCCTGCAGATACACAACCGCGTCATAATCGATACTGACCCTGCCGCGGTGTTCGGTCGTTATCGTCTCTAACCAGACAACCGCACCGTCGCTCGAAAATCGGCTGGCTCCGATTGACATCGAGAATCCGTCTTCGAAGACAAGCGTATGCTCGCTGGTGCTCAATTGATAGCTCACAAGGTTTTTTCCCTGCAGATGCAAATCCTGACCGGCGAAATCGGTTGTCTGCTCAGTGCCCGCACCGTTTCCAATAGTTCCGTTTCTGATAGCCGCCGATACCGACACCGCCGAAAGAGCCAGCAGGCCGAGAACAAACAGCCGTCCTTTTCGCATTTTTATCCGTCTTTTACTTGCCATTAGCGCCCTTGACGGACCCGCAATCCGTTACTACCCAAAATTTATCCGCCTTTTACCCGCCGTAGGCGGGATGGCGGATTTTTGCAAATTATAGCGGCTTATCGCAGCAAAGCCAGTAAATTTATCCGCCGCTTGCCCGCCGTTTGTATGGCGGGTTCGTGTGGCGGATTTATCCGCCTGTGCCTGAAGCGATACTAATAGCTTGATTTATCTCAGATAATCTTATAAGACCTGTACCGGCTGATAACGAATTTATAGTGAGCCTGTCGAACCTAATGAAAATGAAGGAATTTTGGGTATGGCTAAGGGCGACCGTCCCAGCTCCGCCAAAGGCTACGCCGGAGGCGAGTCCGAGTATCAGGCTGATATAATTTCCCGGTACTACGACAACCTTGATACGATAATGCTGCAGAAACTGGGTGAATTAGTCAGTGAATTGTACCTCGCTGATACGGACAAAAAGCGTGATAGGCTCTGGCAGCGGGTCGAAAAAGCGATGATTAAACTGAAGGTCCCACCGATGATAATCGCACACATAATGCAAAAAAGGGATGTCGAAATATTGGCCAAAAACCTCCAGGACTGGCTCAAAAAATCAAAAAAATAAAAACATCTCTACCTTGTTTAGATAATATGTAGGTCATCCTTTCAACGGTTATGATTTGTGCAAAGCAAAA
>CAYLXD010000074.1:0-9309 GCA_964387515.1 uncultured Pirellulales bacterium | reverse complement strand
GCTCAAAACAGGGTCAATTCAGCGCAATTTTTGCCAATTTTTTGAAATTTTTACGAATTTTTACCAATTTCTTGCAATTTTTACCAATTTTCCCGACCGACTTGCGCATTTGATTGAAAAATCCCCTGATTTCGCTTGCGCATTTGTTGCGAAGACCCTGCGTTGTATTACCCCCCCTGCTGCCGTTAACCTTTTTGTCCCCTGTATTCTTTTTTACTATGAACTATGAACCATCAACTAATAAAGCACTTACACCATCGCTATTAATCCTGCATCTTACAATTTCACCTTTGGCTACAGTTTTCTGCCCCGAAACCGCAATGCCGTTAGGCATCCCCAAGCGGATTTCGTAGTATCTTTCGCATCTGCCTATCTTCTTAACCTCATTTTCTACAAGGACTTCCGCAATCTCACCGACGAATTGTTTCCTGAACTTCTCAGCAAGTTGTTTTTCAAGCTTTCTCAAAGCCGATATTCTTTGTTTCATAACTTCTTTATTTACAGGGCCTTGCATTTTTCCCGCCGCCGTGCCTGCCCTTTTACTAAATGGAAAGATATGTATTTTCGAGAAGCCCGCAAGTTTAGCTACTGCGAGAGTTTGCGCAAAATCCTGCACCGTTTCGCCGGGAAAGCCAACGATAATATCTGTGGTAATCGCAGGCCTGTCGAGTTGTAAGTTTATGTTTTCTATAGCCTTAAGAAAATCTTTAATAGTATATTGTCTATTCATTTTCCTCAAAATTGTTCCCGAACCCGATTGCAGCGATAAATGCAGATGTGGCATAATGTTATGATAATTTTTCATCACATCGAGCAATCTTTCCGTAACGTCTACCGGCTCTAACGAGCTTAACCTAATCCTTTTCAAATCAGGCACTTGTGCCATTTCTTCAAGCAGCTCAGCCAATTTATCGTTTCGCTGACCAGGCCAGTGGCTGCGTCTGACGGTCGGCTGGCCGTAAGCACCCAGAAATACACCGGTTACGACGATTTCCTTATGGCCGGCTTCTACAAGCGCCCGGGCCTCCTGAAGCACTTGCCGGGGTTGTTTGCTGTGAACAATGGGCCGGGTTTTAGGTATGATACAATAGCTGCAGTGCCCGTCACAGCCATCTTGGACCTTAAGAAACGCCCTTGTATAGCCCTTAAATGTAGTTAGCAGAGGAAGTTGCGGCTGATGAGCTTGATGAGCCGAATCGACTTTATACTGGATTTCAGAGCGGTTATCAGCTCTAATAGCAGCGCTATCTGTGGTGCTGCCATTGACGATTCGGATCAGGTCGGCAGCGAGGTCGCGGCGGTCCACAATGACGCGGATGTTTTTGCCAAAAACGCTGAGTTCATCGGCTTGCACGGTCGGCAGGCAGCCACAGACAATTACAACCGTACAGGGAGTGAGTTTTTGTGCCCTTCGGATGTATTTTCGGCTCTTGGCTGATGCGGTATGAGTTACGCAGCAGGTGTTAATAACAACCAGATCGGCCTTATCGCTGTCTTCACAGTGGTTGAGGCCAAGTTGTTCGAGCAGCTTTCTAATCTGCTGGCTTTCATATTGATTGACTTTACAGCCAAGAGTATTTATGGCGAAGGTTCTCATAGTATGTTATAATGTATGTTTGTCAGGATGTATCTACAAGGTTAATTGTGAATTCACAGGTGATGGTTCATAGTTCGTAGACTGCGAGCCTAAAAGTAACTAAGGGGTTTGTTATGGCGTCGGGACTTGGTTCGGTCTGGGCCGTAGATTTGGGCAACAGTTGTCTAAAGGCACTGCGGTTGAGCAGAACCGAGAGCGGTGTTGAGGTCATCGGCTTCGACAATATCCAGCACGGCAAAGTCCTCACAGGAGGCGGTGTAAAACCAGCCGAACGCGATGAGCTGATTGCTCTAAGCCTGCGGCAGTTTGTCAAGCAGAACAATCTGGGCAAGGATGCTGTGGTGGTATCTGTGCCGAGCCAGAACAGCTTCGCCCGTTTTGTGAAGCTGCCGCCTGTTGAGCCGAAGCGTATTCCGGAGATTGTCAAGTTTGAGGCGGCTCAGCAGATTCCTTTCGACATCAATGACGTTCAGTGGGACTGGCAGATGTTTGAGCAAGGCGAGGGCACTGAAAACAAAGTCGGTATCTTCGCGATAAAAAATGAGATTGTCAACTCAGTGTTAGAGCATTTCAACAGAGAGAATATAACTATCAGCCATGTCCAAATGGCCTCGATGGCGCTGTACAATTACATACTGTATGACCGCAATGATTTGCTCAAATCAGACAACCAGGGGGTAGTTATCCTCGACATCGGCGCAGAAAATAGTGACCTGGTTGTCTGCACGAAGTCGACGGTCTGGCAGCGAAGCATTCCGATGGGCGGCGACGCTTTTACGAAGGCGGTAACAGAGGCATTCAAGCTGAATTTTGAAAAAGCTGAGAAGCTCAAGCGTACCGCGGCGATGAGTAAATACGCTCGCCAGATATTCCAGGCGATGCGGCCGGTCTTTACGGAATTAGTCGCCGAGGTTCAGCGGTCGCTGGGCTTTTACGGCAACTCCAATCCGAATGTCAAATTGACAAGGATTATTGCGGTTGGCGGTGGGACAAAGATGCGTGGTCTGCTGAAGTATCTTCAGCAGAGTCTTCAAATCCCGGTAGAAAAGCCCGATTCGTTCAAGCATCTGGCGCTGGGTCCGGATGTTTCGGCGGCGAAGTTCCATGAGAACGTTTCCGATTTTGGAATCGTATACGGTCTTGCGCTTCAGGGATTGGGACTGGGGCGCATAGCGAGCAATCTCCTTCCGCGGAGTATCGCACGCTCAATGGCGTGGTCAGAGAAATCCAAGTACTTTACAGCGGCGGCGGGTATGATTCTGGTAGTGTCACTTTTGAGCTTGGCGAGGACGACCCTGGACAGAATAAGCTATAACAGTAACGAGAACGCGAGACTTCGGCGTGAAGTTAAGGATGTTATAGATAGTGCGAACGACGCCGAACGCAAACTTCAAACGCAGAAGGACAGGGCCTTGGGTTTGGCGGCAGCGGTCGAAAAGAAACTCGCACCCTTTAAGTACAAGGACGTGATTCCGCTGCTGCATCAAACGATAATATCAGCTCTACCCAACGAAAAGAACAATCCTGAGCAGAAGGAACTCTATAAGGCGTTTGCCGACGGTGATGTGAAAAAGATTAAGGAGACCTGGCCTGAACGTAAAGAGCGGAAGCAGATATTCCTGACGAACATATCGGTATACTTCACGGAAGACCTTGAAACCGCCCAGTTCGAAGTCGAAGAAATGACGGCCAGGGCCGGAAGGCGGATGAGTAGGAGTTACGCGGGAGGGGGAACGACAGCGAGAGATATTACAACATATGATAGGTGGACAAGAGAGAATGTTCGTCCGGGGATGACCACATTCACTCAGACGTATGCGAAACAGCGCTCGGAAGATGGGGCTGCGGAGATGGTTGGAGAAAAGGCCGGATTTGTAGTAACTATAGCAGGGTACAGCCCCTATGAAGACATACGGCAGCTGATGGACCCCGCAGGAGCAATCGAAGACAAAAGCAAATGGGGTGTAATTACGCGGCTGATGCACTTAGACGAGATTTT
The DNA here is from genome assembly GCA_964387515.1 of uncultured Pirellulales bacterium. GTDB lineage: Bacteria > Planctomycetota > Phycisphaerae > Sedimentisphaerales > Anaerobacaceae > CAVXEF01. The sequence goes on along the minus strand of CAYLXD010000074.1, from coordinate 5,713 downwards.
TGACGGAAACAGCCCATTTGAGCTGTACAAGAGACTCGATATAAAACACTGCAGACTGGAGATAGGGGAAGTGGATTTGGATGCTGAAATGCCTCCGGGTATAGGCTTTATAGAGGTCAGGCCCGGAAAAGCAAAGGGCGGCCGCAAGGAAAGCATGAGCACGGAGCAGGTTTTGATTGACCTGATTGACCCGATGACAAAAGAAGTCATCAGCAAGGTCGTTGAGCTTGATGAAGACGGAAAGGAAAGGTACGACAGACGCGGCAACGCTGTCTATAAGAGCAACGACCACTGGTTCAGGCTGGACGTTAAGTTTGTCTGGAAAGAAGTGCCGAAGGAGGCTGAGGACGGCAAACAACATTCGGAGTTATCGGAGTAGCTTTCTGATTGTATTTAAGCCGGTGAGCTAAATGGCATTAAAGTTCAAAGATATTTTACAAAAGCTGAGTCTTATTAAGGACTATTCATCACTTGTGGTCCCTCTTGTTATAGTAGCGGTTGCGGTGGTTATTTTTGTGCTAACCCAATTGATGAGCAACAGGCTCCGCGTGCGAGTAGAACAGGAAAGTGTTTCTCAGAGAGGCAAAAAAGTCAACTCACTGGTCAAGAACGCAGTTTCGCAAGAGCAGTGGAAATGTGAACAGCAGTATCAGGATGCTTATGAAAGAGACGCCAATCAAATAGCGTTTTTAGTCAAGCAAACCACGGAGAGGGAGCTATTAAGCTATAAGATATTTCCTGAGCCGAAAGACCCATCCATGCTGATTTTTGTGGAGTTCGGGCAGCGGTTTCGGTCCGGTATAGAACAGTTAGTGGCCGGCATCAAAGCCGGTGAGTGTCCGACGGAAACGGAGTTGAGCAAAAGTCTGCCCGGCTCGTATTCTCAATGGGGCGATAGGTTGACAAGCCAAAGATTAGGGGAGGTGGATGCCACGATAAAAGAAGAGCTTTGCCAAGCGAAGGCAAAATCCGCATCTATTTATTGTAATCCAACAGCTTTGGCTGGATACGAATTCTGGAAAGAATATAAATATTATGATGTCGGCAAAGAAGAATCAATCCAACAGTGCTGGTACCAGCAGTTAGGTTACTGGATTATCGAGGATATTATCAAGACGATAGCGACCATGAATTCAGCATCGCAGAATGTCCTGACATCACCGGTAAAGAGACTTTTAAGCGTAGATTTTACGCCGGGGAAGCAGCAATCGTCGGCAGGTCCAAGAGGAACAGTGGTGAGCAACAGGCCGCATTATGTTCGTTCGAGCGAAGACTTACTGACCGAACCATATACACAAAGATACTGCAATGATGATATGGATATCGTACAGTTCAAGTGCGTTGTTCTGGTAAGTGCAAAAGCAGTCTTGCCGTTCATGACCGAGCTCTGCAGTGCAAAAGAGCATGAATTCAGGGGTTTTTCCGGGCAAGACCCAAAGCAAACCTTCCGACACAATCAGATAACGATTTTAGAAAGCAATATTCGGTCGATTAACCTCAAGGACGAGGAACATGAGCTGTACCGTTACGGTGACGACGCCGTGGTGGAATTAGAATTAATCTGCGAATACCTCTTTAACAAGAGCGGCTACGAGGAGATTAAGCCGGAATCGGTTAAAAAAGAATTAGCGAGTGCGAAAAAGACATGAAAGAGGAGGCGAAGACAGTCACAATAGGATACCAAAATCCTGGCGCAGACGATTCGAGTTCTGCTCGGTCCATCCTCGCCGCAGCGGCAACGGCTGAACGGGAAAGTACAAATGAGTAAAAAAACCGGAAACTTTTTTGAAGTATATATTGAAGCACACATTGAAAAAATAATCGTGGGCATAGTGGGGGTTGTGTGCGTGTGGTTTCTGATTACGCGTGTTCTTTTGAGCCCCAATTATGTCGAATACAACGGTAAGAAATTTGCCGCCGGCAATATTGACAGGCGCATAAGCAAACAGGCAGATTTACTGCGAAGCAAATTGGAACGTAAGCCGGAATCGGACCAGCAATATAAACCGCAGGTTAACAATTTTATCGCCTACTTAGAGACACCTTTCAGAAATCTTGACGATAGTATTTATTTTCCGCAGCCCGGCAACAGGCCGGCAATAGAAATGAGTGACGGGAGGAAATATCGCCTTCCCGCTGTCGGCAATGTAAGTGAGATATCGGCCGGGTACATCAGGGCAGTGGCCTATATACCTACACAGACGGTCGACAAAGAAAACACCTACGACAAGGTCGAACATGAGCCAAATGACCTTGACTTTGTTACGGTGGAGGCGAAGTTCGAAGCTGCAATGTTATTCGAAAATTTCCAGAAAAGTTTTAATGGCATGGATATCCCAGAAAAATGGCGCGATCCATGCCTTGCAAATCCGGTCTTTGCAGCAGTCCAGCTTGAAAGACAGGAATTGGGGGTGGACGGTAGCTGGAGCGACTGGGAAGTTGTACCGCGAACAAGGATTGACCATAACAGGCAGATGTTTGAAGTTATAGAAGATGTCGACGAGCTTCCGCCAGGCGGGATAAAGGTTCGTCTTCTTCAGTTCAACAACGCGCAGGTAAGGATGAATCTGCTGCAGCCGGAGGCTTACAGCATCGCATCAGCGGAAGAGCAGTGGTACCCACCGTCGCTTTACAAGAAGTTTATGAAGTATCAGGCGGCCGTAAAAACGCAGGAGAGGCGAGAGGAGTTAGAGACCAAGAGGCAGGAGCGTGAAAAGCAACTCGAGGAACGCCGCAGACAGGCGGCAGAATCAAGACCACAGCGTCCGGCAGGTAGGATAACGGGCGAGAGGCAGACAGAGGGGCCTGCAGGTATAGGTGGGGACATAGGCGGCCTCTTTGGAACATCGAGAACGACACAGGGGCTGATAAAACCGCAGGCACGTGCCGATGCCCAAAGGAGCGACAGGGAGAGGGAGAAGAAACTCACGCAGCGGAAAAAAGAAAGAGAAGCTGCAGAGTCAATATCCGTACAGGATATCGATGAGGAGCTGAATAATATTCTACTCACGGAAAATACAGATGTTGGCAAAATGCGTGAGGCGCTGGTATTCTGGGCTCTCGATGATACCGTTGAGGCGCAAAAGACCTATCGCTACCGACTTCGGTTAGGGGCCTTCAATCCGATAGCAGGCAAGGAACAGCTCGTCGAACAGAACGAACAGCGAAAAAATAAGGTTATTCTGTGGAGTGAGTTTTCCGAGCCAAGTGAGGCAGTAGAGATACCGCCAAGATTGTGCTTCTTTTCTCGAGAGATACAGGGGGCGGCGAAGACTGTAACAGTAACCGTGAGCCGGTATGTGATGGGTTATTGGTACAGTGCGGACTTTATGGTCAAGCCCGGTGAGAATATAGGGAGTGTGCTGGTGCCTAAGCCATCGGAGTCTAAAGAGCAACTTCCGGTCCCGGAGCAGATTGATTACACCACGGGAGCGGTGCTGATTGATGTCGCGCAGGTGGACGACTGGACCGGCGGAGCGAATCCGTACAAGAGGCAATACTACAATATGCTTTACAGTTTCGACGGTACAAGCGTGGCGCGTATGGCCATTAAGCAAAGGTATTGGCCTGAAAAGCTGCAGGCAATGTATACCGCAATCAGGAAATCAGAAAAAGAGCCGAAACACCCCCTGAGAGCGTTTGGCAGCTCCATCAGTGAGCGCAGACGCCTAATACCAGGTACGGAGACGATGGGACCGATGGGGCCGATGGGCCGATGGGACCGATGGGACCGATGGGACCAATGAGACCGATGGGACCGATGGGACCAATGAGACCGATGGGACCGATGGGACCTTAGTTGGAAAACCACGTAGGCTAACTCGTCTATTGACTATCCCGACTCGTCGGGATTTATTATTTGGTGTTTAGTTCACAGCTGTGCCGACAACGGCTAAATAACTTCCGGTGAAAAGGAGGGATTTTAATATGGGCGGCGGGATTGGCCCGGAATTCATTGAGAAAACCAAGTATAAGTACCTGGGGGCATCAGGCCAACAAAAAGGCCTTCGGCCACCATTATTGGAGGCCGATTTCGGTAAAGGGGGTGAAAAATTTGATTTGCCAGGCCCTGACAAAGTCGAATCTGAACTGAAAAAATATATTGATGGACGAACAAGCGTGAGGGAATATCGAGATGAGCCTATCAGCAAAAACGAACTTTCGTATCTATTGTGGTGCACACAGGGCGTTAAAGTGGTTGACGGTATGCACACCTTCAGGACGGTGCCTTCAGCCGGGGCCAGGCACGCTTTGGAAACTTTTATCTTAGTCAATAATGTAGATGGATTGGCTGCGGGCGTTTATCGGTATCTTGCTCTGGAGCATAAGATTCAAGAGTTTGTGATGCGGCAGGCTGTCGCTGGAAAAATCGCATACGCCTGCTTCGGTCAGGACTTCGTCAAAAAAGGGGCCGTTACCTTTATTTGGGTTGCTGTAACTGACAGAATGACTTGGCGTTACTCGGAAAGAGGGTACCGGTATATTTTGTTGGATGCCGGGCATGTGTGTCAGAATCTGTACTTAGCTGCTGAGTCTATCGGCTGCGGCGTCTGTGCGGTCGGCGCTTATGACGATGATATAATCAATACACTTCTCGGCCTGGATGGCAGGAGCGAGTTCGTTATCTACATTGCAGCGACAGGCAAAAAAAGAAAAGAGAGCTGAGCTTCTGCTTTGTATATTAGGTTGCAATTCCTGCCGTTAGTCTTATACTTAGCGTTTCTAATTGTTTCTGAAAGGGTCAATAAATGAAGAAAGACGTAGCTGATTTATCCCTGGCAGCAGAGGGCAAGAGGCGGATTCTGTGGGCGGATAACGATATGCCGGTCCTGGCGGCAATTCGCGAGAGATTTGCAAAAACCAGGCCGTTGAAGGGCAAAAACTTCTCGGCCTGTCTGCACGTAACGGCTGAAACGGCCAATCTGATGAGGACTCTGAAAGCGGGTGGCGCAAACGCTGTTCTGTGCGCCTCGAACCCGCTCAGCACGCAGGATGACGTGGCAGCCTCATTGGTGAAGGATTTTAATATACCGGTTTTTGCCATTTGTGGAGAAGACCGCAAAACCTATTACAAGCATATCAACGCAGCGATTGACCATAAGCCGGTGATTACGTTTGACGATGGCGCGGATTTGGTGAACGAGCTGCACACACGTCGAAAGACCGAAGCGCATCGAATTATCGCGAGTATGGAAGAGACCACCACGGGTGTTATTCGTCTGCGGGCGATGGCAAACAAAGGCAATTTGAAGTTTCCGGTTATTGCGGTAAACGACGCTGCGAGCAAGTACCTTTTCGACAACCGCTACGGCACAGGCCAATCGACCGTCGACGGTATTATACGAGCGACTGATTTTCTGATGGCAGGCAAAAAGACAGTGGTGGCCGGCTACGGCTGGTGCGGTCGCGGCTTCGCTATGCGGGCCAGAGGTATGGGGGCCATCGTCATTATTACGGAAGTTGACCCGATTAAGGCGCTCGAGGCGGCGATGGACGGCTTTGAGGTTATGCCAATGGCGCAGGCGGCAAAAACGGGAGAGCTTTTCGTCACGCTTACCGGCAATAAAAACGTTATACGGGCAGAGCACTTCCGCGCTATGAAGGACGGCGCGGTTGTCGCCAACAGCGGGCACTTCAACGTGGAGATAGATATACCGGCCCTGAAGAAGATGAGCAAGAAGGTAAACCGCGGCGTGCGCAACCACGTTGATGA